>NZ_MUNF01000126.1 GCF_002154555.1 Streptomyces murinus
GGGACACCGAGCGCGCCGAGCCAGCGCCGCTCGGCGCGCTCGGTGTCCCTCGGGTTGACGGCGTCGGGGCACTCGAGGGCGGCGGCCTCCAGGCGCTGCCAGTGCGCACCGGCCTCCAGGTACTCCGCCACGGGCGCGCGCCCGGCAGGGGCGAGAGCGGGCAGGGGCAGCGCCTGGGCGGGGCCGTCGCGGGTGACGACCAGCACCGCGCCGTCCGTGCCGTCGACGCCGGGGACCAGGTACAGCAGCGCGTCCGCACCCGTCTCCGCCAGCCCGGCGCGCAGATCGCTCCCGGCGGCGGGCACCGACTGCGCGTCGATGTCGTCGCCCTGGCCGCGCAGCGCGTCCAGGGAGCGGCGGCGCAGGTCGCCGGGGAGATCGGGGGTGCCCGCGCCCGCCGCGGCCAGCACCTCCAGCGGGGAGCGGTCCCGCAGGACGCCGGGCAGGCCGGTGCCCGCGGCCGACAGTTCCAGCAGGGAGCGGTCGTCGGCCCGGCCCGGGGACGCGTCGGCGGCGGCGCGCCAGCGCTCGGCGAGCCGGGTCTCGCCCAGGGCCGCCAGGCGGTCGGCGACGCCCGCCGAGACGGCCGCCGCGCCGAGCACCAGGGAGCGGCCCTCCTCCAGACACGCCATCGCCTCCTCGGTGAGCCCGGCGCGCAGCGCCCAGAAGGCCGCGCTGCGGCCCCGGTCGGCCGCCCCGCGCGCGATGCGCAGTCCGCGGTGGGTGCCCTGCTGGAGCAGTACGTCGTCGGCGGCGAGCCGGAGCGAGGCACGGGCGAGGCCGACGGCCGCGCGCAGTTCCCCGGTGTCGGCCTCGCCCGGCCCGAGGGTCGCGCGCTTCGCCCGGAGCGCGGCCAGGTCCCAGGTGAGGCGGGCGCCGTTGGGCATGCCGTCGGGCAGTTCCGCCAAGCCCTGGGTCAGCTCCGCGATCGCCTCGTCCAGCGGTTCGGGGTCCCCGGTCAGCTGGTGCAGGGTGTCCAGGGCGATGGCGATGCCGCCGCGCGCCCAGGGGCGTACGCCCGGGGTGAAGCCGGGGTTGTCCAGGGTCTTCCTGGTGCGCCGTACGCCCTCGGCGATCCGGCTGGGATCCGACTCGGCAATCGCGGTCAGCGCGATCAGCCCGGCCCAGCTGCTGTCGAGGAGGCCGCGCAGGACGGGCACGTCCACGGAGGTCTCCACGGCCCGCTGGAGGTGATGGGCGGCCGCCCGCAGATGCTCCGCCCGGTCCTCGGCCGAGGCGGCGAGCACCACGCGGCCCAGATAGGCGTAGCCGAGCACGAAGCCGGCCAGCACACCGGTCCATTCCTCGGCGCCTTCGAAGGCCTCGTCCAGCTCCAGTTCGCACAGCGCTTCGATGATGTCCTCGACCGCGTCGCCGTCACCGCTGTCCAGGGCGGCCGTCAGCCTCCCCTGGAGCCGGGTGACCTCCCCGCACATGCGCAGGCTCGCGGCCAGGTTGCCGTCCTCGGGGTCCTCGTCCCAGCGCTGGGCTTCGAGCAGGGTCCGGGACATGTCCTCGTCCTGGAGGCTGCCCCCGGTGAGGAAGGCCGCGGCCAGCACTCCGGGCACGACGGTGCGCAGCCATTCGCGGTGGGTGCGGCTGTCGAGTTCGCCGTCGGTGTACGCCTCGTGCATCAGCCGGAGCGCTGCCCGGAACCCCTCCATGTCCCCGGAGCGTGCGGCGAGGGTGGTGTGGAGCAGGGCGGCGATCATCCGGGACTGGAGGGGCGCGCGGGTCTCCTCGCCCGTCACGGGATCCCGTGTGCCGGTCAACTCGGCCAGCAGCTCGGGCAGTTCCTCGGGGGCGAGGGTCTCGGGTGACATCACCTCGGCCAGGGCGAGGAACCGGATGCGGGTGTGCCGCTGCTCCGCCTCCTCGTCGGGGTCCGCGGGGTCGCCGTCCGGTGCGGGGACGATCCCCTGCGCCTCGGGCGGGAGTCCCGCGAGGGAGTCCTCCAGCATGGCGAACAACGACGGCAGCAGCGCGCGCAGCGGTCCCGGCACCCGCAGGTCCGGCATGGCTCCGAGGAGACCGCGGGCCCCGTCGGCGACCGCGCCCAGGTCGCCCTTCAGCACCGCCTCGGTCAGCGCCCCCAGACCCAGCAGGTTGGCGCGCAGCTCAGGGGGCATCTGCTCCTCCTCCCGTTCGAGCAGCAGCCGTACGAGCAGTCCGGTGTCCTCCAGCAGGCCCGTACCGCCGTGTGTGAGCGGGGCGCCGACCTCCAGCATCGACATCAGCTGGTCGATGGTCCACCGGCTGTCGGACCCGGGCGAGAGGTCGCGGTTCACCGTCATCAGGCGTGAGCCGAGCAGCAGCACGAGGTCCCGGCGTGCGGCCTCCCGGTCCGGCTCGTCGAGCGGGACCGCGGTCCGGGCCTCGTCGAGCAGGCGCACCGCTCGCTCCCGGTCGGCCGGGACGCCCGCCAGGACGCACCGCAGGGCGAGGCATCTGCCGAGCCGCGCCGCCACCAGCGCGGCCTGCGCCTCGCACCCCTGGGCCGACTCCAACTCCGCCTGTATCTGCGCCAGTTCATCGGTCAGCGCGTCGAGTTCCGGCCCCCGTGTTCCCTCGTACGTGTCCGGGTCCATCGGGACGGAGATCTCGGCCGCGCGTGCGAGCGCGGCGGCGACGCGGTCGCTCACTGGTACGGCCCCGGCTCCACTCATGCGTCATCCCCTCCGCCGCCATGGTGCCCGCTCCCCCGGTCCCGGTGGACGGTGCTCGCGTCTCTTCCCGGCATCCTGCCGGACAACGCCCGGTTCCCGGACGGATTCCGCCCGATCCAGGCGCTCCCGGGGGCCGGTGGGCCTTCCTCCCGGGCGAGTTCGGGGCGTGATCGGCTCCGCCCATGGCACCGGGGCGGCGAACTCGCCATGCTGGACGCCTTGTTGCCCGCATGAGGATCCGAGAAGGAGGGGATGCGGTGACGCACTCCGCACCGGTGCCCGGCGCCCTCGAACCGTACGTGGAGACCACCCGGAACGACTACGCGGTGCGCTACACGAGCGGTCTTCGGATCGAGGCCGCGGACGACGGGGTGGCCGTACTGCACGGCCGCTGCCCCCGCTGCGGCTGTGCGTTCACATACACGCACACCGACCGGGTCTTCCGCACCCCGCGCCGGGTGCCCCGCCCCGCGCATGTCCCGGTGCTCTGCGAGTGCACGGCCGAACACCCGGGACGGCCGCCCGAGGAGAAGGGGTGCGGCGCCTACTGGAACGTCCTCATGGAGCGCAGATGACACCGCGCTGGTACGTGCAGCCGGGCCCGCCCGCGACCCCCGCCGACCGCGAGGCGGGCCGGCTGACCACACAGCTGCTCGCCGGTGAGCTGGCCCGCGCCCGGGAGGCGGCGCTCGCCTGGCGCAACGGGCTCGCGGCCCTGTTCGCCGGGCTGCTCGGCTTCGGCCTGATCAAGGGCCGTACCGACGTCGGGAAACTGGCCCCTCCGTACGACGCCCTGGTGGGCGGCGCGCTGCTGCTGTGCCTGCTGTTCGGCACCCTCGGCGCGCTGCTGCTGCTCAGGGCGGCGCACGGGGCGCCCATCGGCGTCCGGCTGCCGACCGGCGTCCCCGCGGCGGCCACCGCGCTGCATCTCGGCGACCACATGGAGACCCGCCGCACCGTGCGGGCCCTCACCCGCGGGGTGGTGCTGACGATCGCGTGCGGCTCGATGCTCGTCACCGGGGTGGCGCTCACCTGGTACGGCCCCGAGAAGGACGGCCCCCGGATCCTGGTGCGCACCCCCTCCGGGGAGGTGTGCGGCGAGCCGGTGCGCACGGACGCCGGACGCCTGCTCGTGAAGACGGACACCGGCGAGGTCACCGTGCTGCTCGACCGGGCCGGGTCCCTGGCCGCGGTCGACGCGTGCCCGCAGGCGCCGTCCGACGAATGACAACGGACGGCCCCAAGAGGCAAGTTGGCCGGACGCCCCACCCCCCGCATGCCGTCGGAGGTGGGACGCCCGGCCGAACCGGACCCCTCGCTCACACGGCCGGTGTCGCACCCTCCCGCCGTCCGGTCAGCAGGGTCAGCGCCAGGTAGAGCACCAGTGAGGTGCCGAGGCCGACGGCCCAGCCGTAGTCGGCGAGCGGGGCGAGGGCCGGGATCGGGCGGCCGTCGTAGAGCGGTTTGAGGCTCGCGCCGCCGATCGCGAGGACACCGCCCACGACGAAGGCGAGGACCGCCCGCCAGTTCCAGCCGCCCGCGTACCAGTACCGGCCGCCGGCGCGGTAGAGGTCGGCGAGGTCCAGCCGGGTGCGGCGCACGATCCAGTAGTCGGCCACCAGGATGCCCGCGACGGTGCCGAGCAGCCCGCCGACCAGGCCGAGCCAGGTGAAGATGTAGCCCTGCGGGTCGGAGTACAGCTTCCACGGGAAGATCAGTACGGCGAGGACCGCGGTGACCAGCGCGCCGGTGCGGAAACTCACCTTGCTGGGCGCCACGTTGGAGAAGTCGAAGGCCGGGGAGACCAGGTTGGCGGCGATGTTCACCGAGAGGGTCGCCACCAGGACCGTGACCAGGGCGTAGAGCAGACCGACCACGTTGTCGGTCTTCGCGGCCAGCTGTACCGGGTCCCAGACGGGCTTGCCGTAGACGGCCTGCGAACCGGAGGTGACCAGCACGGACAGGAACGCGAACAGCGTCATCGTGGTGGGCAGACCGAGTGCCTGGCCCCAGGTCTGGGCCTTCTGGCTGCGGCCGTAGCGGGTGAAGTCCGGGATGTTCAGCGACAGCGTGGACCAGAAGCCGATCATGCCCATCAGGGACGGCCAGAACAGCTTCCAGAACCCGCCGCCCCAGCCGAGCGTGGACGGCTGGTCGAACAGCGGCCCGACCCCGCCCGCCTCGGACGCCATCCACCACAGCATCACGAACGCGCCGACCAGCACGAACGGCGCGGCCCAGTTCTCGAAGCGGCGGATGGTCTCCATACCCCGGTAGATGATGGCGACCTGGAGCACCCAGAAGAGGGCGAACGACAGCCACATGGTCCAGGCGTAGCCGCCGATGTGCGCGGCGTCCGACCAGCTGTGGCCGATCAGTTTCCCGGCGAGGAAGTAGATGGCCTCGCCGCCGATCCAGGTCTGGATGCCGAACCAGCCGCAGGCCACCAACGCCCGTACGACGGCGGGGAGGTTGGCGCCGCGCACCCCGAAGGAGGCGCGGGCGAAGACCGGGAAGGGGATGCCGTACTTCGGTCCGGCGTGCCCGGTCAGCAGCATCGGCACCAGGACGACCAGGTTGGCGACGGCGATGGTGAACACCGCCTGCTTCCAGTCCATGCCGACGGCGATCAGACCGGAGGCCAGCGTCCAGGAGGCGGTGTTGTGGGCCATGCCGACCCACAGCGCGGAGAAGTTGTACGTCGTCCAGGTGCGCCGGCCGGCCGGGACCGGCAGCAGGTCCTCGTTGGCGTAGCGGCCGCTGGGCTGTGGAGTGCCGGGGGCGATCTCCACCCGGCCGTCGGCGAGGGTGACCTGGGCCGATGGCGGTATGTGCGGAGGAGCGGTGTCGGTCATGGGCGGGCCCCAATCGGGAATGAGGGGATCGGCGAAGGCCGTTGCGGGCACCAGCCCCTCCCCGCGGGGAGGGGCTGGTGCCCG
>NZ_MUNF01000127.1 GCF_002154555.1 Streptomyces murinus
CGGCACCGTCGTGGTCATCGTCATGGCTCCTTCTGCGCTCCTTCCGCGCCCCCGCTGCCTCTGCGGGGCGCGCGGGCGTCCGGTACGTCCAGTGGTTCCGTACCCCGTCGCCGTACGGGTGGATCGGGACGGGTGGGCAAGTGTGCGGGGCCGAACGGCCCGGGGAGGGGCGGGACTTATGGGTACCGCCCCTCCCCGGAGGGGGTCAGCCGGTGAGCTGCTTGCGGGACGGGGTGCCGCCGGCGATCCGGATGCGGCGCGGCTTCGCCTGCTCGGCGACCGGGATGCGCAGGGTCAGGACGCCGGACTCGTAGGAGGCGTCGATGCGTTCCGTGTCCAGGGTGTCGCCGAGGAAGAGCTGCCGGGTGAAGGTGCCCGTCGGCCGCTCCGCGACCAGCTTCTGCGCGTCCTCGGGGGCGGGATCGCGGCGCTCGGCGCGGACATTGAGGACGTTGCGCTCGACGTCCAGCTCGATCGTCTCCGGATCGACGCCGGGGAGGTCGAAGTGGACCAGGAATTCGTCACCGGAACGGTAGGCGTCCATCGGCATCGCCGACGGACGGGCGGTGCCACCGATCACCTGCTGCGCGAGTCGGTCGAGTTCGCGGAACGGGTCGGTACGCATGAGCATCACGGGTCACTCCCTTCTCAAGGTACTGGGTGCGATGCCCTACGCGTATTTATATAGCGCGCAGCCGGAAAGTTGACAAGCCGCGACTCAGGTTAGGTAAGCGCCGCCGCCCGCGCGCTAGCCTCGGCATCCTCTACGGACATTCGGATACGACGTTCGGATACGACATTCGGAGGCATGCATGGCCAGGGTTCCCAGCGCTGTCGTCGCCGCGAGCGGGCTCGTCGGCGGGTACGGGGTCGCCCGGTGGACGAAGAAGCGGCCGCTCGGCGGGGCTGTACTCGCCGTCGCCGGTGCCGCCGCCGCCCAGCAGTGGCGCAAGCAGGCCGGGAACGCCACCGCCGGTGTGCTGACCGCCGCCTATGTCGGCGCCTTCGCAGGATCCCACCCGCTCGCCAAGAAGATCGGCGCCTGGCCCTCCGTCCTCGGTGTCGCCGGTGCCGTCGCCCTCGCCTCCTGGGCCGTCGCCGACCGCAAGGCCTGAGCCGGACAGACGGAAACCGCCCAGGGCTCACGGCCTGCCCACCGTCGGCGGGCCCTGGGTGCCGGCGCCCGGGCCCGCCGACGATGCCGCCGTACCCTCCGCGACCGCCGTCAACGGCGTCGCCACCTCCTCCAGCGGCCGCCGTTCCGCCCGTACCGCCAGCGCCGCCGCCACCAGGCCCGCCACGCACATCAGCGCCGCCCCGATGGAGAAGGCCAGGACCGTGTCGCCGACCCGGCCCGTGCCGGTGAGGTCGGCGAAGAGCAGCGGGCCGCTGATACCGCCGGCCGCCGTACCCAGGGCGTAGAAGAACGCGATGGACATCGCACGCGTCTCCATCGGGAAGATCTCCGACACCGTCAGATACGCGCTGGACGCGCCCGCCGAGGCGAAGAAGAGGACCGCGCACCAGCACGCCGTCAGCGTCGTCGCGCTGAGCACCCCCCGGTCGAACAGCCACGCCGTACCGAACAGCAGCAGACCCGACAGCAGATACGTCGAGGAGATCATCACCCGGCGGCCGACCGTGTCGAAGAGCTTGCCCAGCAGCAGCGGGCCGCAGAAGTTTCCGACGGCGATGACCGCGAAGTAGTAGCCCGTACGGTCCGTCGGCACGGCGAAGAACTTCGTCAGGATCGCGCCGAAGCCGAAGGTGATCGCGTTGTACAGGAACGCCTGCCCGATGAAGAGCGAGAAGCCGAGCACCGCGCGCCTGCGGTACCGCCCGAAGACCGTGTGGGCGATCTCCCGGAAGGTGACGCTCTTGCGCTGATGGATGGCCAGCCGCACGTCCGTCGCCGGCAGCCGGACGCCCTTCTCCGCCTCCACCTGCCGTTCGATGCCGGTGACGATCTCCTCCGCCTCCTCGTCCCGGCCGTGGATCAGCAGCCATCGCGGACTCTCCGGGACGTGCCGCCGTACGAGCAGGATCACCAGCGCCAGTACGGCGCCCAGCGCGAAGGTCAGCCGCCAGCCCACGTTCATCGGCAGCAGGCCGGTGTTCAGCGCCACGATGGACAGCAGCGAACCGCCCACCGCGCCCAGCCAGAAACTGCCGTTGATGATCAGGTCGACACGGCCGCGGTAATGGGCCGGGATCAGCTCGTCGATCGCGGAGTTGATCGCCGCGTACTCACCGCCGATACCGAAGCCGGTCAGGAAGCGGAAGAGGAAGAACCACCAGGCCTCCCAGGAGACCGCGGTCAGGGCCGTCGCCACCAGATACACCGCCAGGGTGATCATGAACAGCTTCTTACGGCCGTAACGGTCGGTCAGCCGGCCCCAGAACAGCGCGCCCACGCACGCGCCCGCGACGTACAGCGCGGCGGCCGTGCCCGTGATCTGACCGGATGTGATCGACAGGCCGCTGCCCGGTTCGGCCAACCGGCTGGCGATGTTGCCGACGACCGTGACCTCCAGACCGTCCAGGATCCATACGGTGCCGAGGCCGATCACGATCGTCCAGTGCCAGCGGGACCACGGGAGGCGATCGAGGCGGGCGGGGATGTCGGTCCTGATGGTCCGCCCGCCGTCACCCGCCCGGCCACTACCGTGCGACCCGCCGCCGTCACCCATCCGGCCGCCGCCGTACGACCC
>NZ_MUNF01000128.1 GCF_002154555.1 Streptomyces murinus
GGAGGGGGGATGGTCGCGAGGCCGGGGGCCGGTTCGGGCCAGACCAGCAGGACCGGGCAGGGGGCGTGGTCGACGGCGAAGCGGACCGCCGGGCCGAGGCTGCGCGGACCGAGCCGGGACCGGTCGCCGTCCCGGGCCAGCACCAGCAGATCGGCCCCCTCGGCGGCGGCCACCACCTCCCGCTCCACCCGGCCCGCGCGCTCCTCGCACACGGCGGGCCGGCCCAGCCGCTCGGCCGCCGCCGCCAGGAGTTCGGCCGCCGACGTCCCGCCCAACTCCTCCAGCAGGACACCGGGATCGCGCTCCGGGTGCCCGCGGCCCAGCAGCCCCGCGAACGCGCCGTGCGCGACCCCGGGCACATCGGGTCCGCTGACATGCAGCAGCACCACCTCGGCGGACTCCGGCGCATGCGTGCGCACGGCGTCCACACAGGCGGGCCAGGTGCCCTCGACCAGCCAGACGATCACCCGCATCGGGTCGGCCTCCCGTCACAGAACGTGCAGCGACCCCCACAGTGCCACCACCGCGACCGCGAGGGAGGACGGCACGGCGAGCAGACCCAGCCGGGTGAACTCGCCGAGGTTCACACCGTGCTCGTGCTGGTGCACGATCCGCCGCCACAGCAGAGTGGCCAGCGACCCGGCGTAGGTCAGGTTCGGGCCGATGTTCACCCCGAGCAGCACCGCGAGCACCGCGCCGGGGCCCGCCGGGGCCGCGAGCGGCAGCAGGACCAGTACGGCGGGCAGATTGTTGACGATGTTCGCGAGGACGGCGGCCAGCGCGGCGATCCCCAGCAGCGCGGGCAGCCCGGTGCCGCCCGGCACCACATGCCCGAGCACATCGGCGAGCCCGTTGTCCACCACCGCCCGCACCACGACGCCCAGCGCGAGCACGAACGCCAGGAACGCCGGGGCCGCCGCCCGCACCACCGCCACCGGGCTCGCCTCGCGGCGCAGCAGCGCCCGCCCGGCCAGCACCAGCGCCCCGGCCGCCGCCACCCAGGCGGGCTCGACGCCGAACGCCGAGGCCACCACGAACCCGGCCAGCGTGCAGACCACGGTCACCACCGCGAACCGGGGGAAGACGGGCGGCTCGCCGGTGTCCCGGCCCGCCGGGGCCGCCGCCGCGAGGTCACCGGCGAAGAACCGCCGGAACACCACGTACTCCACGGCGATCGCCGCCAGCCACGGCAGCGCCATCAGCCCGGCGAACCGGGTGAAGCTCAGCCCGCTCGCCGCGAACGCCAGCAGGTTCGTCAGATTGGACACCGGCAGCAGCAGCGACGCCGTGTTCGACAGATGCGTGCAGGCGTACACATGCGGCTTGGGGCGTACGCCAGTGCGCGCGGCGGTGGCGAACACCACCGGGGTGAGCAGCACGATCGTGGCGTCCAGGCTGAGTACGGCGGTGATGGCGGACGCGAGCACGAAGACCGCCGTCAGCAGCCGTACCGGACGCCCCGCCGCCCAGCGGGCCATCCATGCCCCGCACGCCCGGAACAGGCCCTCCACGGCACAGAAGTGGGCGAGCACCAGGACCGCCGCGAGGAAACCGACCACCGGACCCAGCCGCTCGGCCTCGGCGCGGGCGTGGTCGAGGGAGATGGCGCCGGAGGCGATCACGATCCCGGCGGCCGGGACGGCCATGACCGCCTCCGGCCACCCGAAGGGCCGTACGACGGCGAAGGCGAGCACCGCGAGGAGCAGTACCACGGCGAGTGCTTCGGCGAGCGCGCTGTTCAGGGCGGGTCCTTCCGGATTCGATCACGCTTTCCCGCCCATGAAAACAGATGGCCCCGGCCGCCTCGCGACGGCCGGGGCGGCACGGTCAGGGAGCGGTGCCGGGGCTGAACACGGTCAGGAAGACGGCCGAGGAGTTGCCGGAGACCGGGACCTCACCGCCCGTCCACGTCACCTTCAGATGATCGCGTTCATCCGGCGGGGTGATCAGCAGGGCCGCCGGCTTGGCCGTCTTCGCGCCACTGACCCCCGGGTTGGAGAAGGTCAGCCCGGCCCAGGCGCTCTGGCCCGGCTTGAGCGTGACCGTCGTCGAAGAACCCGACTCCCGGCCGGGGTTGGGGCCGAGCTGGCCGCCGGACGCGTTCACGAAGGCCGCGCCCGGGAAGCCGCGCACGGTGCAGGTGCGCCCGGAGGTGTTGGTGAGCACCACGGGGAAGTTCTCCTGCCCGGCGCCCGGGTCGTTGCGGCCCACGGAGGCCCGCAGTTCGGAGGTGTGGCAGCGGGTGCTCGCCGCGGCGGTGGTGCCCCCGCCCGAGGTGGCGGTCGCCCGGGTGGGCGCCGTCGAGGGGGCGCCGGTGGGCACGGAGGAGACGGAGGAGACGGGGGAGGACGCGGTCGGGGTGCCGGAGGGCGCCGGTGCGGAGGAGTCGCCGGTCGCGGGCGCCGCCGTACCCGAGGACGTCATGGGGGAACTGCTGTGCACGGTCTGGCCGGTGCCGCAGGCGGTCAGCAGGCCCAGCACGGCGACCGAGCCCGCGAACAGGGCTCCGCGCCGCGCGGACCGTGGGGTGTACACCATGTCGCTCAACACTCCTGGTTGGTCGGGGCACGCGGATGGACGCGTGCCTACGGTGCCGAGTGCGCCGTCACCCCACTCCGATGCACGGAGGGTGGGAAAAGTTCGGAACACGAGGATTCTTTTTCCCGCTTCGGCCCCGGACCGACCCTCGGCTCACCCCTCAGCGCACCCGCAGGGAGCGCAGTACGCCATCGGTGGCGTCGCCGTCACCCCGCTGGCGTAGCTGCACATACACCTGCGGCTCGGTGGCGCCGCCCGCCGGGACGAGCGCGGACTCGGTGATCGAACCGCCGTCCGGACAGCCGCTCCAGGCCCGCACCAGCCCGTGCCAGTCGGCACCGCGGAAATCACGGCTGCTGGAGTAGTGGCAGGCGGAGTGCGCGAGCGCCTTCACCCGTGCGGTGACATCGCCGTGCGCGCTGACCCCGACGAACACTCCGTCGACCGGGGCGGTCAGCTCGGGCCAGCGGGCCAGGTCGTCGGCCACCACCAGACCCGGTTCATGCCCGGAGCCCAGGCCCAGTACCCGCGGGTCCCAGCCGGAGTCGCGCAGCTCGCGGTCCCAGCTCGCGGGCACCCGGACACTCACCCGGCCGCCCGCGTCCGCCACCCGCGGCTGCTCCGGGGCCCCGCCGCGGTGCAGCACCACGGTCACCGTGACCGCCGCCAGCGCGGCGGCGACCAGCGCGGCCACCGACAGCGTCACCGTGTTCAGCCGCCCCCGGACCCGGTCGAGACGCGGCCGCGCGGTCCTCCCCGCGGCCGCGGGCCGGCCCGCCAGCCGGTCCAGCTCGGCCGCGAACGCACCGGCGCCGGGCCAGCGCCGCGCCCGGTCCGGCTCCAGCGCCCGCAGCAGCGCCCGCGCCACGTCCTCGCCGAGGCCCGGCCGCAGCCGTGCGGGCGGCACCACCTTGCCGGGCGGACCCGGCACGCTCCCGGTGACCAGCTCGTAGCCGACCGCGCCCAGGCTGTAGACGTCGGCCCGCTCGTCGATGCCCGCGCCGGGCTCCGCCTGCTCCGGCGGCCGGTAGCCCGCCGACCCCGCCGCCAGGGTCAGCACCGAGCCCTGCGCCAGGCTCTTGGCGAGCCCCAGATCGGCCAGCAGCACCCGCCGGGAGCCGTCCGGAGCGGTGTGCAGCAGTACGTTGGTCGGCTTGATGTCGCGGTGCACGATCCCCGCCTCGTGCAGCGCGGCGGCGGCCCGCGCCGCCTGAGCCGTCAGCGCCAGCGCCTCCGGCACCGGCAGCGGACCGTCCCGCAGCAGATCGGCGAGGGTGCCGCCGTCGGCGTACTCCATCACGAAGTACGGCCTTGCGTCCGGGAGTTCACCGATGTCGTAGACCTGCACCACCCGGCTGGAACCGGCCCGGCGCAGCAGCCGCGCCTCCGAGAGGAAACGCTCCCGGACGTCCAGCCGGTGCGCCCAGTTCTCGGCGAGCACCTTCACCGCCACCGGGGCCTGAAGCTCCGGGTCATGGGCGAGCCACACGGTGGCGAAGGCGCCGGTGCCCAGCGGCCGTTCGAGACGGTAGCGGCCGATCCGCTCCAGGGAGTGCATACGACTATCATGCCTGCCCTGAGATCGACTCGAAGGGGAGCGTGACGTGCGGGACGAGGCGCCGGTGGAGGAACTCGCCCGGTATGCCGCCGCCGGGGACCCGGCGGCCCTGGACCGGCTGCTGACCGAGCTGCGGCCCGATGTCGTACGCCGCTGCGGGCGCTTCCTGCCCTGCCGGGAGGACGCCGAGGAGGCCGCCCAGGACGTACTGCTCCAAGTGGCCCGGCACATCGGCACCTTCGAGGGCCGCAGCCGCTTCAGCACCTGGCTGTACACCGTGGTTGCCAACTGCTGCCGGCAGAAGTACCGCGAGCTGAAGCGGCGGGCCGCCGAGCAGCCCGTCGTCATCGAGCCGGCGCACGCCGTCGACCCGCGCACCACCAGCGTCATCGCCGGCTCCCGGGTGGACCTGCTGGAGGCGCTGGAGCGGCTGGAGCGCGAGCATCCGCAGCTGGTCGCGCCGCTGGTCTACCGGGACATCTGCCAGCTCGACTACGCCGAGGCCGCCGAACGCGCCGGCATCCCCCTCGGCACCTTCAAGTCCCGGCTGCACGAGGCCCGCAGACAGGTACGGCCCTGGCTCACGAGCCCCTGACCGGCGGCTGGTCGTCCTCCTCGAACAGCGGCAGCTCCGCCCAGATCGTCTTGCCGTCCCCGGTGTGCCGGCTGCCCCAGCGCTGGGTGAGCTGGGCGACCAGCAGCAGCCCCCGGCCGCCCTCGTCGAAGGTCTTGGCCCGGCGCAGATGCGGGGCGGTGTGGCTGGTGTCGGAGACCTCGCAGATCAGCGTGGCCGCGTCATGGATCAGCCGGAGCCGGATCGGATGGGCGCCGTAGCGGATGGCGTTGGTGACCAGCTCGCTGACCACCAGCTCCGCCGTGAACGACGCCTCGCTCAGCCCCCATACGTCCAGCTGCTCCACCACCTGCTTGCGGATCGGCGCGACCAGCGCCGGGTCCGCCGGGATGTCCCAGGTCACCACCTGGGAGGCGGGCAGCCCCTGGGTACGGGCGAGCAGCAGCGCCACGTCGTCGGCGGCGCCGCCGGACGGCAGCAGGGTGTGCAGGATCCGGTCGCAGGACAGGTCCAGCGAGCCGCCGCCCGCGCTCAGCGCCTCGAAGAGCATCGCGCGCCCGGCGTCCCCGTCCCGGTCCCGGGACTTGACCAGACCGTCCGTGTACAGCGCGAGCACCGTGCCCTCCGCCAGCTCCACCTCGGCGGACTCGAACGGCAGGCCGCCGAGGCCCAGCGGCGGGCCCGCGGGCAGGTCCAGCTGGTGCGGGCGGCCGCCCGGCGGCAGCACGACGGGCGGCGGATGCCCGGCGCGGGCCAGGGTGCAGCGCCGCGACACCGGGTCGTAGACCGCGTACAGACAGGTCGAGCCGACCTCGCCGGTGCTGCCGTCCCGGCCGGTCTCCTCGGCGAGCCGCATCACCAGGTCGTCCAGGTGGGTGAGCAGTTCGTCCGGGGCGAGATCGATGTCCGCGAGGGTGCGTACGGCGGTGCGCATCCGGCCCATGGCGGCCGAGGCCTGGACGCCGTGCCCGACCACGTCCCCGACGACCATCGCGACCCGCAGCCCCGACAGCGGGATCACATCGAACCAGTCGCCGCCCACCCCCGCGCGTGCCGCCGGCAGATACCGGGAGGACGCCTCCAGCGCGGCCGTGCGCGGCAAGGTGCGGGGCAGCAGGCTGCGTTGCAGGGCGAGGGCGGTCTCCCGCTCGCGCGAGTAGCGCCGGGCGTTGTCGATGCAGACCGCGGCCCGGGCGGTGATCTCCTCGGCGAGCATCCGGTCGTCGGCGTCGAAGCTGTCCGGGCGGCGGTGCCGTACGAAGACCGCGACGCCCAGGGTGAGGCCGCGGGCCCGCACCGGGACCGACATCGTGGAGTGGATGCCGAAGCGCCGCACCTGCCGGGTGCGGGCGCTGTTCCAGTTCATCCAGGGGCTCGTGCCGCCCGTTGTCCTGGAGAAGACAAGTGTGCGGCCCGCGGTCAGCGAGTCCGCCTGCGGGGAGCCGCCCGGATAGCGCTCGGTCTGCCCCGGCTCCATCACCGCCTCCGGCACCCCGTCCAGGACCGAACGGTGGGCGGCCCGGCGCAGGGTCACCGGGGTGGCGACACGGGCCGGGGGCTCACCGCCGTACTCCTCGGGATCCAGCAGGTCGATGGTGACGAAGTCGGCGAGCGCGGGGACGCACATGTCGGCCAGTTCCTGCGCCGTCCGGGTGACGTCGAGGGTGGTGCCGATGCGCATGCTCGCCTCGTTGACCAGCTGGAGGCGCTGCCGGGCCCGGTGGCTGTCGCTGACGTCGTGCGCGGCCAGGCACACGCCCCGCACCCGGCCCGCGCGGTCGTGCACCGGCGCCATCCGGGCGAGCCAGGCGTGCGCCCCGCTCTCGCCGCCGGCCCGCATGAAGGTCCGCACGTCCAGCGGGTGGCCGGTGGCCAGCACCTCGCGCATGCCCTGCGCCAGTTCCTCGCTCTGCGGACCGTCGACCAGCTCCGTGAACCGCAGCCCCCGTGCGTGGTCCTCCGGCAGCCCGGAGACCACGGACATGGCGTCGTTCATCCGGCGCAGCCGCAGCTCCTCGTCGTACACCGCGATCGCGCACGGCGACTGGATCAGGCCCGCCTCGCCCAGCGGATCGTCGGCGCCGGGCGGCTCCGCGTGGGGCACCGGGGTGACCAGGATCCACCGGTTCCCCGCGCCGTCGGGCGCCGGGCGGTACCGGGCCAGCAGCCAGACGTCGACGCTGTGGCCGTCGAGGTGGCGCACGGCGAGCGTGCCGTGCCAGCGGGAGCCCCGGGGCAGGGTGGGGGCAGGCCCGAGGAGCAGTCGCGCGGCGGGGCGGCCCACGACCGTGGCGGCGGGGTGGCCGAGCAGGCGCCGCGCGCCCTCGTTCCACTCCACCAGCGTTCCGTCGTCATCGATGACAGCTCGGGCCGTCGCCGCCTCGTCGAACGGATAGACCCGGCTCATCGTCGCCGCTCCCAAGCGCACACTCACAGTGAACAGGTGGCACCCCTCGCGCCCCCAGCCTAGTGCTTCCCGCACACCGGCGGACGCCAGGCCTCCCGGGGGGCCGGTACCTGTGGTGTGCGGTGATCAGCTCGCGTCGTGGAACACCAGCCCCAGCGTCCGCCGCCGCCCGGATCGTACGGTGCTCACCCCGTGCCGCAGCGCGCCGGCCGACCAGCCGCGGCGGGAGCGCACCGGGCGGTCCCGGGTCGTGAAGACCAGGCCATGGCCCTGGCGCAGGGCGGTCGAGGTGCCCCGGGACTGGGCGCGCGGGCGCTGCTCGACCATCAGGAACTCGCCGCCGGTGTAGTCCGCGCCGTACACGTCCAGGGCGATGACCACCTGGAGCGGGAAGACCAGGTCCCCGAAGACGTCCCGGTGCAGGGCGTTCCAGTCGCCGGGGCCGTAGCGGAGCAGGATCTGCGCCGAGCGGTCCTGGCCCGCGGCGTGGCAGCGGGCCAGCCATTCCTCCAGGGTGTCCGGCCAGGGCGCCGGGCGGCCCAGGCGCGCCGCCCAGTCGCGGGCGAGGGGGAGCAGCCGCGGGTAGAGCGCGCCGCGCAGCACGGCCACCGGGGCGGGCAGATCGTGGGTGAAGTAGCGGTACGCGCCGGAGCCGAAGCGGTGCCGGGCCAGGTCGACCGTGGTGCGGAACAGCTCCGGGCACTTGTACAGGCCGGCCAGCTCCGCGCACTCGGCGGGCGTCAGGAGCGGCCCGCTGGCGGCGCAGCCGACGTCGTCCAGCTCGGCCGCGAGCGCGGCCCAGTCCGTGCCGGCCACCCGGCGGCGGCCCTCGGCCGGGGTGAACTCCATGTGCGGTGCCTCCTCGAAGGGTCCGGGCTTCGTCGACAGGTCCGGGGCTTCCTCGAACCGTCGTCCGTGCCGAGTCTGCGCCGCCGGACGCCCGGGGACCGGCGGGAATCGGACACGGCTCTCGGGCACCCCTGGGCCACCGCCGGTACCGCGGCTGAGATGACGTGACCTGCGGAAATTTACTGGCGAGTACCCGAGCGGTACCGTTTGGTCCATGCCAGCTCTCAACGTGGAGTTCAGTGACCGGGAACTAGAGGACCTGCGGCAGATCGCCAAGGAGCGCGGTACGTCGATGAAGGCCCTCGTCCGCGAGGCCGCCGCCGCCGACATCGCCCGGCACCGGGCGCTGAAGGAGGGCGCCGCGGCGTTCCGCAGCTTCTTCACCACGCACGCCGAGGAGTTCGCCGCCGCGTTCCCCGAGGACGAGCCGCCCGCACGGGGCGAGGCCGCCTGAGTGATGCCGCCCGTCATCCATATCGATGTCCCGTGGCTGCTCCAGCGGCATGAAGAGGTCCTGCCCGAGCAGCCCACGGTCGACGACTTCTCCGCTCTGGTCGCCGCCGTCGCCCGGCACCGGGTCGACCCGCCCCGGCTCGGCGTGGACTCCGACCCCGCCTGGCGGGCCGCCGCCCTGCTGCACACCCTCGCCCTGCTCAAGCCGCTGCCCGCGGCCAACGCCCGCTTCGCCTGCGCCACCGCGGTCGCCTACATGTTCGTCAGCGGCGCCGGCATCGACCCGCCGTACGGCGCGCTGGTGGACCTCGCCCGCGATCTGATCTCCGGCAAGGCGGACGTGTACGGGGCCGCCGACCGGCTCCGCTCCTGGCAGATCTGAACGCCGGAGCACCGGTCCGGGCACGGGGCCGGACACCCGCGTGCGGAGCGCCCAGGGCTCTTTTGCCCAGGCGCCGCGCGCGGGGCCGGAGTTGGGACAGACCGTCCGCCGACTTCCCGGAGCGTCCCGTGCGCGCCGCCCGCCGCCGCACACAGTCGGCCCTGCGATCCGCGATTCCTGTCGCACCCCGTAGGCCGAGAGGGAAGCTGGTGCAGCGGTTTCTACGATCCGGTGCTCGCCTTCGGGGTGAGCCAGGTCGCGCACGTGCTCGCCCCGCACCCCGGCTGGTCGCAGCCCTGAGACTGTTCATCCGCGAGTGGGGGCATGCCACGCCCCGCTCGTCCTCAGCAGCCATCTGCGGCAGTTGGCGTTCGGCGCCAACCATCTCCCCGAACGGTTCGGCCTGTTCATCATCATCGCCCTCGGCGAGAACGTCGTCTCCGTCGGCGCCCGGGTGGGCGGCCGCCGCCTCGGCACCACCGAACTGGCCGCCGTCGCCGTCGCCCTCGCGTTCCGCACCGGCTGCGGCCCGTGGTGGCTCTACTTCCGCCTCGCCGCGTCCGCCTTCGCACATGTCCTGCGCCCGCGGCCTCGATGCCGTATGGATGCCGTGGTGCGGGAGGGGATGCCCTTAGGGGAGGCGGGCACCAACTCACCGCTTGAGGCGCCGCCTTGGGCGAAGAGCCGTCCGCCCTACAGCAGCGCCGCCTGCCCCGACTCCTCGACGAGGCGCGCCAGTGCCCGCTCGTCCTCCTCCGAGGACGGTATGAACACCACCAGGTGCTGACCGGGCGTCTCCGCGACGTCCAGCTTGGTGTAGTTGAGGTCCAGCCGCCCGGCCGTCGGATGGCTGAAGCGCTTGAGGGTCGGCTGGAACGCCTGCACCGGGTGCTCGGACCACAGCGCGCGGAACTGGCCGCTGGACCTGGTCAGGGTGTCGATGAGGGCCGCGGCCCGCGGATCGTCGGGGTTGCGGCCCACCGAGATCCTGAACTGGCCCAGGATGCCGCGGACTTCACGCTGCCAGTCGACCAGCAGGGACTGCATCTGCGGCCGGGTGAACAGCAGCCAGATGCTGTTGCGCTCCTCCTGCGGCAACTGCTCAAGACCCCCGACCAGCGACGCGTAACCACGGTTCGCGGCCAGCAGGTCCCAGCAGTCGTTGATCACATGCGCCGGGAACGGGTCGAGGGTCTCCACCAGCTTGCGCAGGGTCGGATTCACCGCGACCGGTTCGGGACGCTCGGCCGGCAGCGCCGTCTCCGCCAGCGTGAACAGGTGCCGCCGCTCGGCCGGGGTCAGCTGGAGCGCGTGCGCGAGCGCCTCCAGGACCTGCCGGCTCACCCGGATGTCCCGGCCCTGCTCCAGCCAGGTGTACCAGGTCAGGCTCACCCCGGAGAGCTGCGCGACCTCCTCGCGGCGCAGCCCCGGGGTGCGGCGCCGCCGTCCGGGAGTCAGTCCCGCCCGCTCGGGGGAGAGCGCCTCGCGCCGGGAGCGCAGGAACGCCGCAAGTAGCTCACGCTGCATGCCGGTCATCCAAGCACCCCCGAACGGCCCTGTCCTGGTGGTCATTACACCAGCATGACTGCCCCTCTGTACCCGCTTCGGGAACCGCCGCACTGTGTTCTCGTGACCACGTCATCCACTGCCGCGGGTATCAACAGCCCCGCTCCCGCCGCGTCTTCGCCCGCCTGGGGAAGGCCCGTCGCCGTCCTCGCCCTCGGCTCGTTCGCCATGGGCACCGACTCGTTCGTACTGGCCGGCATCCTCCCGCAGATCGCCCACGGTCTGCACATCTCCACCGGCGCCGCCGGGCAGACCATCACCGCGTTCGCGCTGACCTACGGCCTCACCGCGCCGTTCCTGGCCGCGCTGACCAGCCGGCTGCCCCGCAAGCCCCTGCTCGCGGTCGCGCTCGCCCTGTTCGTCCTCGCCAACCTCGCCTCCGCCGCCGCGCCCAACCTGCCCCTGCTGCTCACAGCGCGTGTCGTCGCGGGCCTCGGCGCGGCCCTGTACACCCCGAACGCCTCCGCCGCCGCGGCCGCGCTCGCCGGGCCCGCCGCCCGTGGCCGCGCGCTGTCGGTGATCCTGAGCGGTCTGACCGTCGGCACGGTCTTCGGTGTCCCCGTCGGCACCGCCATCGGCCAGCACCTGTCCTGGGGGGCCGGCCTCGTCTTCGTCGCGGCCGTCGGCGCCCTGGCCCTGCTCGGTCTCCTGGTGGTGCTGCCCGGTCTGCCGATCCCGCCGGCGATCCCGCTCGCGCGGCGGTTCGCCGTGCTGGCCAACCGCCGGGTCGTCGCCATGGTGGCCTTCATGCTCCTGGCCGGCGGCGGCAGCATCATGGTCTACACCTACACGGCCACCGTGCTCGGGCAGATCGCCCACATCCACGGGACCGGCCTCGCGGCCGCGCTGCTCGCCTGGGGCGTCGGCGGCATCGTCGGCTCCTTCGGCAGCGGTTGGCTCACCGACCGGCTGGGCGCGGCCCGCACCCTCACCGTCGCGATCGCCCTGCTGGTCGTCACCCTCGCGGCGCTGACCGTGTGCACCTCGATGGTCCTCGTGATCGTCGTCATGGTGCTCAACGGCGCCGCCGGCTGGGCCCTGGCCGCCCCGAACAACCACCGGCTGACCGCGCTCGCGCCGACGCTGCCCAGCGTCGTGATCTCCTTCAACTCCTCCGGCGTCTACCTGGGCCAGGCCCTCGGCGCGGCCCTCGGCGGCATCCTGGTCGACCACGGAATCACCGCCCGCGCGCTGTGCCTGACCGGCGTCGCCATCGCCCTCGCGGCCGCCGCCGTGCACGCCCTGATCCCCCGCCCGGCCCCGGAGTCCTGAACCCCCGTCCAGGGTCGGAGTCCTGAAGCCCGGGAGGGTCGCCCGGTGGCCGTTCCACCCCGCGGCGCCCGAGCCGGCGACCGGCAGGAAACTGCCGGCCCCGGCTTTCGCGTGGTCAGGGCCGCAGAAGGGGCGCAGCGTCAACCCGGGTTTCCCTGGGGCCGCGTCGCCCGCCCTATGGCGCCTCGCGCATGGTCAACGCGGTCCGTGCCAGCCCGCGCAGCCAGGTGTGGGCGTGGTCGGTGTCGTAGCGCTGATGCCACGACAGATAGACCGGTGCCGACGGCAGTTCGAGCGGCAGCGGGAGCACGACCAGGCCGAGGTCGGCGACGGCGGACCGTGTGGTGGCCTCGGGAACGCTGATCAGCAGATCGGAGCCGCGCGCGAACTCCAGCGCGGCCGCTTCCGTGGGCGCGGTGGCCACCACGCGGCGGGTGAGGCCGAGCGTTTCGAGGGCATCGTCGATGGCATTGGCGAGGTTGCCGCGCCGCGAGACGTTCACGTGCTCGGCGGCGGCGTACTGCTCCGCGGTGACGGCTCTGCCCCGGGCGAGGGGATGCCCCTTCCGGACGGCGATGACGAGACGGGTCCCGCCGACGCTCTCGGCGCGGATGTCCGGTGCGCTCGGGCGATTGGCATTCGCCTCCAGGTCCACCTCACCGCGCCGCAACTCCGGTGTGTCGAGGCTCGATTCGGCGACGAAGCGCAGTCGTACGCCCGGCGCCTGCTCGCGCACGGCCGCGAGCAGTGCGGGGCCGCTCAGGGCGACCAGGGAATCGTGCCAGCGGAGCGTGAAGGTGCGTTCCAGCGTCGCCAGATCGAGTTCACGGCTCGGCGCCAGCACTCCCTGGACCTGACGCAACAGCTCGTGCACCTGCTCCCGTACGGCGATCGCGTAGGGCGTCGGGGCCATCGTCCGCCCGGTGCGCACCAGGATCTGGTCCCCGGTGGTGCGCCGGATCCGGCCCAGACTCCGGCTCATCGCGGGGGCGGTGACATGCAGCCGCGCAGCCGCCCCGGCCACACTGCCCTCCTCCAGCAACGCGTCGAGCGCGGCCAGGAGGTTCAAATCCAGTTGCATGTGAGTAATCCTAGCCGTGCCTGACATGCATTTGAAGTTAATCAAGGGGCTCTATACCTTCGAGACCAGAGCGCAGGACCAGAGCGCCGGACTCGGCCTCACCAGCCTCAACCCCCCAATCTCCAAAGGGAGTTACGCCATGCCCGAAACCCTTGCGGCCGCCGACGTCGCCACCTCCGACGCCGAGCTGCTCGACCGGACCGCGATCGCCGTACGCGCGGCCGGATCCGCGCTGCGCGAGCGCTTCGGAGAGGTGGTCCGCCACCAGACCCGCGAGGAGCTGATGCGCGCGCTCGCCGCCAACGACGACACGGCCCTCGACATCTTGCGCCCCCGCCTCACGCGTCTGCGCCCGCACGCCGGCTGGGTCGAGGACGAACTGGTCGGCGGGGCGCTGCCGCCCGGGGAATGGTGGGTCGTGGACCCGGCCGAAGGCAACATCAACCATCTGCACGCCCTGCCGGAATGGGCGGTGACCGCCACCCTCGTGCGCGACAACCGGCCCGTGCTCACCGCCGTCCACCTGCCGATGACCGGCGAGACCTACACCGCGCTCACCGGCGCGGGCGCCCATCTCGACGGCCGCCCGCTCGACGTCGCCCCGACCACGGACCTCGGCCTGAGCATCGTGGCCACCAGCCAGGCCCGGCCCGGCGAGGAGGACGACGTCGTGCGCCGCGTCGGCTCCTCGATCACTGCCATGCTCAGCGACGCGCTCGTCGTCCGCACCGCCGTCCCCGCCACCCTGCATCTGCTGAACGTGGCCGCCGGCCGGATCGACGCCTTCTGGCAGTTCGCCGGCGCCCGCGCGGACCTCCTGCCGGGGGCACTGCTCGTCACCGAGGCCGGCGGACGGATCTCCGACGCCGAGGGCCGCCCCCGGACCCCGCACAGCGAGAGCTTCCTGGCCTGCGCGCCCGGCATCCACTCCCAGGCCGTCGCCACCCTCACCCGCTGACCGCGCACCACCACCACCGCACACACGGAGGAACCGGACCACCATGACCACGATCACCGTCCTCGGAAACGGCCGCGTCGGCGGCAACCTGGCCACGGCCCTCACCCGGGCAGGGCACGAGGTGAGGGTGGCGGACCGCACGCCGGGCGCCGCCGCCGACGCGTCCCGCACCGCACAGATCGTCATCAACGCCACACCGGGCGCAGGTTCGCTCGACCGGCTCGCCGCCCTGCGCGAGGAACTGCGCGGCAAGATCCTGATCGACGTCTCCAACGCCACCGTCGACGGCCCCGACGGACTGCCCGCCGACCTGATCTACCCCGGCTCCAGCCTCGCCGAGCAACTCCAGGAAGCACTCCCCGAAACGCGCGTCGTCAAGACACTCAACACCATGCTCTTCCCGGTGATGACCGCGCCGGCCACCCTCACCCAGGCACCCGAAGCCTTCCTCTCCGGCGAGGACCCCCAGGCCAAGCAGACCGTCCGCGAACTGCTCACCACCCTCGGCTGGCGCAAAGAATGGATCACCGACCTCGGCGGAATCCACACCGCCCGCGCCACGGAGGCCGCGATCCTCTTCGTACCGCACATCATCCGCTCCAACGGCCTCGCACCCTTCGCCATCACAATCGCCCGCTGACCACGGCCCCCGGCTTCCGGCGGCTGCGCAGCCCGGGACGACCGGCCGCGTTCCGTGCCCCGTAGGTGGCACGCCCGATTCGAACCATGAGGCCAACCACCAACCCGACCGCACCGACCGCCACGCCAGGACCGCACGCGCCCGCCGCGACACGCGACACGAACAAGCGATCTGATACCGGTATGGACGTGACGGCCTTCCCCGACGACCTGGTGCAGACGCAAGTCGCCCGGAGCGCCGCCCACGAAGCGCTCGCCGCGCCCGGCCCCCACGGCACCACCTGCTGCCCCTGTCGGTTCGGCTGTGGTGGCACCCCTACTGGCAGACCGGCCCGCGGCGTCGGCGGCGTGCTCCGCACTGCGTCAACTGGCCCGCGCCCAAGGAGTCGTCCGGGCCGCGCGACCGAACGACTCGGTCGTCCAGGAGCGCGAGGTTGTAACAAGGGTTGCGTCACCTCTTGACCTACGACGCGTCCGGCAACACCCGTCTTGACCTACGACGCGTCCGGCAACACCCGCACCCGCACCATCGACGGCAAGGCCCAGACCCTCGACTGGGACGACGAAGGCCACCTCGACAAGGTCACCAACAGCGACGGCACCTCCGAGTCCTACCTGTACGACGCCGACGGCAACCGGCTGCTCTCCCGGGACGACTCCGGCACGACCCTTTACCTCGGCGACACCGAAGTCCGCCTCCTCAAGGGGACCAACACCACCACCGGTACCCGCTACTACAGCTGGGCCGGCCAGACCGTCGCCGTCCGCACCAGCTCCGGCGGCCTCCAGTGGCAGGTCACCGACGCCCACGACACAGCCGAAACAGCCGTCGACGCCACCACACAAGCCGTCACACGCCGCCGACTGGACCCCTTCGGCAACAACCGGGACCCCCAGGCATCCTCCGCCCCGTGGCTCGGCGACAAGGGCTTCGTCGGCGGCACCGAGGACGCCACCAGCGGCCTCACCCATCTCGGAGCCCGCGAGTACGACCCCACCATCGGTCGCTTCATCTCCGACGACCCCGTCCTCGAACTCACCGACGCCCAGCAGATCGACGGCTACACCTATGCCGCCGACAACCCTGTCTCCGGCAGCGACCCCGCCGGCCTCATGAACGTCATGGACCCCGGTGGCG
>NZ_MUNF01000129.1 GCF_002154555.1 Streptomyces murinus
GGTCAGGGGGGCGACATGCGTCGGATGCCCGCCGGTCATGGGCGGGGTCAGCCGGGAATCAGCCGAGTTGCCGCCCAAGGCAGCCGTTGACGGGGTGCGTGGCGGTAGTGCCGGTGGTGGTCTTGGGGTGGCCGCGGGCCGCCGGGGTTCTGCCCGCAGGTGCCCGCGGGTTCCCCGGGGAAGAGCGGGTGGCCGGCCCCGGACGCGCGGGCGCGGGGTGCCGGGTCCGTGCCGGGCCCAAGGCGGTGCGGATTGCTCCGGCGCGGGCGCCGGGCAGGTGTGGCGCGGCGGTCTGCTCCCCTTGTGTTGATGGGGGATGCGGGTCCGGTGGCGTTTGCGAGCTCATGAACGGCTCCTGTGCGGAACCGGCGTGCGGCGGGTGGACCGGTGCCGATGGGGACGGGGGTTCGCGGGTGGCTCAGTTCTCGGGTACGAGGTCCGGTAGGCGGGGCCGGCGCAGTCGGCGGCGGTAGGCGCGGGCGTTCCACGGCCAGACGACCGGGGTGCCGTCCGGGCCGAGGTAGTAGCTGTGGCAGCCGCTCGCCCATACGGTGCGGGGCAGCGCCGACCGGGTGTGCCGGAGGAAGGTGTCGGTCGCGTCCTCGGTCGGTTCCAGGACGTCCGCCTGTCCGCGGTGCAGGGCGCGCAGGCACTTGGCGATGTACTTCGCCTGGATTTCGGCTGCCGCGATCGAGGACTGGTTGCCGGACGGGCTGTAAGGGCCTTGCATCATGAAGAAGTTGGGAAATGAGGGGACCATGACCGAAAGGTAGGATCGCGGCCCGGGCTTCCAGTGGTCGGCCAGCGGGATGCCTTGTCGGCCGCGGACGGTGATGGGATGCAGATAGGCCTGGGCGTCGAACCCCGTGGCCAGGACGAGGACATCGGCGGGGTGTACGGTCCCGTTCTCGGCCTCTATCTCCTGTCTTCCCGCCGCTGCCGCCGGAGAGTCCACCAGGGTGACGTCATGCCGGGCGAGGGTGCGGTAGAAGTCGGTGCCCAGGAGTCCTCTCCTGCACAGGGGCTGGTAGTCCGGGGTGAGCTTCCGCCGGAGGCCGGCGTCGTGGACGGCCGCGCGCAGGTGCCACCGGCATGCCCGGGACAGCAGTTCCCGGGTGATGCCCGGGTGAACGGTGCCTTCCAGCAAGGTCTCCCACAGCACGCGGTTGGCGTTGTAGTGCAGTTCTCGAAGGCCCGGAATCGTCCGGTACAGCAGGCGTCCCAGGCGTGAGTAGCCGATGGATCGGAACGGGAGTATCCAGGACGGCGTGCTCTGGAACACCACGAGGGATCGCGCCACCGGTGCCAGGGCCGTCACGATCTGGATGGCGCTCGCTCCGGTTCCCACCACGGCCAACCGCTTGTCCTGGAGGGGTATTTGGTGGTTCCAGCGGGAGGTGTGGAAGACCGGTCCCTCGAACGCGTCGAGCGCCTTGATGTCCGGCATCCGCGGCACGCGCAGAAATCCTGTGGCCGCGACGACCGCGTCGAACCGTTCCGGGGGGCATCCGCGTACTTCTACGATCCATTGCCGTGCGGGCTCGTCCCATGTGAGTGTCTCCGCTTCACGGCCGAAACGAATGTCGTTGTCCACACCGAGTTGCCGGACGACCTTTTCGATGTAGGTGAGGATCTCGCTTCCCGACGCGAGGCTCCTGGTCCAGTCGTGGGCCGGGCCGAAGGAGAAGCTGTAGTAGCGGGAAGGTAAGTCGCACGCCACGCCCGGGTACGTGTTGTCCCGCCAAGTTCCTCCCACGCGTTCCGCTTTCTCGAACGCCACGCAGGTCACTCCTGGAACCGTTCGGAGATAGTGGACCGCGCAGATCCCTGAAACGCCCGCTCCTATGACGGCGACACGAATTGAACGACCCACGGCAGCCACCGAGCTTCGTGAGGAGGGATACGGGAAGTGGATACCGCCGAGTCTGGGGCAGGGGTGGTGGGTCCGTCGACGGGTGACGGCCCGTAAATCCGTGAATCGGTTGAAACTTGCCCGCTTCTCATGATGTGTCTCGCCGCACGCGACGTGTCCGTTCACAGCCTTCGAGGGCGCCGGGCTTCGGCGGCGCGGGGCGTGGCCGGCGTCCGGGCAGTGGTTCGCGCGACGGCGCTGCGGGCCGCGGGGGCAGAGGAGTTGGCAGGTCGGACGCGGCCTGGAACAGTCGGCCGCCGGGGGGCGGATGCGTCACCGTCGTCAGGCGCGTGGGTGGATGTCCTGGCACGCGGGTGCATGACCGCGTTGGCACGGGACACGTGTTTCTCGCACATCTATCAGACCGAATATGCGGTTTGCGATGATTTGATCCGTCAGGTCTTGAAAGCCCGTATTTTCCGAAGCGGCATCCAGGCCGTGGCGGTCGTCGTCGGCTCCGCGGGCATCCCGGTCGCGGCCTTCCGCCAGAGGCGCTGTTCGCGTCCGCCGGATTTCAACAAGTTCACTTGATCAGTGGTTTCTCCTCGGTGACAGGAGGCCGTTCGGGCGGGCACAGTGTGTCGCCTCAGGGTGATCAGTCACACATATGGCAAGGAGCTTCCGTTGCGTGCGATACCCGTTGCTGTCATAGGGATCGGCTGCCGTCTCCCCGGCGGGGTGAATTCTCCCGACGTGCTGTGGAAAACTCTCCGGGACGGTGCGGACATGATCGGAGAAATTCCCGCCGACCGCTGGGACGCCGAGGAGCATTACTCACCCGAGGTGGGCGCCAGCGGCGGCTCGGTGTCCCGCTGGGGCGCGTTCCTCGAAGACGTCCAGGGATTCGACGCGGCATTCTTCGGTATCGGTGACAGCGAGGCCCGGGCCATGGACCCGCAGCACCGGTTGTTACTGGAAACGGCCTGGGAAGCGGTCGAGTCCTCGGGTTTGCCGCCCTCCTCGCTCGCGGGCACCAGGACCGGTGTCTTCGTCGGGCAGTCGCACGACGACTACACCCTGCTCAGCCTCGACGCGGGAGTGCTGGACGGGCCCTACGGTTTCACCGGCAACGCGTGGAGCATGGCGTCCGGCAGGATCGCCTTCGCGTTGGACCTGAAGGGCCCGGGGCTGACCGTCGACACCGCATGCTCGTCGGGGCTGATGTCCGTCCACCTGGCCTGCCGGAGTCTGGCCGAGGGCGAGTGCGAGACGGCGCTGGCCGGCGGCGGCCAGGTGCTGCTGGCCCCGGAGGTGAGTGCGTCGGCCTCCGCCCAGGGCATGCTGTCACCGACCGGGCGCTGCCGTGCCTTCGATGCCTCCGCGGACGGGTTCGTGCGGTCCGAGGGATTCGTCATGGTGTTCCTCAAACGGCTGGAGGACGCACGACGCGACGGCGACCGGGTACTGGCGGTGATCCGGGGAACCGCGGTGAACCAGGACGGCCGTACGGGCACCATCACCAAGCCCTCGCGGCAGGCGCAGTCGGACGTCTACCGCGCCGCCCTGGCCGCCGCGGGGGTGGCGGCCGAGACCGTCGGCATGGTGGAGGCGCACGGCACCGGTACACCGGTGGGCGACCCCATCGAGTTCGCCGGGCTCTCGGAGGTGTACGGACGCGACGGTGTGCGATGCGCGCTGGGGTCGGTGAAATCCAACTTCGGGCACACCGAGGCCGCGGCAGGCGTACTCGGGCTGGCCAAGGCGGTTTTGGCCGTGTTCCACTCAGTGGTCCCCGCCAGTCTGCACTTCACGGCCCTCCCGGAACAGCTTCGTACGGTGGACAGCGGCCTGTTCGTGCCCACGAGCCCCGTCGAGTGGCCCGTGCCCGGCGGTGTGCGGCGCGCGGCGGTGTCGTCCTTCGGTATGACGGGCACGAACGTCCACGCCGTGCTGGAGCAGGCACCGGATCCGGAGCCGCCCTGCCCTGCCGATACCGCAGGCCCGTGGGAGGACATGCTGTTCCCGGTCTCCTCCTCGTCCGTCGAGGAGCTGCGGGCGACCGCGCGCCGGCTGGCGGACTGGGCGGAGGCCCGGGAGAGGGACCGGAAGCAGGAAGGGGCGGCGCCCGTCGAGGCGCGGGAGGTGGCCTACACCCTGGCCCGCCGGCGCGGGCACCGGCCCGTACGCGCCGCGGCTCTCGCCCCGGATCTGTCCGGCCTTGCCGCTCGTCTGCGGGAGATCGCCGAGGACGACACGCTCCGTCCCTGTGTTCAGCGCGGTCACGGCGGCCCGGTGCTGGTGTTCTCGGGGCATGGTTCCCAGTGGGGTGGGATGGGCCGGGACCTGCTCGCCCGGGAACCGGCGTACGCGGCCGCCGTCGACGAGATCGAACCGCTCATAGCCCGTGAGGCCGGGTTCTCGGTCCGGGAGGCGATGACCTGCCCGGAGACCGTCACCGGCATCGAGCGTGTCCAGCCCGTGCTGTTCGCGATGCAGATCGGTATGGCGGCGGCCCTGCGCGCGCGTGGTGTCGTACCCGGCGGCGTGATCGGTCACTCGATGGGAGAGGTCGGCGCGGCCGTGGTGGCCGGCGCCCTCACCCTGGAGGACGGGGTCAAGGTGATCTGCCGCCGGTCCGAGCTGTGTGCCCGCATCGCCGGGGCGGGAGCGATGGCGTCCGTGGAGTTGCCCGCGTCGGAGGTACGCGAGGAACTGGAGCGGGCGCGCGTCGAGGACGTCGTGGTGTCGGTGATCGCCTCGCCACTGAGCACCGTCATCGGCGGGGTGGCCTCTTCCGTCCGGCGGCTGGTGCGGGCATGGGAGGAACGGGGCGTCATGGCCCGCGAGGTCGCCGTCGACGTGGCGTCGCACTCTCCCCAGGTCGACCCGATCCTCGACGACCTCGTGAAATGCCTGACGGATCTGACACCGGGTCCCGCGGCGGTGCGTTACTACAACGCGTGCCTCGACAGCCCGTTGACGGCACCGGAGTTCGACGCCGCCTACTGGGTGGACAACCTGCGCCGTCCGGTCCGCTTCGCGGGCGCCGTGCGCGCGGCGCTCGACGACGGACACCGTGTCTTCGTCGAGCTGGCCCCCCATCCGCTGCTCACGCGCGCCGTGGAGCAGACCGCCGAGGCCCACGAGACCCCCGCCGAGGCCATCGCGTGCATGCGGCGCGGAGTGGGACTGCCCCAGGGCCTGGCGCCGGCCGTCGGCCAGGTGTTCACGGCCGGGGCGACGGTGGACTTCGCGGCCTGGTACCCCTCGGGGCGGCTGCTCGACGTCCCCCTGCCGTCGTGGACGCACCGGCACTTGTTCGTGCGGCCCGCGGACCGGGATGCCGCTGGGCCGGGGCGGGCAGGACATCCGCTGCTCACCGCGCATGTGCGCTTGCCCGAGCCGCAGGAACGGCACGCCTGGCAGGGCGATGTGGGCACTGTCCCGCTCCCGTGGCTGGCCGATCACAAGGTGGGAGGGCTGGCCGCCCTGCCGGGTGCGGCGTACTGCGAGATGGCGCTCACCGCCGCGCGTACGCTCTTCGGTGAAGGCGCCGTCGCCACCGACATCCGGTTCGAGGACCTGCTCACGCTCGACGCGCACACGACCGTGGTCGCCACGGGGGAGGTCCAGGAGGCGGGCACGGCCCTCTTCACGGTGCACACCACCGACGACGACGCCCGGACCGTGCGGGCCACCGCCACCCTCAAGGCCGCCGGCACCGGGCCGGCGGAGCCCGCGCCGCTGGATGTACCGGCCCTGCTCGCCGCGCACGCCGGCACGATCGAAGGCGAAGCGCTGCGGGACATGTTCGCCGCACGCGGTGTCCAACTGGGCCCGGCCTTCGCGGCGGTGACGCGTGTGCACACCGGCGACGGGCACCGCACCACGCTCGCCGAACTGGCCCTGCCGCCCTTCCTGCACCGGAGCCGGAGCGACTATGGCGTGCATCCCGTGCTCCTGGACGCCTGCTTCCAGTCGGTCGCCGCGCATCCGTCCCTGACCGGACCGGCCGCGCCCGAGGGGCTGCTGCTTCCCCTGGGCGCCGACAGTGTGCACGTCTTCGGCCCGCTGCGGCAGGCACGGTACTGCCGGGCGCGGCTCACCGGCCAGGACCGTCGCCAGGTGACCGCCGACCTCGATGTCGTCGACGAGTACGGCGCGGTGCTGATGCGCGTGCGCGGCTTCCGGATGGGAGGCGGCGACTCCGGCGGCCTGGACTCCCTGCTGCCGGAACGGCTGATGGCCGTCGACTGGATCCCGCGGCCCCTGCCCCCCGCGCCGGTCCACGCCGACGGGGGCCGGTGGCTCGTGGTCGCCGAGGACGAGGCTCTGACCGCGTCGCTCACCGCCGCGCTGGAAGCCGCGGGAGCCCGGTGCACGACGGTTTCCGCGACGCCGGACTCCGCCGCTTCGCTGGGTGCCTATCGCGGAGTCGTCTTCCTCCCGCCTGCCCCGGCGGCCGCGGAACCTCACGAGGAGTCCGTCCGGCTGGGGCGCGAGTACGTCAAGCGCCTGGTGCGCGTCGCCCGTTGCCTGCTCGAACTGCGCGATCCTCCGCGCCTGTTCGCGGTGACACGCGCGGCCCAGCACGTCCGCGACGAGGACCTCGTCAGCCTGGACCACGCCGGGCTGCGCGGTCTGGCGCGGGTGATCGGCGTGGAGCAGCCGGCGCTGCGCGTCACCCACATCGACCTGGCGGCCGGCACCCGGGACGGTTCCGCCGTGGCGCAGGAGCTGCTCGCGGACGAGGCCGAGGACGAGACCGCCTGGCGTGACGGCAGCCGGTACGCCGCCCGGCTGCGGATCGCCCCGTTCGCTCCGCAGGAACGGTTCACCGCCACCGTCCGCAACGACAGTGCCGGGGTGCGCTGCGGCATCCGGGTTCCAGGGGACCTGGACACCCTGGAACTGAGGCAGGCGGAGCGGATCCCGCCCGGCCCGGGCGAGATCGAGGTCGCCGTCACCGCGGCCAGTGTCAACTTCGTCGATGTCCTGGCCGCTCTCGGCCGCGGCTTCGCACCGGACGCCCGCGATCCGGAGCTGGGCGTGGACTTCGCCGGCACGGTGACGGCCGTCGGCGCGGGCGTGAGCGGTCACCGGGTCGGGGACCGGGTGACCGGTGTCCCCAGCGGCGACCGCGGGACCTGGGGCACCTTCGTCACCTGTGACGCCCGCCTGGCCATGGCTGTGCCCGAGGATCTGACCGACGAGCAGGGAGCCGCGATACCGGCCGCGTACCTGACGGCGTGGTACGCGTTGCACACGCTGGGCCGCATCGGCCGCGGGGAGCGGGTGCTGATCCACTCGGCGACCGGCGGGCTGGGGCGGGCCGCGATCGCCGTGGCCCGGGCGGCCGGCGCCGAGATACACGCCACGGCGGGCAGCCTCCAACGCCGTGTACTGCTGCGTGAGATGGGCATCGAGCACGTCTACGACTCGCGCAGCCTGGCGTTCGCCGAACAGATCCGTGCGGTGACCGGAGGCGACGGTGTCGATCTGGTGCTCAATTCCCTGACGGGCCCGGCTCAACGGGCCGGACTCGAAGTCCTCGCCCACGGGGGCCGGTTCCTGGAGGTCGGCAAGCGGGACGTGTACGAGAACACGAGGCTCGGCCTGTACCCCTTCCGCCGCAACATCTCCTTCCATCTGGTGGATCTGAACCTGCTGCGCCGGATGGACCCGGACCGGATACAGGCGCTGCTGCGCGAGGTACTCCCTCGCATCGCCGACGGCACTCTGCCCAAACCCCTGGTGACGTCCTATCCCCTGCGGCGGGCCGCGGAAGCGGTGCGCGAGATCAGCAACGCCCGGCACGACGGCAAACTCGTACTCCAGGTGGAGCGGACCGGCACCTCGAAGGTGACGGTCCCCCCGGAGCGCGTGCCGGTGTTCCGGCCGGACGGCGCCTACCTGATCACGGGTGGCCTGGGCGGACTGGGTCTGTTCCTCGCCGAACGGCTGGCGGCGGCGGGGTGCGGGCGGATCGTCCTCACCTCCCGCTCGAAGCCCGACGACCCGACGTGGCGGAAGATCGAGGAGATCCGCGCCCGCGGTGCGGACCTCCAGGTGGAATGCGGCGACGTCGCCCAGCCGGGCACCGCCCGCAGGCTCGTGGAGGCGGCGTGCGCGACCGGGTTGCCGCTCCGGGGTGTGCTGCACGCCGCCGCCGTCGTCGAGGACGCCACCCTCGCCAACATCAGCGACGAGATCATCGACCGGGACTGGGCACCCAAGGCCTACGGCGCCTGGCATCTGCACCGGGCGAGTGCCGGACAGCCCCTGGACTGGTTCTGCTGCTTCTCCTCCGGCGCCGCTCTGCTCGGCTCCCCCGGCCAGGGTGCCTACGCGGCGGCCAACAGCTGGCTCGACGCCTTCACCCACTGGCGCCGCTCGCAGGGACTGCCCGCGCACGCGATCGCATGGGGTGCCTGGACCGAGATCGGCCGGGCCAGGGCCCTCGGCTCGGACCGCGTGACAGCCGTGATCAAGGCCGAGATCACCCCTGACGAGGGCGCCCACGCCTTCGAGACCATCCTGCGGCACACCCGTGCCTTCACCGGATACGCACGGCCCGGCAGCGCGCCCTGGCTCACCGCGCTCGCCGAACGCAGCCCCTTCGCCGCCGCCTTCCGCGGCCGATCCGACGACGGCCGTGACGCGCACACCGTCCTTCAGGAACTGCGCGGCCTGTCCGCGGAGGAACGCCCCGCCCGGCTCCGGCGTCTCCTGTGCGAGCAGGCGGGTGCCATCGCACGCACCACCGTCGACCCCGACCGGCCCTTCGACGGCTACGGGCTCGACTCCCTCGGGACGCTCGAACTACGGGTCCGGCTCCAGGCCCATACCGGGGTCCGGCTCACCTCACGCGATCTCGCCACCCATCGCACGGCACGCGCCCTGGCGAACCACCTTCTGTCCCTCCTCGCATTCGACACCGAAGAAGAACGGGCATGAGCCACCCCATCGTGCTGACCGGGGCCACCGGATCGCTGGGCGGTCATCTGGCGCACGCGCTCCTGGCGGGCACGGACGCGACCCTGCACTGCCTGGTCCGTGCCCCCACGGACCAGGCCGCCGGGCAACGCCTGCGCACACATCTGCGCCGGATGGGACCCCTCGGGTCCGGTGAGCGGCTCGTGGCGGTCGCCGCGGACATCCGCGAACCGCGCCTCGGCCTTTCCGCACGACGCTACGCCGAACTGGCCGAGCAGACACGCGAGGTGCACCACTGTGCCGCCCATGTGCACATGAAGGCCCCCTACCGAGAGCTGGCGCCGGCCAATGTCGGCGGCACCCGGCACCTGCTCGACTTCACCCACGAGGCCATCGAGCGACAGGGCACAGCAGTCGCCTTCCACCACGTCTCCTCGGCCAGCGTCTTCATGTGGGCCCGCAACACCGGTCTGGCCGCTGTCGACGAGAGGACCGAACCGACCATGGAGACCGCCGGCCCGCTCGGCTACACCCGGTCGAAAGTCGCCGCCGAACGTGAGGTCCGCGCGGCCGGGTCCCACGGTGTACCGACCGCCGTCTACCGTCCGGCCATGGTCGTGGACTGCTGCCCCGTGGCCACCGTCTCCTCATCGGACATCCTCGCGCCACTGGTCAGAGCGATCGCGGCCCTCGGCCTGGCTCCCGCAGGCGCCGGGCCGTTCCCTCTCGAGACAGCGGAAGAGGTGGCGCGGCAGATCGTGGCCCTGTCCCGCCCGGGCGGCGCTCCCCACCGGGTCCGCCATCTGTTCCGGCGCGAGCCCGTCCCCCTGAAGACCGTCGTCGCCGCCCTTCGCGGGACAGGTACCACGGTGGCCGAAGTCCCCGTCGAGGACTGGCTCGACGCCCTCGCGAAGAACCCCGACGAGCCGGACACCCTTCCCCTTCGCGGCGTGGGCGAGGTCGGGAACTGGCTCCTGGGGGCAGGCACGGACCGACGGGCACCGGTGATGCACAGCGAGGCCACCTGGCGGGAGCTGGGACGGACCGGTTACCGGGCCGCTCCCCTCGACGACGCCTACCTGGAACGGTACGCGCGCTCGATCACCACCTGAAGGCCGTTCGTCCCCGGCCGCATCACGGTTCGTGGTCTTGCGGGTCGCCTTCGGCCCGGACCGGGAGCGTGAGGTGACCGAGGGCGTCTCCACATGTCCTCGGGTGCGGAACCGCCGGTCAGCAGACGGTCAGGGGCGTGTCAGCGGGGCCTGGCACGGTAGTACCCGTGAACGGCGCTAGGGCCTGTCTGACAATTCCCGTCTGCCGCGCGACGCCATGCACGCACTCTCGCGGCACCGGGCGCAGACCCAAGTACGTCCAGTACGAGGGCCTACGCCCGGCACCCCGAGAGCACGCACCTGACGCCGCGCGGCCGCCCTCCGGGCGACGACGGGAATTGTCAGACAGGCCCTAGAGCACAGGCCGGACGCGAGGAGAGGTGCCCGGAGCGGCTCATCGGGGACCAGGGCAGCAGCCCGAAGTCGGACCCGCAAGGGTCCACGCAGGTTCGAATCCTGCCCTCTCCGCAAC
>NZ_MUNF01000013.1 GCF_002154555.1 Streptomyces murinus
GGGCCTGATGGTGACCGCCCCCGCCCCGAAGCACGCCACCCCGGCCGGCAGTCAGGTACAGGAGTCAGTGGGCTGAGACGGGAACGCACCCCGCCGACGACGGCCGAGGCCTCGTCGAGGGGGCGCGCCCCGTTCCGCGTCCGTCAGTCGAGCGGGACGTCGAAGTTCTTCGCGGTGATGTTCGTGCCGTCGGAGGCCTTGGCCGCCAGGCGCTTGTAGCGCAGGACGAGCTTGTCCGCGTCCTTGGTGGGCGTGAAGACGACCCAGCCGGTCGAGGTCTTGCCGGTCTCGGCGTCCTTCAGCGGCGGGTAGCCGGCGGCCTTGATCTCGTCGTCCAGGATGGTGGTGCTCGCCTGGTCGATGCCGTTGGGCATGCCGGTGAGGTAGAAGGACGTGGCGCCGAAGCTGTCGTAGTACTTCGAGCTCGCGGTGACCGTGACGTCGACCAGGACGACCTTCTCGTCCGCCAGCGCCGAGAACTTGGCCTTCGACGCCGCCGACGGCTGGAAGTCCTTGATGTACTTGATGACGGTGGCCTTCTCGCCCATCACGTCGTCGTTGATCGTCTTGTTCACCGGCACCGCGGTACCGGTGGCCGCGCCCCCGTTCCCTGCGGCCGACTGCGAGGGCGACGCCGCCGGGGAGGAGCTGTCGGTGGCGGCGGACGCGGTCGGCGCGGGCGAGGACGCGGAGTCGGCGCCCGAGCCGGAATCGTCGTTGCACCCGGTGAGCAGCAGGGCGCACGCGGCCATCGCGGCGACGGCAGGAACGCTGGTGGCGACCCGTATACGCATGAAAAGAAAACCTCTCCCCGTAGAAGAAAAGCGGGCCCACCGCACGGTTGCCGTGGCAAAGCGGACTCGATCATTCATCTGGCTTGTTTGCAGCGGGGATCATACTTGCCGCCCCAGGTCGCGTTTTTGTCATGGTCCCGTTCCGCTTTGGTCAGAGGACCAACGCCCGGCGCCTCAGTGCCGTCCCGCCACCCGGTCCGCCGCCTTGGCCAGCCGCGAGGACTCCGTCGCCGGGTGGAGGCGTTCGCGGTGGTCGGCCGTGTGGTAGGTGGCGTACATGCCGTGGACGCCGAGCCAGCGGAAGGGCTCGGGCTCCCACTTGCGCACCTTGTGGCCGACCCAGGGCAGTTCGGTGAGCTCGGTGCGGCCCGCCTGTCCGGAGTCCTGCTGGACGAGGTCGCGCAGGGTGCGGGCGGCCAGGTTGGTGGTGGCGACGCCGGAGCCGACGTAACCGCCGGCCCAGCCGAGCCCGGTGGCGCGGTCGAGGGTGACGGTGGCGCACCAGTCGCGCGGCACCCCGAGGACGCCGGACCAGGCGTGGGTGACGGCGACCTGGGCCAGGGACGGGAAGAAGCGCACCAGGATGTCCCGCAGCGCCTCGACGGTCGCCCGCTGGGTGCGGCCGTCGTTGTCCGTGCGGGAGCCGAAGCGGTACGGCACCCCGCGCCCGCCCAGCGCGATCCGGCCGTCGGCGGTGCGCTGCGCGTACATATAGGCGTGCGCCATGTCGCCCAGCGTCTCCCGGCCCGCCCAGCCGATCGCCGCCCACTGCGCCTCGGTCAGCGGCTCGGTGGCGATCATCGAGGAGTTCATCGGCAGCCAGGTCCGCTTCTGGCCCTTGAGGGAGGCGGTGAAGCCCTCGGTGCAGCGCAGCACGTAGGGGGCGCGGACGGTGCCGTAGGGGGTGACGGCGTGCTTGGGACGGATCTCGGTCACCGGGGTCATCTCATGGATCACCACGCCCAGCGCCTCGACCGTCGCCGCCAGGCCCTTCACCAGCTTCACCGGGTTCAGCCGGGCGCCGTGCGGGGTCCAGGCGGAGCCGACGGCGTCCGCGACCCGGATCCGCTCGGCCGTCTCCCGGGCGCCGTACAGCTCCCGGTCCTTCTCGCCGTACGACAGCTCGTGCGCGTGGAACGCCCGCAGCCGGGCCAGCTGCGCGGGGGTCGTGGCCACCTCCAGGACGCCGCCCTTGTGCAGATCGGCGTCGATGCCCTCCGCCCCGGCGACCGCGATCACCTCGTCCACGGTGTCGTTCATCGCCTGCTGGAGGCGTACCGCGGCCTCCTTGCCGTGCAGCTTCGCGTAGCGGTCGCGGCCCGCGATGCCGTTGTACAGCCAGCCGCCGTTGCGGCCGGAGGCGCCGTATCCGCAGAACTTCTGCTCCAGGACGGTGATCCGCAGGAAGGGCGCTGCCTTCTTCAGGTAGTACGCGGTCCACAGGCCGGTGTACCCGCCGCCGACGATCACCACGTCCGCCGTGGCGTCCCCGGGCAGCGGTTCCCGTACCGCCGGGAGGCCGTCGTCCACGTACCAGAAGGAGATGCCACCGTTCACGACACTGCTCGCCGAGCTGCTCATGGCCGGGAACCTAACCCCTGAGCGCGGTCAGTGTCTCCTTCGGATTCCATGCTTTTCCGCGGCCTCTGGTCAGCGGATAGCAGGCCAGACCGATCAGCAGCGCAAGGAAATGTCCGATGTCGGTGAAGGTGGGCGCCTCGGTCAGAGGCAGCGCGAAGACGAGGGCGGCGACGGCGAGGTAGGCGTAGCGCCAGGGGGCCGCGATGCGGTAGGTGAGGACGCCGACGACCCCGGCCAGGGCGTAACTGACGCCGATGTCCAGGGTGTTGGCCGCCGAGTGCGGCGCGATGCCGTCCCGGATCGCCTTCAGCAGCAGGCCCTCGCTGACCAGGGACGCGAGCACATGGGCCGCCACGCACACCAGCAGCCAGCGGGCGGTGCCGAGCCAGCGTTCGGCCGGGGCGTGGAAGACGGTGTACAGGAACGCGTACGGCAGCCAGCGCCCGCCGTCGATCCACATCGCGCTGGTGACCAGCACCCGCAGCGGGGTGCGGGACAGCTCGTGGATGTTGGTGGACCTGCGGCGCAGGAAGTGCTGCTCGAACCCGGGCGACATGTGGTGCACCGCGACGGTGGTGACGAACAGGACCGCCAGCCAGACGTAGGTGCCCGGGGCGCTGCGGACGTAGCCCGCGACCGCCCCGAGTCCACGGCGGAGGGGGTTGACCCGGGTCACGTCGCCAGTATGCGTCCCCGCGCGCGGACACGCCGCCGATTGGCCTATACGCACATCTACGGATTATTCGGTCATAACGTACCCAGTATGAAGAGATGTCACATGGCTTATGCCGCGAGTGCCGTCGCGGCACTCGTCGGTTCGGGAATCGGTCTGGGCGCCTCCCCCGCGGCCGCCCTCCATCAGACCCTCGTGGTCCACCAGGGTGAATCGATCCAGCAGGCCGTGAACAGCGCGCAGCCCGGCGACACCGTGCTCGTGCTCCCCGGCGTCTACAAGGAGAGCGTCACCATCGGCACGCCCCGCATCACCCTGCGCGGGACCGGCGCGAACACGGTGATCGAGCCCGCCACGAAGACGACGGGCGCGGCCCCCGGCAAGAACACCAAGGCGACCAAGAGCTGCGCCGAGGGCGGCAACGGCATCTGTGTGATCGGCACCAAGACGACGAACGTCGAGGGCGTCACCGTCGCCGATCTGAAGGTGACCGGCTTCAGCCGCGCCGGGGTGTTCGGCATGGCGACCGACACCATGACCGTACGGGGCGTCCAGGCCGTGCAGAACGCCGTGTGGGGCATCGCCCAGGAGCGCTCCGTGCACGGGCACATCATGGACAACTACGCGCAGGGCAACGGCGACGCGGGTGTCTTCCTCGCCAACACCATCACCGAGGAAGCCGGCGCCCTCGACACCCGGCGGACGGTGATCGACCACAACCGGCTGGAGGGCAACCGCATCGGTGTCACCGTGCGGCGGCTGCGCAACCTCTCGGTGGCCGAGAACTACATCGCGGGCAACTGCGCCGGTGTGTTCGTCGTCGGCGACGAGAACAAGCCCAAGGCCGGTGACCTGGAGGTCGCCTTCAACGACGTCACCGAGAACAACAAGTCCTGCCCCAAGACCGACCGGCTGCCCGCCATCCAGGGCTCCGGCATCGTGCTGACCGGCGTCGAGAAGACCGTGGTGGACGGCAACCGGGTCACCAACAACTCGGGCGACTCCCCGCTGTCCGGCGGCATCGTGCTGTTCAAGAGCTTCGTGGGCGTCACCAACGACCAGAACCGCGTCACCGGCAACGCGCTGGCCGGCAACGGACCCGCGGACCTGGTCGACACCGAGACCAAGGGCATCGGCAACACCTTCGACCACAACGCCTGCCGGGCCTCCAAGCCCGCCGGCCTGTGCTGACCGCCCGACCACCGCTCCGACCGACCACCCACCCGCTGGACCGACGCACGCCGAGAACGAAGGAAGGCGGCAGATGACCACCGCTGAGACGGCACCGCCGAACCGGGCCACCGCCCAGGCCCCGACCGCCCCGCCCCCGCCGATGCGGCTGCGCGAACTCGTCTTCGGGGCGGCCCTGTCCGCCGCCGTACGGGCCGCCGCCCGCCTCGGTGTGCCGGACGCCCTCGGGGACACCCCGCAGAGCGCCGAGGCCCTCGCGGCCAAGGTGCACACCGAACCCAAGCCGCTGCGCCGCATGCTGCGGGCCCTGGCCTGCTACGGCGTCTTCGCCGAGCGGCCCGACGGCACCTTCGCGCACACCGACATGTCCCGGCTGCTGCGCGAGGACGACCCGAACAGCCTGCGCGCCATCGCGCTGTGGTGCACCGAGCCCTGGACCTGGGCCGCCTGGCCCAAGCTGGACGAGGCGGTGCGCAGCGGCCGCAACGTGGTGGAGGGCCTGTTCGGCAAGGAGTTCTTCACCTATCTGAACGAGGACGCGCCCGAGTCGGCGGACGTCTTCAACCAGGCGATGACCCGCTCCAGCGAGCAGTCGGCGCGGGAGGTCGCGGCCCTGCTCGACCTGTCGGGCTCCGCGTCCGTCGCCGACCTCGGCGGCGGCCAGGGCCATGTGGTGGCCTGCCTGCTGGACAAGTACCCGCAGATGCACGGCAGTCTGCTGGACCTGCCCCGGGTGGTGGAGAACGCGCTGCCGAGGCTGCGCGAGGGCGGCGACCTGGCCGGCCGCGCGCAGATCGTGCCGGGCGACGTCCGCGAGGCGATCCCGGTCAAGGCCGACGTCTACATCATCAAGAACATCCTGGAGTGGGACGACGAGAGCACGGCCCGGCTGCTGCACAACGTCGTCCAGGCGGGCGGTCCCGGCACCCGGGTGATCGTCATCGAGAACCTGGTCGACGACACCCCGTCGATGCGCTTCAGCACCGCGATGGACCTGCTGCTGCTCCTCAACGTCGGCGGCGCCAAGCACACCACCGACAGCATGGTGAGCCGGCTCACCGCGGCGGGGCTCGCCGTGGACACCGTCCGGCCGGTGAACCCGTACCTGCACGCGTTCGAGTGCCGGGTGGGCGCCTGACCGGCGACGCCGTACGAGAACGCCGGTCGCCGGGCCCGCTGCACCACGGGCCCGGCGACCGGCTTTCCTGTGCCGCGAACGCGCGTATCAGGAGCGCTCCCAGAGGTAGAAGCGACGCGCCATCGCGTCCTTGGGGGAGCGCCAGGTCTCCGGGTCGTACGCGCTGACGTATGCCGTCAGCCGTTCGCTGACGCCCCGGAACTCGGGGTGTTCGGTGACCTTGGCGATGGCCGGGCCCGGTTCGCGCTCGGACTCGATGAGGTGCATGTACACATCGCCGAACTGGAAGAGGCTGCGCCGGGTGACGCCCACGAGGTGGGGCAGCTCCCCCCGGTCGGACTCCTCGAAGATCTTCGCGATGTCGGGGGCCGAGCCCGGGGCCATCCGGGCGACGATCAGGGCCTGGTGCACGGTGGTGCCTCCCTTCCGGTGCGGTGGCGCTCAGTCGGCGAGCGCCGGGGCGGGCCGGTGTCCGGCTGCGGCCTTCTCGATCTTGTCGCGGATCAGGGCCATCTGGACCTTGGAGTTCTTGTTGATGTTGTCGGTCATCCAGTCGTCGTCGACCGGGGCCTCCGGCTTCATCGCGAAGTCCTGCGTCCACACCATGCGGGTGCCGGCCGGGACCTCCTCGTAGGCCCAGTGGATGTCCATGTGGGCGAACGGACCGGTCTCCACCCGGCGCGCCCTGACGGTGCGGGTGGCGCGGTCGGGCTCGCGCTCGGAGACCCAGCTCCAGACGGTGCCGTTCTCGTCCGGGTGCATGGTGAGCCGGAAGGTGGTCTTCTCGCCCTCGCGCTTGAGCACCTCGACGGCCGCGTACTCGCTGAAGAGCTGGGGCCAGCGCTCCAGGTCGTTGGTCATGTCCCAGACCAGGTCGAGCGGGGCCGCGACGGTGATCTCGTTCTGGGTGTGTCCTGCCATGTCAGGCTCCTGCCATCAGCGTGTTGTTGACGAGGTTGAGGAACTGCTGAGGGGTCTTGCAGCGCTCGGCGTCCACCGGCATCGGGGTGCCGTGCTCGTTCTCCAGCTCGCCGACGATGCCGAGCAGGCCGAGCGAGTCGACGCCGAGGACGTCGAAGCCGGTGTCCGGCTTGTCGTTGAGCTGCTGGGGGCTGACGGTGACCCCGGCCGCCTTCTTCATGAGGGCTGCGAGTTCTTCGACGGTGATCTTGGACATTGCTCTCCTCCTTTGCTGTTCACCGCGCGCTGGGGTGCCGCAGCACCAGCGCCGAGTTCGACCCCATGAGGCCCCGGCTGAGGACCAGCGCGGTGCGCGGTTCGGCGACCCGGGCGCGGCCGGTGACGAGGTCGAGGTCGTGGCAGACGTCGTGGACGTTCGGGGTCGGCGGGATCAGTCCGTGCTCCATCGCGAGCACGGCCGCCGCGGTGTCCAGCACGGGGGCCGCGCAGTAGCCGCGCCCCGTGCCGGTCTTGGGCGCGGTGACCGGCACCCGGGTGCCATGGGCACCGAGGGCGTCGGCGATGGCCAGCGCCTCGGCCCGGTCGGCCGCCGGCACCCCGAGGGCGTCGGCGAAGACGACGTCGACCTCCTCGGGCGCGCACGCGGCCTCGGCCAGCGCCTGCCGGATGGCCTGGGCGAGACCCGCGCGGGACTCCGCCCAGCGGGAGGCGCCGGTGAAGGTCGCCGCGTGCCCGGCGACGAAGGCCCGGATGTCCGCGCCGCGCGCACGGGCGGCGCCGGCGGCCTCCACCACGAGCATCGCGCCGCCCTCGGCGGGCACGAACCCGCACGCGTCCTTCGTGAACGGCCGGTAGGCGCGCCCCGGTTCGCTCTCGCGGCTCAGCTCCTCGTAGCCGAGCTGGCAGACCACCGAGTACGGCGCGAGCGGCGCCTCGGTGGAGCCGGCCACGATCGCGTCGGTGCCGCGCCGCACCGCCCGGGCCGCGTGCGCGAGGGCGTCCAGACCGCCGGCCTCGTCGGAGGCGACGACCGAGCAGGGGCCCTTGAAGCCGCGCCGGATGGAGACCTGGCCGGTGCTCGCGGCGTAGAACCAGGCGATGGACTGGTACGGCCCCACGAACCGGCTGCCCTTGCCCCACAGCCGCTGGAGCTCGCGCTGGCCGAACTCGCCGCCGCCGGAGCCCGCGGCGGTGACCACGCCGATGGAGTACGGCGACTGGTCGGTGTCGGCCTGGCCGAGCCGGGCGTCGGTGAGCGCGAAGTCGGCCGCGGCCATGGCGTAGTGGGTGAAGCGGTCGGTCTGGACGAGGAACCGCTCCTCGATGGTGTCCGCCGCGTCGAAGGCGCGGACCTCGCCGGCCACCTTCAGCGGCAGGCGCTCACACCCCTCGCGGGTCACCCGGTCCAGGACGCTGAGTCCCTCGTGGGTGGCCTTCCAGAAGGTGTCGGTGCTGATGCCGTTGGGCGCGACCACGCCGATGCCGGTGACGGCCGCGCGCCGGTCCTGGGGTTCGCTCATCTCGTCCTCACTCCCTCGGCCGGGTCAGGATCACCGCGGACTGGAAGCCGCCGAACCCGCTGCCCACGGAGAGCACGCTGGTCAGCTTCCGCTCGCGGGCGGTACGCGGCACGTAGTCGAGGTCGCACTCGGGGTCGGGGGTCTCGTAGTTCGCGGTCGGCGGTACGGCCTGCTCGGCCAGGGCCAGCACGCAGGCGACCAGTTCGATGGCGCCGATCGCCCCGAGGGAGTGGCCCACCATGGATTTGATGGAGCTCATCGGGGTGTCGTAGGCGTGCTGCCCGAGCGCCCGCTTGACGGCCGCCGTCTCATGACGGTCGTTCTGCCGGGTGCCTGAGCCGTGCGCGTTGACGTAGTCGATCGCCGTGGGGTCGAGCCGGGCCTGGTCGAGGGCGGACGAGATGGCCCGCGCCATCTCCAGGCCCTCCTTGGTCAGACCGGTCATGTGGTAGGCGTTGCCGAAGGTCGCGTAGCCGCCGAACTCGCAGTAGACGTGCGCGCCGCGGGCCCGTGCGTGCTCCAGCTCCTCCAGCACGAGCACCGCGCCGCCCTCCCCCATGACGAAGCCGTCACGGTTGTTGTCGAAGGGCTTGGAGGCGTGCGCGGGGTCGTCGTTGTTCGGTGACGTGGCCTTGATCGCGTCGAAGCACGCCATGGTGATGGGGGATATGGGCGAGTCCGACGCACCGGCTATGCAGATGTCGGCCCGGCCCTCCTGGACGGTGTGGAAGGCGTATCCGACGGCGTCCAGGCCCGAGGTGCAGCCGGTGGAGACGGTCTGCACCGGACCCTGGGCACCGAATCGTTCCGCCACGGCGGAGGCCGCGGTGCTCGGGGAGAACGCCCGGTGCAGCTGGGGCCGCGCCCGCTCGTGGTCCACGTCCCAGCGCTCGCCGCCATGGCTGACCAGCACGTAGTCGTTCTCCAGCCGGGTGGTGCCGCCGACCGCGGTGCCCACCGACACCGCGATCCGCCAGGGGTCCTCCCGCGCCAGGTCGAGCCCGGAGTCGCGGACCGCCTCGTCGCCCGCGACCAGCGCGAACTGGATGTAGCGGTCCGCCCGTTCCACCTGCTCGGCGTCCAGGCCGTGCGCCGCCGGGTCGAAGTCGCACTCGGCGGCGATCCGCGAGCGCAGCTGGGAGGGGTCGAAGAAGGTGATGCCCCGCGTCGCGGTCCGGCCGTGCGCGAGCAGATCCCAGAACGCGGGGGTGCCGATGCCGCCCGGGGCGACGATGCCTATGCCGGTGACCGCCACGCGCCGGGTCATGACCTGACTCCTCCGCCGTCGGCGCCCGCCCCGGCCGGCTCGGTCAGCACCGCGGCCGCGCCGATCACCGACGTCTCCTCGGTGTCGACGTGCCCGAGCTGCGGGCGGGGCGCCAGCGGGCCGAGGTGGAAGACCATCCGGGCCTCCACCTTGCCGACGTTGCGGAACCGGTGGCGCATGTCGATGGGGATCATCAGGCCCTGCTCCGGGCGCAGTACGTGCGGCTCGCCGTCCAGGTCGACCTCCAGCTCACCGCAGACGACGTAGACGAACTCCTCGGAGTAGGGGTGGTAGTGCTCACCGATGCGGTCGCCGGGCTGCACGATGGCCACACCCATGAAGCCGCTGGTGGAACCGACCGTGGCCGGGGTGAGCATGGCGCGCAGATCACCGCCGCGCCGGGTGTTGGGCTCGGTCTCGCTGAGATCCACGATTCTCGGACGGGGTTTGATCACGACGTTCCTCCGGTGGATGTGATCGGGCTTCTGGGTGTGGCTCCCGGGAGCGGACGGGCCGCTCAGACCTCCGGCGAGCGGCGGTCGGTGACCAGCTCCATACGGGCGGTCTCGCCGGCCAGCAGCTCGCGCAGCTCGGCGGCCAGCGCGGGGTCCCGGGGCAGCGGGTCCACGTCCGCGCCCTCGGCGGCGAGGTCCACCAGCCGCACCACGACGTCCTCGCGCTCGAAGACCGTGCTGCGCAGCACCTGGCTCGACGGGTCGTCGGTGGCCGCCGAGTCCGCCTTGGCGAGCAGCTCCGCGAGCTTCATCCCGCGGCCCGCCTTGGCCGGGTAGTACAGGGCCCGCCGGGTGCCCTCGGGCCGGTCGTCCGCCATCACGTGGTGCACGGCGGGCAGCGCCGCCCGGGTGAAGAACAGCCGGGCCGACTCCTGGTCGTTCAGGTCCCGGTCCTGCTCCAGATAGGGGTTGATGGCCTCCTCCACGGCCCGCACCTCGGGCGAGCGCGAGACATGGCGCAGGGCGGCCAGCAGATCGCCGCGCACCTCGATGGCGCGCACCACCCGGTTGCCGTGCATGAACAGCGAGGTGCGCAGAAGCCGCGTGGAGTCGTCCACCCGCGGCTCGGGCGCCGCGTAGTCCCCGAGCAGCTTGGCCACCTTGTCCTCGGTGCCCGGCTTCACGGTGAAGGTCAGCGCGTGCCGGATCACTCCGTCACCGATGCGCACCTCCGTCTGGAGGCGGCCCCGGGCGGGCGCGTCGGTCTCGTAGGCGCGGCCCGTCTCGCGGACGATGTGGAAGCGCAGCGAGCGGGTGTTGCGCACGCAGGAGTGCAGCGGCTCCACCATCCGCACGTGCTCCTCGCTGTTCACCCAGGTGAGGAACGGCGGGGCGCTCTCCCACTCGCTGGTGATGAGCCATTGGGATGGATTCTCGATGGACTGGCAGAGTTGGTCGCTGACATGGCCGGGAACCGACGCAACCTGGTTGCAGAGCTGCTCGTACGCCTCCAGGAACTGCTGCTGCGCGCCGTCGAAGACGTCGACCAGCAGAACGACCCGGAGCCGCGAGCCGTCGAACACGGACTGGGAGACACGCTTCGACGCGTCGCGCGCCGGTGCTTCTGACAGACGTTCAGAGGTGGTGGTCATGGTGCGGACATCTCCTTGGCGGGGGATCTCGGGTGCGCCGGTCACCGCCGTGACGCGACGTCAGCGCTTCTTGATCCTGTGCCGCTGGCCGTAAGCCCGCGACTCGTAGGAACCACGTGGGTGATCCCGCGCGCAAATGGCCCCAACAACGGTGATACCGGGCATGAGACTCACAGGCGCCTTGTACGCACCCCTGCATCTGGAGGCTCGATGCATCACACAGCCGACCACCGGGTTCCCGTCCTCATCGTGGGCGGCTCACTGGTGGGCCTGTCCACGTCCCTGTTCCTCGGCCGCCTCGGCGTGCGCCACATGCTGGTGGAACGGCACTCCGGGACCTCGCACCACCCACGCGGACGCGGCAACAACGTCCGCACGATGGAACTCTTCCGGGTGGCCGGCATCGAGCCGGACATCAAGGCGGCGGCCTCCCTGCTCGCCGACAACCACGGCATCCTGCAGACCCCGACCCTGGTCGGCGAGGCCGGCGAGTGGCTGTTCAAGGAGATCGACCCCGGCGGGGGCCTGCGGAAGTTCAGCCCCACCGCCTGGAACCTGTGCAGCCAGAACGACCTCGAACCCGTCCTCGTGGACGGCGCCCGCGAACTCGGCGGCGACCTGCGCTACCACCATGAGATGGAGTCCTTCGAACAGGACGCCGACGGGGTGACCGCGATCGTCCGCGACCGCTCCACCGACGAGCGCTACACCGTCCGGGCCGACTACCTCGTCGCCGCCGACGGCCCCCGCAGCCCCGTCCGCCGTGCCCTCGGCATCGGCCAGAGCGGCCCCGGCGAGCTGTTCGCCAACGTCAGCGTCACCTTCCGCTCCACCCGCCTGGCCGACGTGGTCGGCGACCGCCGCTTCATCTGCTGCTACCTCACCCACCCCGACGCCGACGGCGCCCTGCTCCCCGTCGACAACAAGGAGCGCTGGGTCTTCCACGCCCCCTGGCACCCCGAACTCGGCGAATCCCTGGACGAGTTCACCGAGGAACGCCTCCAGCAGCACATCGCCCGCGCGGTCGGCGTACCCGACCTCGATGTGAGGATCACCGGAATGGCGTCCTGGCGCGCCGCCGAACGGGTCGCCGACTCCTACGCGCAGGGCCGGGTCTTCCTCGCCGGCGACTCCGCCCACGAGATGTCCCCCACCGGCGCGTTCGGCTCCAACACCGGTATCCAGGACGCCCACAACCTCGCCTGGAAGCTCGCCGCCGTCCTCGACGGCTGGGCCGGGCCCGCGCTCCTCGACAGCTACGGTGCCGAGCGCCGTCCGGTCGCCGTCGCCACCAGCGCCCGTGCCTCCGCCCGCTCCGTCGAGCACAGCCACCCCGGCTTCGCCCCGGCCCCCGGCGTCGGCGGCGCCAAGCGCGGCGGCATCCTCAACGTCGTCCTCGGCTACCACTACCCCGAGGGCGCCGCTGTCGGCACCGACCCCGAGGCGCCGATCGTCCCCGACGCGCTCTCCCTCACCGGCCGCCCCGGCACCCGCGCCCCGCACCTGTGGCTGCGCCAGGCCGCCCGCCGGCTGTCCACCCTCGACCTCTACGAGCGCTCCATGGTGCTGCTCACCGACGCCCCGGACGACGCGGGCTGGTACGACGCCGCCCGGCGCGTCGCCGCTCTGGACGGGGTACGGCTGGACGCCTACCGGATCGGCCCCGGCGGCGACGCCGACCTGATGTACGACACCGAGGGCGACGACTGGGCGGAGCTGCACGGCGTCGGTGCCGACGGCGCGGTCCTGGTCCGCCCCGACGGCTTCGTCGCCTGGCGCGCCCAGGGCGCCTCGCCCGACCCCCAGACCGCTCTCCGGGACGCCCTGAAGGCCGTACTGCACAGGGGCTGACCCGCACGGACGACGACAGACCGCGTCCCCGGCCGGGGAGAGTCGGCCGGGGACGCGGGGCTGGTGTCACACGGGGAGGCGGATCACACGTAGGTGTAGCCGCCCGCGACGGTGGCGGTGCCACCGGGCGTCGTGACCACCACGGGCGCGTTGCCCGCGGTACCGGCCGGGGTGACGCCGGTGACGATGGTGCCGGTCGGGTCCACCACGACACCGGTCGCGGCCACCCCGTTGAAGGTCACCGAGGCACCCGTGAGGTTGCTGCCCACGAGGACGAACGGCGTACCGCCGGCGGCCGGGCCGGTGGCCGGCACGAGCGAGAGGGCGACCGGCGGGGCCGGCGCGACATAGGTGTAGCCGCCCGCGACGGTGGCGCTGCCGCTGGGCGTCGTGACCACCACGGGCACATTGCCCGCGGTACCGGCCGGGGTGACACCGGTGACGACGGTCCCGGTCGGATCCACCACGACACCGGTCGCGGCCACCCCGTTGAACGTCACCGAGGCACCCGTGAGGTTGGCGCCGACGATGGTGAACGGCGTACCGCCGGTGGTCGGGCCGCTCGTCGGGATCAGGGAGAGCACGACCGGCCCGGCGGGCGCCAGGTAGGTGTACATGGCCGGGGCGCTCGTACCGCCCGCGTTGGTGACGACGACCGGCACGGTGCCCGCGGCGTGGGCCGGGGCCGTGGCGATGATGAGCAGGCCGATCGGGTCCTGGAACAGGATGCTCGCGGGGGTTCCGCCGAACGTCACCGAGGACGCGTTGGCCAGCCCGGACCCCACGATGAGGACCAGGTTGCCGCCACTGGCGGGGCCGAAGCTCGGTACGAGGGCCCCGATGGTCGGGGTGCTCGGCGGGAAGGGGAACGGGAAGGGGAAGCCGGCGGGAAGGCCGGGAATCTGCACAACAGGCGTGGACATGGAGGTTTCTCCTCATCAAAGTGACTGGAGCTCACCCGGGAACGGGACGCTCGCCGACGGCGGCGCCTTGTGCCGGGCGTCCGGGAACGGGGAAACCGTGATGTCCGTACAGCGGCTCGAACAGCGGCGGACATCTCGCACGACGACTCCCGGGACGTGGCACGGGGCCGTCCGCCGGCAGTGCCGTCACATCGCGGCACCGACGGATCCGGTTCCTTCACGGGGGTGTCGCCCACAAGGGACGGCAGGCTGTGAACGCCCCGCCGTCCGCGGTGTCGTCCGCACGAAGTCGTGCGCGAAACCGCAGGCCGCTTGCCCCGGGAAGGGATGGGCGGCCCACCGTTTGGGTGTATCCAGTACCGCATAAGGCTGTATTGCGTATCAACGGGGCCGACGTCGATTCACCCGTCTGCCGTAGTGGGTCCTGAACCGGGCCTGCCTCACGCCAGGTTGACGGTGGCCCACATCGTCCGGGTGCCGTCCGCCCCTCTGCGGGTGCCGAGCACTCCGGCGTAACTGGCGATGATTTCCAGGCCCCGGCCGAATCCGGAGGTGTTGTGCCAGTGCTTGCCGGCGGACTGCGTGCCCTGGTCGCGCACCTGGATCCGCAGATGGTCCTTGTTCCTGCGCAGGCTCATGGTGATCACCGCGCTGCCGGTGTGCACGATGGCGTTCGTGGCCAGCTCGGTGCTGATCAGCAGGACCGTGTCGCAGATGTCCTCGTCCGTGAAGCGCTGCTGGGCGAGCCAGGACCGCGTCAGGCTCCGGCAGATCGGGACGGCGCGGTCCATGGCCGGGAGACTGAAGGTGGCGGTGCGGGACCGGGGCCATAAGGTGGCCAGCGCCCGTGCGACCGGGGTGTCGGGCCATCGGTCGATCTCTTGGGGGGACAGCGTGACACGCGCGCATACACGTGGGGTCGCGGACATGACTCTCCTGGTGCTCGTGAAGGGGCACCGCGGAGGGAAGGCCACCACCGGCGGCCGCCCTCTCTTGGGCGAGAGACGGCGAGGCCGCCGCACCTTCCCGGAGCGGCGGCCGGAAGTCAGGCGTCAGCCGGCACCGACACCGGCGCCGGCTGACGATCCAACTTCTCTCTGGGGGTGCCCATCGTGGCAGCCCCCTCCTTCGGGGTCCGCGATGAAGACGACGGTCCCCTGGGGGTTGGGCAGCCACTCCCCCGGAGAGGACGGGCAGCCCACCGTTGGATGTATCCGTTATCGCCGAGCTGTCATGTGGCGGGCAACAGCTGACTGCGGACTAGCACCCGGATGGCCTACTCCGGTGTGATTGGAAATTCGTTCCTGCATATATGGGACAGACTTCAACCAGCAAGCCGCGATGCGCCGGCCCGTCGCCGACGATAAAGAAAGTAAAGTCTTCAGAGAAGTTGATTCCCGGGTCCGCCGCAGAGTCGATCACCGCGGGCTCCCGCGAAAGCACAATTTCCGGCCCAGGAGGTACATTTCGGGCCGGACCAACCGTTCGGTCGATCTTTTGTCGGCGCGCCTGCATTACTGCGTTCGAGTGATACCGTGCGACCACCCTTGAGATGCCGCTCGCGACCGTTGCTCCATTGGATTTACGAACCGGCGGGCCGCCCATCCCTTTCCGGGGACGTGACTGCTACCCGTTCCGGTCGTCACTCCAGGCGCACAAGTTGCGCGGCGGCCAAGGTGATTGTCATTCCCAAAGCAGGCCGTCCTTCGGAAAGACACGGGACCGCTCCCGTCGACTTCGTCGCCAATGAGCGCATGTGTCATCTCTCCAAGGAGTGCCAGCATGTTCCGTTCTCGTATTACCGCCGCCGCCGTCACCGCCGTCATGGCCGCCGGCACCATCGTGGGTGTCGCCCCCGTGGTGCTGGCGACCCCCGCGGCCGCCGCCGCCTCGCCCTGTGTCAACGACCTGACGACCGCGCAGACGTCCAACAACGCCGCCATCGCCGCCGACCAGGCCAACGACACCCAGACCGCACGTACCCAGAACCTGTCCACCGCCGTCTCGCTCGTCGCCGCGCTGGGCGACTGCCTCACGCAGCCGCAGGTGGTGGAGGCCAACATCCTCACGGCTTCCGCGTCCAACGCCACCGCCGTCGTCTACAACCTGCTCGGGGCGTCCAGCTCCGCCCTCAGCTCCGAGCAGGCGACCGCTTCCGCGATCACCCAGGCACTGGCCAACGCGACCTGACCGCCGCCCGAACCGGGGGGCCGGTGACAGGGCCCCCCACCCACCCGGCGTGAGCCGGGGAGCCGCCGCCGGACCGCCACGTCTTCGGTCCGGCGGCCGGCCCATCGATCGCATGACGAGGTCATCATGCTGCGTTCCGCCTTTTTCCGTTCCCTGTGCCGGGTCGGCCATCTGGCTTCCCGATGCATGTTTCCGGTCTTTTCTCGCATGCCGACCCTGACCGAGAGCGCGAACTCGTCCCGCAGACACTCGTGCAGGCGCATGTGCACACGCAGGTGAACCACCACCGGAGGTGGCCATGCCGAACACCACTCGGGTGTTGCTTTCCGGGGGCCCCGACTGGATCTCCATTCCCGCCGTATGGGAAGTCCGGTCCCTGGAAATGGATCCGAAAGTGAAAATCCTCTGCGGGAACGCCTATGAACACTTCGAGTTCTCCGGCGCCTACTCCATGCACAACGGCCACCGATTGCCCGTGTACCACTGGTGCCGCCGCACTTATGTGGCCGAATAAATCGTCCCATGTTTCTGGAAGGAAAAGCGCCATGTCCAAAGAACTACAGTCAAAGGGTGACTCATGAGGCGGCGGACCGGTGGACGGGGCCGTGATGCCGTGGTCACCGGAATCGGTCTGTGCCTCCCGGGCACCGGGTCACCGGTGTTCACCGCGGACGACCTCTGGCAGGTCGCCTCCACCGGCACTTCCTGCCTCATCAACAACGGCGTCTACTACGGCGGCGTGAACCTGCCCAAGCAGACGTTCGAGGAGCACATTCCAGACATTCCCGAATTCTTCTCACGGCACTACACGGACGCCCACCGCTTCGGCCTGATGTCCCTGGCCCAGGCGGGCGCGGATGCCGGCCTGGACGTCCAGCGCGATCTCCAGGAGGCGGCCGTCCTGGTGGGCCGCGGTGGAGTGGACGCCAACATCGACAGCTATCTCGCGGTCATGCAGGCCGATCCCGCGACCTACCCGGTCGCGGAGGCACTGGAGTTGTTCGTCGCGGCGGAGCAGTCCGTCACCCCCTCGGACGTCGCGTTGGTCCAGGGCGGGCTCACCCGGTCGAAGGGCGCCAACTTCACCGTGTCGTGCGGCTGCGCGTCCTCCGCCCTGCAGATCGGCAACGCCCAGCGCATGATCGCCCAGGGCGAGGCCGACATCGCCGTGGTGACCGGGGTCGACGTCTTCAGCGTCACGCTCATCCGCAACATCCAGCGCCTGCTGACCGGAGCCCAACAGGCCTACGACGCCATGCGATCCGAGGACATGCCCAGCCTGCTGCCCTCGTTCGACGCCCTGATGCGTCCGTACGACCGGCGGGCCGACTGCATCAACCACGGAGAGGGCTCCGCGACCCTCGTCATCGAGAGCCGCGAACACGCCTTCGCGCGCGGCGCCCGGCTGTACGGCCAGGTCCTGTCGCAGACCACCACACGTGACGGTCTCTCCAACCCGCTGGCCTGCGAGGAGAGCGGGAAGGCGCTGGTGTCCGCGGTGCGCAGGTGCCTCGGGGACACCTGGGAGATCTCCGATGTGCCCTACGTCCACGGCGGCAGTGACGGCAATGTCGTGGTGACGACGTTCGAGGCGAACGCGATCCGGGAGCTGTACGGCCCCGCGGCCCGCGATCTCCTCATGACCTCGCAGGAAGGTTGCTTCGGCCACAACGGCGCCCCGGCCGGCTGTCTGGGAGTGGCCCTCACCCTCCTGATGATGAACCACGGCCAGGTGTGCCCCACCGCCAACTGCGAGGAGCCGGCGGACGGCCTGACCTTCGACCCGGTTCCGGGAACGACGCCCCGCGCCCTCGACTTCGACTACGCCCTCAGCTTCAACTACCAGGTCGGAGGCGTGAAGAGCGCGATCCTCCTCGGCAGCCCGGACGTCTGAGCCCCTCCCGGACACCATGCCGTCCCGGTGCGCCGGGTCCACCTAGCGCGCGGCAGTCACGCCGTACTGCCGCGTTCTTCTCGAACAGTGCGCACCCTCCCCCTCTCGACAAGGAGATTCCCGTGGTCAACGACAAGCTCGGCCCTCGGCCGGCGAACGCACCCATCGCCATCGTCGGCATCGGCTGCCGGCTTCCCGGGGACGCCGACTCCCCGGCCGCCTTCTGGCGCTTACTGGTGAAGGGTCGCGACGCGGTGGGGGCGCCGCCGCCCGGCCGCGAGATGACCACCCTCGAAGGGGAGACAGCGGCCGGCGCACGGTCCCGGTTCACCCGGGGCGGCTATCTGAAGGACGTCTCCCGTTTCGACGCGGACTTCTTCGGGGTCTCGGGCCGCGAGGCCGATGTCCTCGACCCCCAGCACCGTCTGCTGCTGGAGGTCATCTGGGAAGCCCTGGAACATGCCGGGCTGCCTCCCGATCGGCTCGCGGGCTCCGCGACGGGAGTCTTCACCGGGCTCAGCTACAACGACTACATGGACCAACTCGCCGGTCAGCCGACGGAGTTGGAGGGCTCCATCCTGACGAACGGTCACTGTGTGGCCGCGGGCCGCATCTCCTATCTCCTCGGCCTGCACGGCCCCAGCATCGCGCTCGACACCGCGTGCTCGTCCTCCCTGGTGGCCTTCCACCTGGCCTGCGAGGCACTGCGCCGCGGTGAGTGCGACCTCGCCCTGGCCGCCGGCGTCACGCTCATGCTCGCCTCCCGTATCACCCGGTCCTTCGTCAGGATGGGCATGCTCTCCCCCACCGGGCACTGCCGCACCTTCGACGCCGCCGCGGACGGATTCGTGCGCGGCGAGGGCTGCGGTGTCGTCGTCCTCAAGCGGCTGGCCGAGGCCCGCAGAGACGGCGACCGCATCCTCGCCGTGGTCCGCGGATCAGGGGTGAACCAGGACGGCCGGTCGGACGGCCTCGCCGCACCCTCTTCCGCCGCCCAGCAGGCCCTCTACCGCTCGGTGCTCTCCCGCGCCGATGTCGACCCGGCCCAGATCTCGCTGATCGAGGCCCATGGCACCGGCACCCCGGTGGGCGACCCCGTCGAGTTCGCCAGCCTGGCCGCCGTGTACGGCAACGGCCTCTCGCCCTGCGCCCTCGGGTCGGTCAAGACCAACCTCGGCCACCTGGAGCCCGCCGCGGGCATCACCGGACTCATCAAGACCGTCCTGTGCCTCCAGCGCGCGACCATTCCCCGCAATCTGCACTTCACCCGCTGGAACCCGGCCATCGAGGCGGACGCCACCCGCTTCTTCGTCCCGCTCACCACCACCCCGTGGCCGGGCAAACAGCCGGTCAGGATGGCCGCCGTCTCCTCGTTCGGCTTCTCCGGCACCAACGCCCACGTCATCCTCCAGGAACCGCCGTCGTCCACGCGCCGTGCCGGTCTGCCCGCTCCCCGGCGGCCCCGGACCGCGCCGCCGGAGGTGATCGTCGTACCGGCGGGTTCGCACCGCGCCCTGCCGACCGCCGCACACCGGCTGGCCGACTGGCTGGAGACGGACGGTGAGAACGTCCCGCTCCGGGACGTCGCCCACACCCTGGCCCTGCGCCGGGGCCCCGGCCGCGGGCGCCTCGCGGTCGTCGCACGTTCCCGCGGCGAGACCGTCGAGGCCCTGCGGATGTTCCAGAACGGCCTGCCTCATGCGGCCCTCGTGTCGGGCACCGCCGATGTCACCGCCCCCCGGCAACCCGTCTGGGTGTTCTCCGGCCAGGGCTCCCAGTGGGCCGGCATGGGCCAGGAACTGCTCGCCCACGACCCGGCGTTCGAGAAGGCACTGACCGACGCCGACAAACTCATCCGCGCCGAGGCGGGGTTCTCCGTCCTGGACCTGATCAAGGCCGGCGAACCCGTCACCGGATGCCCGAAGGTCCAACCGACCCTGTTCGCCCTCCAGATCGCGCTGGCCGCGGCCTGGCAGGCGCACGGGGTACGGCCCGCCGCCGTCATCGGCCACTCCATGGGAGAGGCCGCGGCCGCGGTGGTGGCCGGAGCCCTCACGCTCGCCGACGGTGTCCGGGTCATCTGCCGCCGGTCGGCGCTGCTGGAACGGATCGCCGGGACCGGGGCGATGGCCAGTGTCGGCCTGGACCGGGCCGGGGTGGAAGCCGCGCTGGCCGACGCCGGGACCGACGGTGTCTCCGTCGCCGTCCTGGCCGCGCCCCACGCCACGGTCGTCTCCGGCGACACCGACCAGATCGACCACCTGATCGACCGCTGGGGACGGGAAGGGATCGCCGCCGTACCGATCGCGGTCGACGTCGCCTCCCACAGCGCCCACGTCGAACCGCTGCTCGGCGATCTGCGCGAGGCCCTGCGCGACCTGTCCCCCCGCCCGCCGCAGATCCCGTTCTACTCCACCGTGTCCGAGGACCCGCTGCGCGCCCCGCTCCTGGACGCCGACTACTGGTGCGCCAATCTGCGCCGCCCCGTCCGCTTCCAGCCCACCGTGGCCGTCGCCGCACAGGAGCGGCACAAGATCTACGTCGAGATCTCACCGCACCCCGTGGTCACCCAGTCCCTCACCGAGAGCCTGGCCCCGCTGGTCCCCGACGCCGTGGTCCTCCCCACGCTGCGTCGCGCGGAGGACGAGCCGACCACCTTCCGCACCCAGCTCGCGGCCCTCCACTGCCACGGCGGCACGGTCGACTGGTCCACGCTCCACGGCGGCGGCCATCTGACCGACGCTCCCACCATCACCTTCGACCGCGCCCACCACTGGGCCGCCGGCCGGGCGGCGCCCGCCGAGGGAAGCGCGCTGCCCGGCCGGCACACCGAGGTCCCCGGTGAACAGGTCCGCCACTCCTGGCGCACCACCGCTCCGGCCGGTCAACTGCCCTGGCTCGACGACCATCGCGTGCACGGCACCGCCGTCCTGCCCGGCGCGGGATTCTGCGCCCTCCTGCACACCACGGCACAGACCGCGCTCGCCGACGTCACGGAAGCCACGGACATCGACCTGATCGACGTCGACTTCCACGATCTGCTGCCCCTCGACGGTGCCCCGGAGATCAGCACCACCCTCACCCTCACCACCGGTGACCAGGCCGCCTGCGAGATCCACTCCCGCAATCTGGACGGCTCCTGGCAGCTGCACGCCTCGGCCATCGCCCGGCGCGTCCTCGCGGCGCGCGACGCCCGAACCGCGTCCCTCTCCGAACTCGCCCGCAAACACCCCGTCGCCCTCGATCCCGCCGAGCTCTACGCCGGACTGCGCGCCTGCGGACTGGAACACGGCCCCGCCTTCACCGGTATCACCGCGCTGAGCACGACAAGGCGCCGGGACAGCTTCTGGGCCCGGATCGAGGTGCCGCCCACCGCCCGTACCCCGGAACACGGACTGAGCGTGCACCCCGTCCTCCTGGACCTGTGTCTGCAACTGCTGGTCGCCGGGGCCGGCCACACCACCGCGCCCGGCCCGATCCTGCCGGTGCAGGTACGTCATCTGCGTCTGCTCGGCGATCCGGCCCGGGCCGTGCACGCGCACGCCCGGGTCACCGAGAACAGCGACACGACACTCGCCGGAGACGTCCGCGTCCTGGACGCCGACGGGCGGCCGGTCCTGGCCCTCGACGGTGTGCGGTTCGTGCGGCGCGCACCGGCCGAGGGCACTGCCGTCGACCAGTGGTTCATGGAACCGGGCTGGCACCGGGTCCCCCACCCCCGGGTCGTGGCCCCCGCGCCCGGGGACTGGCTCGTGGTGGACGAGGGCGACGGCGAGGGGGAACGTCTTGCCGCGCTCCTGCGCACCGCCGGCGCCCGGGTCGAGGTGCGGGAGAACCCGCTGGACTCGGAGGGACTCGGCACCTGGGCCGAGACGTTCGGCGCCTATCTGACCGCCGGCGATCGCGGCCTGCGAGCCGTCGTCCTGCTGTGCGGAACGCCGTCCGCCCATCCCGTCGACGGCGCCCAGCAACGGGCACGGCGGCTGCTCGCGCTCGCGCAGGCCGCCGACGAACACGGCCGGGACACGCGGGTGTACGTCGCCACCCGGCACGCGTACGCCGTCACCGCGGACGAGAAGGGGCACCCCGCGCACGGCACGGTGCGCGGGGTGGCCCGCGTCATGGCCGTCGAGCAGCCCCGGCTGCGCCCCACCCTCGTCGACACCGATCCCGGCGAGGAGGGCCTGCGCACCCTGGCCGCGGAGCTCCTCGCGAACGCCCCGGAGGACGAGATCGCACTGCGCGACGGCGTCCGCTACGCCGCCCGCATCGCACCCGCTCCCGTCACGGCGGACGAACACACCGCCTGCTCCTCCCGGCGGGTGCGGTACGGCGAGGACGGATTCCGTCTGCGGGTCGGACGGCTCGGCGACATCGGCAGTCTGGAACTGGCCGCGACCGGCCGTCGGGGGCCCGGCGAGGGCGAGGTCGAGGTGCGCGTCCAGGCCGCCGGACTCAACTTCCGCGATGTCCTGACCTCGCTGGGCATGCTCGGCTCGGAGCCGGCCGCCGCCTACCGCATCGGCTTCGAGTGCGTCGGCACGGTCAGCGCCGTCGGCGCCGGTGTGCACCATGTCCGCCCCGGTGACCCGGTGCTCGCCGTGCAGCTCCAAGGCGGCGCCTTCGCCTCCTTCGTCACCGTGCCGGCCTCCGCCGTCGTCCCCGCGCCGCGGCCGCTGGCCCCAGCCACGGCGGCGGGCCTGCCGACGGCATACCTGACCGCCTGGTACGCCCTGCACCACGTCGCCCGGCTCGCTCCCGGTGAGCGGGTACTGGTCCATTCCGCCACCGGCGGCACGGGACTGGCCGCGATCGAGGTCGCCCGGATGCTGGGCGCGGACGTCCTGGCGACGGCAGGATCCGAGGACAAGCGGCGGCATCTGCACGGTATGGGGATCCGCTGCGTCATGGACTCCCGCACCCTGGACTTCGCCGAGGAGACCCGCCGGGCCACCGAGGGCCAGGGAGTCGACGTCGTCCTCAACTCCCTGGCGGGCCCGGCCGTTCGCGCCGGGCTCCAGAGTCTGCGGCCGTTCGGCCGCTTCATCGAGCTCGGCGTGCGCGACATCATGGCCGACGCCGCGCTCAAGCTCGGCCCGATGCGGCACAACATCAGCTTCAGCGCCGTCGACCTCATCGAACTCCAGCAGCGCCGGCCGGACTTCTTCGCCGTCGTCCTGCGCGAGGTCATCGACCACATCACCGCCGGACGCCTCAAGCCCCTGCTGTGCACCGAGTACCCGCTCGACCGGGCGGCCGACGCCTTCCAGCTGATGGCCCGCGCCGGTCACCTCGGCAAGGTCGTACTGACCGTGCCGGACCGCGGAGAGACCAAGGCCGTCCTGCCGGACGGCCCGCCCGTCGTACGGTCCGACGGCGCCTACATCGTCACCGGCGGGCTGGGCGGTCTCGGACTGGCCACCGCGCGCTGGCTGGCCGAGCGGGGAGCGGGGCGCATCATCCTCAACGGCCGCCGCCCGCCGTCGCTGGAATGCGCGCGCGCCATCAACGAGCTGTCCGCGGACGTCTCGGTCGTGCTCGGCGACATCGCACGGCGCGGCACCGCCGAACGCCTGGTGGAGGTCGCCGCGAAGAGCGGGGTCCCCCTGCGCGGGATCGTGCACTGCGCCATGGTCCTGGACGACGCCGCGCTGGCCACCACCCGCGAGCACCAGCTGAAGCGGGTGTGGGCCCCGAAGGTCACCGGCGCCTGGAATCTGCACAAGGCCGCGGCGGACCACCGTCTGGACTGGTTCGTCCTCTACTCCTCGATGAGTTCCCTCCTGGGCAACGCAGGACAGGGCACGTACGCGGCCGCCAACGCCTGGCTGGACTCCTTCGCCACCTGGCGCACCCGCAACGGATCGCCCACCCTGGCCGTCGACTGGGGACCGTGGGGCGAGACGGGACAGGCGACCGACTTCGCCGACCGCGGTTACGAGACGATCCCCACCCGTGAGGGTCTGGCGGCCCTGCACTCCCTGCTCAGCCACCGGCGGGTGCAGACCGCGGTGATTCCGGGGCAGCCCCGGACCTGGATCCCCCGAGCGGCGGCGGCTTCCAGTCTGTTCGCCCTTCTCGCCGCGGAGGCCGCTCCGGCCGGTGCTCCGGCGCCACGGGGACCCGAGCCCGAGGCCGGCGGTTCGGACATCCGCACCCGGCTCCGGGCCCTGCCCGCGGGCATCGCCCGGCAGACGGAGCTGGAGAGCTATCTGACCGACCACATCCGGGCGATCCTGCGCACGGGCAGCGCCACGCTGGATCCGCACACGCCGCTGCGGTCCCTCGGTTTCGACTCGCTGCTGGCCACCGAGCTGCGGATCCGGCTCGACACCGATCTGTCCGTCCGGCTGGCGAGCAACTTCGTCTGGCAGCACCCGACCGTCGCCTCGCTCGCCACGGCGCTGGCGGCCCGCATGGGGCTGAGCCCGGAGGAGGACGCGTCGCCCTCGGCGAACTAGATATGCCGTAAAGGAAGGACAAGGGCCTCCTGGGCCCGGTCGTGGATGTCCGATCCGCGACCGGGCCCGGGAGGCCCTCGTGATTCCCGCGACGCGTCCGGCCGCCTCAGTGGACGGACACGGTGTTGTGGATGTCTCCCACGACGAAGCTGATCAGGCCGCCGCAGGCCAGCAGGCACAGACCGGATGTTCCGTCGGGCGGCGTCGGGGAGGAGGAGACCTGGACGGTCGTGGTGTTGTTGGACGCGTCGCAGGCCCCGTTGCCGTTGTAGGCGGCGGTGATGGTGTGGGTGCCCGTCGTGGTGAACGACGTGGTGTACGACGCCTGCCCGTCGGCTCCCACCGGCACGGTGCTCAGCAGGTCGCCTCCGTCGAAGAAGGTCATGCCCAGGCCGCCGCTCGGGTCGGAGTCACAGGTGACGGACGCGGACAGCTGCACCGAGCCGCCGACGGTCGTCGACGACGGTGAGGCGGTGACGCTGGTGGACGACGATGCGGCCGCCGCCGGTACGGCGGCGGCGAGGACGACGGCCAGCGCCGCCGAGGTGACGGCCCACCCGCCATGAGTACGTCTGCGCCTCACGATCAGCTCCTTTGACATGGATCATCTGCTCAACCGATGAATCTCACGCTAGGAACCCGGGAATGGGCCGGCCACGCGGCAGACCTGGTCGGGTCAAGGCACTCAGTCGATCGTGTGAGCGGGCCGGGAAGCGGCCTGCGGCGGGTTCAGCGGCTCGTGACGGGGCAGCGGCTTGCGGGCGGGCCCGCGGTTCGCGGCGGGTCAGCGGTTCGCGGCGGGTTCAGATGACGGGGGCCGGGATCCGCTGGAAGGTCACCGCACCCGATGTACCGCCGGCCGTCGTGACCCGGACGGCGGCGGCGCCCGCCGGTCCGGGCGGGATGACGGCCGCCATCTGGGTGTCCGACAGCACGGTGAAGCTCGTGGGGACACCGTCCACCGTCACGGCCGTCGCGGTGGTCAGGCCGGTGCCCGTCAGCGTCACGGCCGTGCTCCCCGCGGCGGCCCCGACGGACGGGGACACGGTGTTCAGCACGGGCGCGGTCACATAGGCGTAGGTCAGGGCATTGCTGACCCCGCCCGGTGTCGTCACCGTGACGGTGACCAGACCCGAACCCGCCGGGGGCGTGACGGTGAGCTGCGTGGGCGACACGGCGTCCACCGCGGCCGAGAGCGCGCCGAACCGCACATCGCCGGCGTTCTGCAGGTTCTGGCCCGTCAGCGTGACGGTGTTGCCCCCGGTCGTGGGCCCGGCGCTCGGTGAGATCGCCGTGAGGAACGGGGCCGCGGCGTAGAAGAAGTAGGAGGCCGGTACGGCGGCGCTCGTCCCTCCCGGTGTCGTCACCGTCACCGGCACGGCGCCCGGGGCTCCCGCCGGTGCGACCGCGGTGATCTGGGTGGCGGAGACGACGCTGAAGGAGGAGGCGCTGACCGAGCCGAAACGCACCTGGGTGGCGCCGGTCAGACCGGTCCCCGTCACCGTGACGGTGGTGCCGCCGGACGTGGGACCACCGGACGGCGCCAGACCGGTGACCACGGGCGGTACGACGGCCGTGTAGGTGAAGGTGACCGTGGCGTTGCTCGTCCCGCTCGGGGAGGTCACGGTGACCGGCACCGAACCGGCGCTTCCGGCGGGCGTGACCGCGGTGATCTGGGTGGCGGACGAGACGGAGTACGACGCCGCGTTGAGGGAGCCGAAACGGACGGCCGTGGCACCCGTCAGACCGGTACCGGTGATGACGACCGTGGTACCACCCGATACCGGTCCTTGTGCGGGGGCGATGGAGTTGACCGCGGGCGGCATGAGTGCCTCCTGGAAGTGAAGGTGGCGGGGTGGAATCCCCGGATGTCGGCGGCCGGGCCGATCCTCCCGAAGGCGGCACGGGCTCGGCCCACACCGGCGCCGGGCCCCGCGGCGGCACCGACCACACCGTTGTCACCGGCCGTTGTGCCGGTCCGAGGGGTTCGGCCACCGGGGTGCCGGTCCGGGAGTTCCGGCCCGGAGTTCCGGTCCGACGGGAGATGTCACGACGGCGGACCTTGATCAGCCCCCCACAGAGACACCGGGCGTCGACGCGCAGCTGTTTCGGGTGACGGGAGGGCGGCCCGCCGGTTCGGCAACTCCAGTGACCCAGAAGGCCGTTGCCGCGACAAGGCCGACCACGAGTACCTCACCCGAATGACCTAACGGGACGGCGGCCGAGGAGTCCGCCGTCATGATCACCAGCGAGGACGCCGACCGCCCGCGATGCGGCTCTGCTCCATTCGGGTGATGCGAGGTGACGCGCCCTTGCCCCCGTGCGGCCCCCGTGGGCAACTGGTGATGAATCGGTGGGCTGCCCATCCCGAACCGAGGAAAAGCGTGGACGGGCAGCGCCTGCCGGTTCTTCTCCCCGTGCCCGAGGAGAAGGCCCCGGCACTCGCGATGCCGTGCGGCGCCCTGGGCGTCCCGTCCGCCGCCTTCCCCGGTCTCATCAGCGCCGGCGCACCTCCCGGGCCATCGCCCCGGACGTCGTCGGCGGTCCGCCCGGCCGTGAGAACGGGCCGAGCGAGGGGCTCCACCGGTACCCGCACCATTCATCGGACCATGAGGAGTGTTGTCATGCCTATCTCCCCGAACCAGGGGTCCACCGGCGGTGGCACCTTGGTGACCGTCACCGGCACCAACCTGGCCAACACGACCAGCGTGATGTTCGGCAACAAGCCGGCGACCAGCCTGACCCAGGTCTCCCCGACCCAGGTCACCGCGGTCTCCCCGTCGGGCAACGGCGCGGTCGGCGTCACCGTCACCACGCCGGGCGGCACCAGCAACCCGGTGTCGTTCTTCTACGTCGGCGCCCCCTTCAAGTCCTCGCTGAGCACGAGCTCAGGGCCGCTGGCCGGGGGCAACACCATCACCCTCAACGGCACCGGTCTGTCGACGGCCACCAGCGTCTCCTTCGGCGCCGCGACGGCCGTCCCCACCGTGATCTCCGACAGCACCATCAGCATCGTGGTCCCCGCCGGCGCCGCGGCGGGTCCCGTCCCGGTGACCGTCACCACCGCGGGCGGCGCCAACAACGGCCTCAGCTACACCTATGTGGACGCCCCCACCATCGACTCCCTCGCCCCGACCTCCGGACCGGCGTCCGGCGGTACGGCGGTGACCATCACCGGAACCAACCTCGACACCACCGACTCCGTCACGTTCGGCGGCACTCCCGCGCCGTTCGCGGTGATCAACTCGACCACGCTGTCGGCCGTCACCCCGCCCGGAACCGCCGGTGCGGCCGACGTGGTCGTGACCAACCCCGCCGGGTCGGACACCTCGGTCGGCGCCTTCACCTACGTCGCCGCCCCCGGGATCTGATCCCTTCCGCCGTACCCCGACAAGAGCCGGAGCCCGTCCGGGAATCCCCCCGTCCCTCCCGGACGGGCTCCTCCGCGACAAGAACAAAGGTCCAGGTCGGAACCCATCCGACCTGGACCTCGCTGGAGCCCCCTGTCGGATTCGAACCGACGACCTTCGCTTTACAAGAGCGGCGCTCTGACCAGCTGAGCTAAGGAGGCCTGTCGCGCGTGCTGCGCGGACGTGCCTGTGCAGTGTACCCACGTCACCTTGTGGGCCCGGCGAGAATTTCCGTGAAGTTCACCGTCGTCCATGTACTGACAGATCGCGTGAACGCCGGGTACCGTCTCGGAACGGTTCACTCGCGTGGACTACACCAACCACCTTCCTACAACGGATCGTCCGGCACGTTCCTGCCGGTAGAAGGGGGCCCATTCACCATGGCCACTGTCACGTTCGACAAGGCGACCCGGATCTACCCGGGTTCCACCAAGCCCGCCGTCGACGCGCTCGACATCGCGATCGAGGACGGCGAGTTCCTCGTCCTGGTCGGCCCGTCGGGCTGCGGCAAGTCCACCTCGCTGCGGATGCTCGCGGGTCTGGAGGACGTCAACGGCGGCGCCATCCGGATCGGCGACCGCGACGTCACCCACCTGCCGCCCAAGGACCGGGACATCGCCATGGTGTTCCAGAACTACGCGCTCTACCCGCACATGTCGGTCGCCGACAACATGGGCTTCGCGCTCAAGATCGCCGGTGTCAACAAGGCGGAGATCCGGCAGAAGGTCGAGGAGGCCGCGAAGATCCTCGACCTCACCGAGTACCTCGACCGCAAGCCGAAGGCCCTGTCCGGCGGTCAGCGCCAGCGTGTCGCGATGGGCCGCGCGATCGTGCGCGAGCCCCAGGTCTTCCTCATGGACGAGCCGCTGTCCAACCTGGACGCCAAGCTCCGCGTCTCCACCCGTACCCAGATCGCCTCGCTCCAGCGCCGGCTCGGCATCACCACCGTCTACGTCACCCACGACCAGGTCGAGGCCATGACGATGGGCGACCGTGTGGCGGTCCTCAAGGACGGTCTGCTCCAGCAGATCGACACCCCGCGCAACATGTACGACAAGCCCGCCAACCTCTTCGTCGCCGGCTTCATCGGCTCCCCGGCCATGAACCTGGTCGAGGTCCCGATCACCGACGGCGGCGTGAAGTTCGGCAACAGCGTGGTGCCCGTCAACCGCGAGGCCCTCAAGGCCGCCACCGACAAGGGTGACCGCACGGTGACCGTGGGCGTGCGCCCCGAGCACTTCGACGTCGTGGAGCACGGCGGCGCCGCCGCGGCCTCCCTCACCAAGGACGCCGCGGACGCCCCGGCCGGTCTCGCCGTCTCGGTGAACGTCGTCGAGGAGCTGGGCGCCGACGGCTATGTCTACGGCAGCGCCGACATCGACGGCGACCTGAAGGACCTGGTCGTGCGCGTGAACGGCCGCCAGGTGCCGGAGAAGGGCGCCACCCTGCACGTCGTGCCGCGCCCCGGCGAGACCCATGTGTTCTCCACGTCCACCGGCGAGCGCCTGTCCGACTGAGCGCCGTCCGGACACCGTCCCGGCAGAGGGCCCCGCGGTTCGCCGCGGGGCCCTCTTCGCATGATCGTTCCGGGGCGAGCGTCAACCCCCTACCCCGAAAACCGCACTTTCTCATCCCCCGTAAGAGTGACGGAATGTCCTCACGCCATTACCGGCCGCTACCCTCACACGCGTGAAGCACTCCATCACCACTCAGACGCGACGCAGCCACCGGGGCCCTGCCCGCCGGGTCGGCCGCTCCCTCGCCCTCGTCCTGCCCGTCGTCCTGGTGCTCTCGGGAACCCTCGCGGTCACCCGGGTCAACTGGACCGGAAGCCCCGCCGGCTCGGTGCTCACGGCCTCCGACATCACCTCGGTGCAGTCCGCGCCCAAGACGGTCGCCCTCGCCCCCGAGGACGTGCTGCGCGACCGCCTGATGAGCGAACTGCACGAGAAGAACCCGGGCGTGGTCCTCACCCACCTCCAGGAGGCCGTCAACGGCCACCCCTCGCTCGCCCGGCACTGCACCTCCATCGCCCGCTCCCTCGGCCGGGCCGCCGTACGCATCTACGGCGCCTCGCGCGCCCAGTCGTACGCGCGCCCGGTGTGCGACACCTCCTTCGCGACCGGAGTGCTGGCCGCACGCGGCTGAACCGGGCCCGGGGCGCCACGTACAGTGCGGGTCATGACCCATCCGAACGCCGCGTCGCGCCCCACTCAAGCCGTGATCCTGGCCGGCGGCCAGGGCTCCCGGCTGCGTCCGTACACCGACGACCGGCCCAAGCCGATGGTCGAGATCCCCGGCACGGGCACTCCGATCATCGGCCACCAGCTCGCCTGGCTCGCCGAGGAGGGTGTGACGGACGTGGTGGTCTCCTGCGGCCACCTCGCCGAGGTCCTCCAGGACTGGCTGGACTCGGCCAAGCTGCCGGTCTCCGTGCGCACCGTCGTGGAGACCGAGCCCCTCGGCCGCGGCGGCGGCCTCAAGTACGCCGCCGCGCATCTCCCCCACCCGGACCGGCCCTGGTACGCCACCAACGGCGACATCTGGACCCGCTTCTCACTGCGGGACATGGCCGACTTCCACACCGAGCGGGACGCCGTGGCGACGCTGGCACTGGCCCGGCCGCGGATCCCCTGGGGCGCGGTGCAGACCGACGGGTTCGGACACATCACCGACTTCATCGAGGCGCCGCCGTCCACGTTCGAGATCAACGCCGGTGTGTACGTCTTCTCGCCGGAGTTCACCACCCTGCTGCCCGAGCGCGGCGACCATGAGCGCACGACGTTCCCCGGACTCGCCCGCGAACGGAAGCTCGCGGGCGAGTCCGGGGAAC
>NZ_MUNF01000130.1 GCF_002154555.1 Streptomyces murinus
CCGCCGCACCGGACCGTCCCCGCACACCCCGCCGCCCGGCCGGACACCCCGGACACCCCGGACGCCATGAACACCCCAGGCACCCCTGACGCCCGCGACACCCCGGACACGCGGGACAGCGGCTTCCGTCTCATCCCCCGCCAACTCCCCGCCACCATCGGCGACTTCACCGGCCGCCGCGCCCAGCTCGACGAGATCAAGGAACTGCTCGTGGCCTCCTCCCGCGCGGAGAGCCCGGGCTACGCCGTGCCGATCGTGGACATCTCCGGCCCCGGCGGGGTGGGCAAGTCGGCGCTCGCCGTACGTGCCGCCCATGAGGTGAGCAAGCACTTCCCCGACGGCCACCTGTACGCCGACCTGCACACCGTCTCCGGCGACGCGCAGATCACCGCCCTGCTGGCCCGCTTCCTGCGGGCCCTCGGCATCCCGGCCAAAGCCATCCCCGACGATGCCCAGGAGCGGGCCGAGATGTACCGCAGCAGGCTCGCGGACAGCCGGGTGCTGGTGGTCCTGGACGGTGTGACCGGCGCGGAGCAGGTGACCCCGCTGCTGCCCGGAAGCGGCGGCTGCGCGGTGATCACCACCAGCCGGGCCCGGCTGGCCGGCACCGACGGCGTCCGCGGTATCGACCTCGCCGCCTTCGACATGGCCAACGCCCTGGAACTGCTGGCCGGCATCGTCGGCCGCGAGCGCGTCCAGGCGGAACTCGACACGGCCGTCGAACTGGTCAACCTCTGCGACGCGCTGCCCCTGGCCCTGCGGATCGCCGGCGCCCGGCTGGCCTCCCACCCTCACTGGCGGATCGAGTGGCTGGTCCAGCGGCTGCGGGACGAGCGCCGCCGCCTGGACGAACTGAGCCACCGCGGCCTCGAACTGCGCTCCACCATCAGCCTCACGTACCGGGCGCTGCCCCCGACCGCCCAGCGCCTGTTCCGGCTGTTCTCCCTGGTCCAGGCCCCCGACTCGCCCGCCTGGGTCGCCGCCGCCCTGCTGGACACGGACTTCGCCGCCGCAGAGGACACCCTGGACGCCCTGGTCGAGGCCCAGGTCATGGACACCGTGCGGTACCCGGACTCGCTCCGGCCGCGCTACCGCTTCCACGACCTCATACGTGCCTACGCCCGCGAGGAACTCCTCGCCACCGAACCCCCCGAGGAACAGGACGCCGCCCTGGCCCGGGTGCTCGGCGGCTGGCTCTCCCTGGTCGAGGAGGCCCACCGGGAGGAGTACGGCGGCGACTACACGATCATCCACGGCCGCGCCGAGCGCTGGAAACTCCCCGCGGACGCCGACGTGGAGCCCGCCGGACGGCCGATGGAGCGGCTGAGCGGGGAGCGCCGGGCGCTGGTGACGGCCGTACGGCAGGCCGCCGCGGCCGGCATGGACGAGCTGTGCTGGGACCTCGCCCTCACCTCGGTCACGCTGTTCGAGGCCAAGGGGTACTTCGACGACTGGAAGGAGACCACGCGCCTGGCGTACGAGGCGTCGGCCCGCGCCGGAAACCGCATCGGCCAGGCCGCGATGTCGTACTCCCTGGGCACCCTGCACATGTTCCAGACCCAGATGGAGCAGGCGGACGAGCGCTTCGGCCGGGCCCGTGAACTGTTCGAGGCGGAGGGCCACGACCACGGGCGCGCCCTGGTGCTGCGCAACGCCGCCTACCTGGACAGCGTGCGCGGGGACGACGCCGCCATGCGGGAGAAGTACGACGAGGCGCTGGCCATCACCAGGCTGGTGGGCGACCGGATCGGCGAGGCCCACATCCTGCGCAGCCTGGCCGGCTGGTGGCTGGCCTCGGGGCACACCGAGCGCGCCCGCACCCTGCTGGAACAGGCCCTCACCATCTCCCGGGAGGAGAACTGCCTGCGCGTCCAGGCGCAGGTGCTCCAGCGGTTCGCCGAGCTGCACCTCGCGCTCGACCAGCCCCGGCAGGCCCAGGAGGCGCTGCGGGAGGTCCTGCGGATCGTGCGGGACAGCGGGGACCGGATCGGCGAGGCGTACGCGCTGTACGGCCTCGGCGCGCTCCGCCGCCGGGAGAAGCGGCTGGACAGCGCGACCGACACGCTGTCCCGCGCGCTGAACCTGTCACGGCAGGTGGGGGAGCGGGTCGTCGAGGCCAGGTCGCGCTACGCGCTCGCCGAGATCGCCCTGGTGCGGGGCGATCACCAGCTGGCCGCCAGCCATCTGGAGGCGGCGCGCGACCTGTTCGCCGAACTCGGCTCCCGGACCTGGCTGGAGCGGACCGAGGACCTGATGATCGAGGCCGGCGGCCCGGACACCGCGGCCCCCGGGACGACGACCGTCACCGCGCCCTGCCCGCCCACGACCGCGCCCGGCCCGCTCACGACCGCGCCCGGCCCGTCCACGGCCGCCCCCGGCACCACGCCCGCCACCCCGGCCCCCGCCGAACAGGCCTCCCCGCGGGACCCGGGCGCTCGGGTCGGCTGAGCAACCCCGCCTTCGCAAACCGGAGTTCACCGGTCCTCCCGGCGGCGCCTCCGGCTCAGCCCTCCGCCGCTCCCGGCTCCCCACCGGAAGCCGCCACCGCCCGCAGCCGCTCCGCGCGGTCCACCCGTTCCCAGGTGAAGTCGGGCAGCTCGCGGCCGAAGTGACCGTAGGCGGCCGTCTGGGCGTAGATCGGGCGCAGCAGGTCGAGATCGCGGATGATCGCGGCCGGTCGCAGGTCGAAGACCTCGGTCACCGCGTCCTGGATGCGCGCCACCGGCACCGTCTCGGTGCCGAAGGTCTCCACGAACAGGCCGACCGGCTCCGCCTTGCCGATCGCGTACGCCACCTGCACCTCGGCCCGCCGGGCCAGACCGGCCGCCACGATGTTCTTGGCGACCCAGCGCATCGCGTACGCGGCACTGCGGTCCACCTTGGACGGGTCCTTGCCCGAGAACGCGCCGCCCCCGTGCCGGGCCATGCCGCCGTACGTGTCGATGATGATCTTCCGCCCGGTCAGGCCCGCGTCCCCCATCGGGCCGCCGATCTCGAACCGGCCGGTGGGGTTGACCAGCAGCCGGTAGCCCTCGGTGTCGATGCCGAGGGCGGCCAGCTCGGGCTCCACCACCTGCGCGCGGATGTCCGGCACGAGGGTCGCGTCCAGGTCGGTGTCGGCGGCGTGCTGCGCGGAGACGACGACCGTGTCGAGGCGGACCGGCCGGTCGTCGTCGTACTCGATGGTGACCTGCGTCTTCCCGTCGGGGCGCAGATACGGCAGGGTGCCGTTCCTGCGGACCTCGGACAGCCGGCGGGCCAGCCGGTGGGCCAGGGTGATCGGCAGGGGCATCAGCTCCGGCGTCTCGTCGCAGGCGTAGCCGAACATCAGGCCCTGGTCGCCCGCGCCCTGGCGGTCCAGCTCGTCGCACTCCCCGTCCGCGGCGGCGCCCTCGACACGGGACTCGTACGCCGTGTCCACACCCTGCGCGATGTCCGGGGACTGCGCGCCGATGGACACGGAGATGCCGCAGGAGGCGCCGTCGAAGCCCTTGAGCGAACTGTCGTAGCCGATCTGGAGGATGCGGTCCCGCACCAGGGCCGCGATCGGGGCGTACGCGGTGGTCGTCACCTCACCCGCGACATGCACCAGACCGGTGGTGACCAGGGTCTCCACGGCGACCCGTGAGGTCGGGTCCTCCTTGAGGAGGGCGTCCAGGACGGTGTCGCTGATCTGGTCGGCGATCTTGTCGGGATGGCCCTCGGTCACGGA
>NZ_MUNF01000131.1 GCF_002154555.1 Streptomyces murinus
CCACGGCGCCGAACCCAGCACGCCCTCCGCCACGACATCCCCGCCCCGCACCTCGGGCGCCTGCTCGAGGATCACATGCGCGTTGGTGCCACTGATCCCGAACGACGACACCGCCGCACGACGCACCCGGCCGGCCTCAGGCCACGCCCGCGCCCGCGTGACCAGCTCCACCGTGCCCGCCGACCAGTCCACATGCGGACTCGGCTCACCCACATGCAGCGTCGCCGGCACCACACCCGCCCGCAGCGCCATCACCATCTTGATCACACCGCCCACACCGGCCGCCGCCTGCGTATGCCCGATGTTCGACTTCAACGACCCCAACAACAACGGACGTTCAGCCGGACGCCCCTGACCGTAAGTCTCGATCAACGCCTGCGCCTCGATCGGATCACCCAACTTCGTCCCCGTGCCGTGACCCTCGACCACGTCGACGTCGGCGGTGGTCAGCCCGGCACTCTCCAGGGCGCTGCGGACCACCCGTTTCTGGGCGGGGCCGCTGGGTGCGGTCAGGCCGTTGCTCGCGCCGTCCTGGTTGACCGCGCTGCCCCGCACCACGGCCAGCACCCGGTGCCCGTTGCGGACCGCGTCCGACAGCCGCTCCAGTACCAGCACACCGACGCCCTCGCCCCAGCCGGTGCCGTCCGCGTCCGCGGAGAACGCCTTGCACCGCCCGTCCGGAGCCATCCCGCGCTGCCGGGAGAACTCGACGAAGATGCCGGGGGTCGCCATGACGGTGACCCCGCCGACGAGGGCGAGTCCGGTCTCGCCGGAGCGCAGCGACTGCATGGCCAGGTGCAGGGCGACCAGCGAGGAGGAGCAGGCGGTGTCCACCGTGACCGCCGGGCCCTCCAGGCCCAGGACATAGGAGATCCGGCCGGACAGGACGCTGGCGGTGCCGCCGGTGAGGAGGTGGCCGTCGGCGCCCTCCCAGGGCTGGTGCAGGGGCGGCCCGTAGTCCTGGGCGATGGCGCCGACGTACACCCCGGTGCTGCTGCCGCGCAGCCGGGTGGGGGCGATCCCGGCCCGCTCCAGCGCCTCCCAGCCGGTCTCCAGCAGCAGCCGCTGCTGCGGGTCCATGGCCAGGGCCTCGCGCGGGGAGATGCCGAAGAAGTCGGCGTCAAAACCGGCGGCGTCGCGCAGGAACCCGCCCTCGTGGGCGTAAGAGGCGCCGGGGCGGTCCGGGTCCGGGTGGTAGAGGTTCTCCAGGTCCCAGCCGCGGTCGTCGGGCAGGTCCCCCAGGACGTCGCGGTCGCCCGCGACCAGTTCCCACAGCGCTTCGGGCGAGCCGGCGCCGCCGGGATAGCGGCAGGCCATACCGATGATCGCGACGGGTTCGCTGTCGCGTTCCTCGGCCTGGCGCAGCCGCTTCTTCAGGTCGCGCAGCTCGGTGGTGGCCCGGCGCAGATAGTCGCGGAGCCGGTCCTCGGTTCCGGTGCCGGGTGCCGGATGCTCGTCGGCGCCGCCGTGCGCCGTGGCCCCGGCGGCGCCGGGGGTGTTGCTCGAAGTCCCCATGGGGGTGTCACCCTTCTTCGCGTGCAGCGGTCTGGAGGCCGTCAGGACAGGCCCAGTTCCTCTTCGAGGGCCGCGAACAGTTCGTCGTCCGTCGCCTGCCCCAGGTCGGTGTCCGGCGGGGTGTCGGTGGTCTCCGGCGCGCAGCGGCGCAGCAGCCCGCGCAGCCGGTCACCGATGCGGCGGCGCTCCCCGTCGTCGGACGCGGTGATCAGCAGGGCCTCGAACTCGGCCTCCAGCCGCACCAGTTCGTGCTCCTCCACACCGCCGGACGACAACACCGCGGAGTTCGCCGGTTCCGGGCCGCCGGCCGGTGCGGGGACGAGGCGTTCGTGCAGGTGGTCGGCGAGGGCGGCCGGGGTGGGGTGGTCGAAGACGAGGGTGGCGGACAGTTTGAGGCCGGTGGCGTCCTTGAGCCGGTTGCGCAGCTCGACCGAGGTGAGCGAGTCCGAACCGAGCTTGCGGAACACCTGGTTGGGGCCGATGTCCGCGGGTGAGGCCAGCCCGAAGACCACGGCCGTGTGCTCTCGCACCAGATCGAGCAGGGCCTGTCGCCGCTCCGCCTCGGGCAGGGCCGCGAGCCGCTCGGCGGGGGCGGGCCCGTCGGCGAGGGTGCCCGCCCTGCGACGGGTCGCGGGGCGCCGGACCAGGGCCCGCAGCAGGGGCGGTACGTCGGTTCCGGTGCGGGACGCGGTGGTGAGCCGGACCGGGACCAGGTCGGCGCGGACCGCGGCGAGCCCGGCGTCGAGCAGGCCGAGCGCCTCGGGCGTGGGCAGTGCGGCGACGCCGGTGCGGCCGAGCCGTTCGAGGTCCTGGGCTCCGAGGGCGCCGGTGAGTTCGCTGGCCTGCGCCCACAGCCCCCAGGCGAGGGAGACGGCCGGCCGGCCCTCGGCCCTGCGCCGCCGGGCGAGGGCGTCGAGGAAGGCGTTGGCGGCGGCGTAGTTGGCCTGCCCGGCGGTGCCGAGGGTGCCGGCGGCCGAGGAGAACAGCACGAACGCGGACAGGTCGTGGTCACGGGTCAGCTCGTGCAGGTGCCAGGCCGCGTCCGCCTTGGGCCGCAGCACCCGGTCGATCCGGTCGGGGGTGAGCCGGTCGACGGAGGTGTCGTCCAGGGTGCCTGCGGCGTGTATCACGGCGGTCAGCGGGTGCGCGGGGTCGATGCCGTCGAGCACCGCGGCGAGCGCGGCACGGTCGGCGCTGTCGCAGGCGACCACGTCGGCCCGCGCGCCGAGCCCGGCCAGCTCGGCCACCAGGGCGTCCGCGCCCGGTGCGGCGGGGCCGCGCCGGCTGGTGAGCAGCAGCCGGCGGATGCCGTGCGCGGTCACCAGGTGCCGGGCGACCAGGCCGCCCAGGGTGCCGGTGCCGCCGGTGATCAGGACGGTGCCGTCGCTATCGAGGGGGCGGGGCACGGTCAGCACGAGCTTGCCGGTGTGCCGGGCCTGGCTCATGTGCCGGAACACGGCCGGGGCCTGGCGCAGGTCCCAGGCGGTGGTGGGCAGCGGGCGGCAGCTGCCGTCCGCGAACCAGGCCATGACGTCGGCGAGCATCTGCCGGACGCGGTCCGGGTCGACCAGGTTCAGATCGTAGGCGTGGTAGGTGACGCCGGGGTGGCGGGCGGCGATCCGCTCGGGGTCGCGGATGTCGGTCTTGCCCATCTCCACGAACCGGCCGCCGGGGGCGAGCAGGCGCAGCGAGGCGTCGACGAACTCGCCCGCGAGGGAGCCGAGGACGGCATCGACCCCGCGGCCGCCGGTGGCCGCGCGGATCCGGTGCTCGAAGTCGAGGGTGCGCGAGTCGCAGATCCGGTCGTCGGGCAGGCCCATGGCGCGCAGGGTGTCCCACTTGCCGCGGCTCGCGGTGGCGTACACCTCGGCGCCGAGGCGGCGGGCCAGCTGTACGGCGGCCATGCCGACGCCGCCGGCCGCGGCGTGGATCAGCACGGTGTCGCCGGGGGCGAGGCCGGCCAGGTCGGTCAGGCCGTAGCAGGCGGTGAGGAAGGCCACCGGCACACCGGCGCCGCGGGTGAAGTCCCAGTCGGCGGGCAGCCGCGTGAGCAGCCGGGCGTCGGCCACGGCCAGGGGTCCAAAACCGTCCCGGACCAGGCCGAGCACGCGGTCGCCGGGGGCCAGGCCGCTGACCCCGGGCCCGGTCTCGACGACGACGCCCGCGGCCTCGTAGCCGAAGCGGTCCTGGTCCTCCTCGATCATGCCGAGGGCGAGGACGACGTCGTGGAAGTTCAGCCCGGCGGCCCGCACCGCGATGCGCACCTGACCGGGGGCGAGCGCGGCCGCGGCCTCCGGGGCGGGGGCGAGGGCGAGATTCTCCAGGCTGCCCTTGCCCTCGCTGACCAGCTTCCAGGTGTCCGTGCCGGCCGGCGTGGACAGTTCGCCCGCACCGGTCGCCCGCGTCAGCCGGGGTACGAGGAACCGGCCTTCGCGGACGGCGAGTTCGGGCTCGTCGGCGAGGAGCGCGGCGAGTCCTTCGGGCAGCGTGTCCGGGTCGTCCAGGTCCAGCAGCACGAACCGGCCGGGGTGTTCGCGCTGCGCCGAGCGCACCAGCCCCCATACGGCCGCGTCCACCGGGGCGGGCAGCTCGTGCGGCCCGGTGGCCACGGCCGTATG
>NZ_MUNF01000132.1 GCF_002154555.1 Streptomyces murinus
CCGTCGCCCTCAGCGGCGGCGCCCTTGTCGTCCTTGTCGTCGCCGCCGCTGAGGGCGACGGCCAGCACGGTGCCGATCACCGCGAGGGCGACCACCACGGCCACGACCACCAGCGTGCGCCGGGGCACCACATCCGTGAGCGAGGCCTTCGGCACGGGCCTGGGCGGCAGGTCCAGATCCGGCGGGGGCATCACGGGCCAGCCCGAACGGGGCTTCGCCGAGCCCGCGTTGCCCGCCTTGTTCCCGGCGGGGTTCGCGGTGGGGCTCCCGGCGGGGTTCGGCGCGGTGGCCGCGCCCGGGCCCTTGCCGGAGGCCGAGGCGGAACCGCCGCTCTTGGGCCGCGCCGCGTCCGCCGCGGCACCGGTACCGGCCGCGGCCCCCGCCGCCGCCTTGCGTACCGAACGCAGCGCGCCGCGCAGCTTCTCCGCGGCCTCCTCGCTGCGCTTGCCCCCGCCCTCGGCCGGCTGCGCGGGCAGCGGTACGACCCGGGTGGCGTCCAGCGGTTCCGGCTCGCGCGCGTGGATGACCTTGTCGAGCAGGGCCCGCGCCCCGGCGTCGTCCAGCCGCTCGGCCGGGTCCTTGGTGAGCAGGCCGTAGATGACGTCCCGCAGCGGGCCCGCGTTCTTGGGCTCGTCCAGCTGCTCGGTCATCACCGCGGTGAGGGTGGCGATCGCCGAGCCCTTGTCGTACGGCGGCACCCCCTCGACCGCCGCGTACAGCAGGCCGCCGAGCGACCACAGGTCGGCCGCGGGGCCCGGCTTGTGGCCGCGGGCGCGCTCCGGGGAGATGTAGGAGGGAGCGCCGACGAGCATGCCGGTCGAGGTGATGGACGGGTCGCCCTCGACCTGTGCGATGCCGAAGTCGGTGAGGACGACGCGGCCGTCGTCGGCGATGAGCACGTTGGACGGCTTCACGTCCCGGTGCAGGATGCCCTCGCGGTGGGCGGAGCGCAGCACATCGAGGACGGCGAGGCCCACCTCGGCGGCGCGCCTGGGCTCCAGCACGCCGTCCTCGCGGATGACCTCGGCGAGGGACTTGCCCTCCACCAGCTCCATGACGATCCAGGGCCGGTCGTCCTCGTCGACCACGTCGAAGACCGTCACCGCGCTGTTGTTGCGGATCCGGGCGATCGCCTTGGCCTCACGCAGGGTGCGTGTGATCAGGCGCCGCTTCTCCTCCTCGTCGATGTTCGTCGGGAACCGCAGCTCCTTGACGGCGACCGTGCGGCCGAGGGTCTCGTCCTCGGCGCGCCAGACCGTGCCCATGCCACCGCGGCCCAGCACGTCTCCCAGCCGGTACCGCCCGGCGAGGAGACGCCGTCCGCTCTTGCCCTGCCGAGTCTCCTGACGAGATGTCCCCGCCCGCTCCGCCTCCGACATGCGTCCCCTCATGCAACCCGCCCTGACAGAGCCTCCATTGTCTCTCACCCGACAAGTGCTCCACGCCCTGGGGCCCCTCCCCCGGCCACCGTGAAGCTCCCCGAAGGCGCCCTTCGGCATGACGGCATGACGGCCCGTGAGACCCCGGCGACCCGCGGTGCCGACCCTTCGGTCACACCCGGTCAAACCCCCTGCGCCGGACGCCCCCCGGCGCCCCGTCAGCTGAGCGGCACGATGTCCGGCGCGCCCAGCCGTGCCGCGTCCGCCGTCAGGTCGTCGGGCTGGAGTTGGGACTCGCGTTCGGCCTCGACCCGCTTCTCGTAGTGCTCGACCTCGCGTTCGATCTGGTCCTTGTCCCAGCCGAGGACCGGGGCCATCAGCTCGGCGGCCTCGCGGGCGCTGCGGGTGCCGCGGTCGAAGGTCTCGATGGAGATGCGGGTGCGCCGGGTGAGGACGTCGTCCAGGTGGCGGGCACCCTCGTGCGAGGCGGCGTAGACGACCTCGGCGCGCAGATAGTCGTCGGCGGCGCGCAGCGGTTCGCCGAGCGCGGGGTCCGCCTCGATGAGGTCGAAGATCTCCTCGGCCATCGAGCCGTACCGGTTCAGCAGGTGTTCGACCCGGACCGTGTGCAGTCCGGTGCGGGCGGCTATGCGGGCCCGTGCGTTCCACAGCGCCTGGTAGCCCTCCGCGCCGAGCAGCGGGGTCTCCTCGGTGACGCAGTCCGCGACACGCCGGTCCAGGCCGTGCACCGCCTCGTCGACGGCGTCCTTCGCCATCACCCGGTAGGTGGTGTACTTGCCGCCCGCCACGACCACCAGGCCCGGCGCCGGATGGGCGACGGTGTGCTCGCGGGAGAGCTTGCTGGTGGCGTCGGACTCGCCGGCCAGCAGCGGCCGCAGTCCCGCGTACACCCCCTGCACGTCGTCCCGGCGCAGCGGCACGGCCAGCACCGAGTTGACGTGTTCCAGCAGGTAGTCGATGTCGGCGCTGGAGGCGGCCGGGTGGGCCTTGTCGAGGTCCCAGCCGGTGTCGGTGGTGCCGACGATCCAGTGCCGGCCCCAGGGGATGACGAAGAGGACGGACTTCTCGGTGCGCAGGATCAGCCCGCTGGTGGAGTGGATGCGGTCCTTGGGCACGACCAGGTGGATGCCCTTGGAGGCGCGGACGTGGAACTGGCCGCGCTCGCCCACCATGGCCTGGGTGTCGTCGGTCCACACCCCGGTGGCGTTGACGACCTGCTGGGCGCGCACCTCGTACTCCCCGCCGCCCTCGACGTCCTGCACCCGGGCGCCGACGACCCGCTCGCCCTCGCGTATGAACCCGGTGACGCGCGCCCGGTTGGCGACCCGCGCGCCGTACGACGCGGCCGTGCGCACCAAGGTGGCCACGAGACGGGCGTCGTCCACCTGGGCGTCGTAGTACTGAAGGGCGCCGACCAGGGCGTCCTTGCGCAGGCAGGGTGCCACGCGCAGGGCCTGACCGCGGCTCAGATGGCGGTGCACGGGCAGGCCCCGGCCGTGGCCGCGGGCCATGGACATCGCGTCGTAGAGCGCGACGCCCGAACCCGCGTACAGCCGCTCCCAGCCGCGGTGCTGCAACGGGTAGAGGAACGGCACCGGTTTGACCAGGTGCGGGGCGAGCCGCTCCAGGAGCAGGCCGCGCTCCTTCAACGCCTCGCGGACCAGCGCGAAGTCGAGCATCTCCAGATAGCGCAGTCCGCCGTGGATGAGTTTGCTGGAGCGGCTGGAGGTGCCGGACGCCCAGTCACGGGCCTCGACCAGACCGGTGGACAGGCCGCGGGTGACGGCGTCGAGCGCGGTGCCCGCGCCGACCACTCCGCCGCCGATCACCAGTACGTCCAGCTCGTGCTCGGCCATCGCCGCCAGTGCCTCGGCGCGCTGCACCGGTCCCAGAGTCGCTGTCCTCACCGCTGCCTCCCGCTGTCGCTGACTCGCTCGCGTCGGCCGCACCCGGAGGGCGAGGCCGGTCACCACCACCTCATGCCCAAATTCTGACCGGCATGCCCGACTTCAGCCACCACGCGCCCGCGACCTGTGGATAACCGGCGCACATCCCCCGGGAGACACACGAACAGAATCCCACATAACGGTCATATTTACTCCTAGTGTGACAGTGCGCTCGTTCATCCTGTCCACAGCGGTTGCGCATCGGTTCCACTTCGGTTACTGGGAAGGACGGCCCACGCCATGCCCGCAGACCTCGCCGTCATCGGACTCGGCCCCTACGGTTTGCCGCTCGCCCAGGCCGCGGTGGCCGCCGGCATCCCCACCCTCGGCTATGCCACCGGACCCGAGGCGGGGCCGCTGAGCCCCGCCGAGCTGCGCCGGATGCACGCGACCGGCTTCCGGCGCGCCACCGACCCGGCCCAGCTCGGCCGGGTGCGCACCGCGGTGATCTGCGCGCCCACCCCGCCCGGCGCCGACGGCGGCCTGGACCTCGGCCAGGTCGAGGCCGCCGCCCGCACCCTGGCCGGACGGCTGCGCCCGAACACCACGGTCATCCTGGAGTCGCCGGTACCGCCGGGCACGACCGAGGAATTCCTGCGCCCCCTCCTGGAGGAGGGCTCCGGGCTGCGCGCGGGCCGCGACTTCCACCTCGCCTACTCGCCCAGCCGGGTCGACCCCGGCAACCGCGCGCACACCCCGGCCGGGACCCCCAAGGTCATCGGCGGTCTCACCCCCGCCTGCACCGAGTCGGCCGCCGCCTTCTACGGCCGGCTCACCGACAAGGTGGTCCGCGCGCGCGGGCTGCGCGAGGCGGAGGCGGTGCAGCTCCTGGAGACCAACTTCCGGCACGTCAACATCGCGCTGGTCAACGAGATGGCCGTGCTCTGCCACGAACTCGGCGTCGACCTGTGGGACGTCATCCGCTGCGCCGAGACCAAGCCGTTCGGCTTCCAGGCGTTCCGGCCGGGACCCGGCGTCGGCGGCCACGCCGTACCGCAGGACCTCACCGGACACGCGAGCCGCGCCCTGCGCATGGTGGAACTGGCCCAGCAGGTCAACAGCCGGATGCCCGGATACGTCGTACAGCGCGCCGCGACCCTGCTCAACGAGCACGGCAAGTCCGCCCGGTGTGCGCGCGTGCTGCTGCTCGGCGTGACCTACAAGGCGGACCTCCCCGACCAGCAGGGCGCCCCGGCCCGGGAGATCGCGGCACGTCTGATGGAACTCGGCGCGTCCGTGAGCTACCACGACCCCTACGTGCCCGCCTGGAGCGTCCTGGACCGCCCGGTCCCGCGCGTCGACTCCCTCTACGAGGCCGCCGCGGCCGCCGACCTGACGATCCTGCTCCAGCAGCACCGCACGTACGACCTCCAGGGCCTGTCGGTGAAGGCCCAACTCCTCCTGGACACGAGGGGAGCAACCCCGACGGGCGCGGCGAACCGGCTCTGAGGGGCGCTCTGTTCGAAACTCCGCACCAGGTCACGATAGGAAAACAACCCGGGCGTTGTCGGCCCTGCCTGTTAGTCTCCCCCGGACTTACCGCACACAGGTGCGAGTGGTCTCCCGTTCCACCTCATCCAGTTTGTGCCACAGCACGGGGGGATTCCTGTCATGAGCCAGTCAGCACCACCGCCGCAGCCGGGGCCCGGCCCGGTCGACGCCAACCCGTACGCCCAGCAGGCGCCGACCGGTATGCCGTACCCGCCGCAGCCGGGCGCCCCCGGCATGCCGATGGCCCCCGTCGCGCCCGCGCCGGTCCGCGGCAACCCGGCCCTCGGCCTCGTCGCCGCGGTGGTCGCCGCCGTGGTCGCCGCCGGGCTCTACGGCCTGATCATGGGCGCCACCAAGCACGAGATCGGCTACGCGGCCGTGGGTGTCGGCTTCGTCATCGGCCTCGCGGCGGGCAAGGCGGGCGGCCGCAACGCCGTCCTGCCGATCGCCTCCGTGGTGCTGGCGCTGGTCTCGGTGTACTTCGGCCAGCTGGTGGGCGAGGCGATGATCGGCGCCAAGGTGACCGGCCTGAGCTTCTCCCAGATCTTCTTCGACCACTTCGACGTGGTGCAGAAGGCCTGGAAGGACGACGCCGACCCGCTCACCTTCGTATTCTTCGCCATCGCGGGTTTCGCCGCGTTCTCGGCCGCCAAGAAGGCCGCCCGGTAAGACGCGCCCCGAGCACGCGAAGGGGTCCGGCCACCGCTGTGGTGGCCGGACCCCTTCGCGTCGTACGCAGCCCTCGTACGAGGCCTTCGAACCGTCGGGTCAGCGCTTGTGCTGGCTGTCCGCGACCGTCACCTCGACCCGCTGGAACTCCTTGAGCTCGCTGTAGCCGGTGGTGGACATGGCGCGGCGCAGGGCGCCGAAGAGGTTCATCGAGCCGTCCGGGGTGTGGGACGGGCCGGTGAGGACCTCCTCGATGGTGCCGACGGTGCCGAGGTCGACCTTCTTGCCGCGCGGCAGCTCCTCGTTGACCGCCTCCATGCCCCAGTGGTGGCCCTTGCCCGGCGCGTCCGTGGCGCGGGCCAGCGGGGAGCCCATCATCACCGCGTCGGCGCCGCAGGCGATCGCCTTGGGCAGGTCGCCGGACCAGCCGACACCACCGTCCGCGATCACGTGCACATAGCGGCCACCGGACTCGTCCATGTAGTCACGGCGGGCCGCGGCCACATCGGCGACGGCGGTGGCCATCGGGACCTGGATGCCCAGCACATTGCGGGTGGTGTGCGCGGCGCCGCCGCCGAAGCCGACCAGGACGCCGGCCGCGCCGGTGCGCATCAGGTGCAGGGCGGCGGTGTAGGTGGCGCAGCCGCCGACGATCACCGGGACGTCCAGCTCGTAGATGAACTGCTTCAGGTTCAGCGGCTCGTGCGAGGAGGACACGTGCTCGGCGGAGACCGTGGTGCCGCGGATCACGAAGATGTCCACGCCCGCGTCCACGACCGCCTTGGAGAACTGGGCGGTGCGCTGCGGGGAGAGCGCGGCGGCCGTGACCACACCGGAGTCGCGCACCTCCTTGATGCGGGCGCCGATCAGCTCCTCCTTGATGGGCGCCGCGTAGATCTCCTGGAGGCGGCGGGTGGCACGCTCGGCCGGCAGCTCGGTGATCTCGTCCAGCAGCGGCTGCGGGTCCTCGTACCGCGTCCACAGACCTTCGAGGTTGAGCACGCCGAGGCCGCCCAGCTCGCCGATGCGGATCGCGGTGGCCGGGGAGACCACGGAGTCCATGGGAGCCGCCAGGAAGGGCAGCTCGAAGCGGTAGGCGTCGATCTGCCAGGCGATCGAGACCTCCTTCGGGTCCCGCGTACGGCGGCTGGGGACGACGGCGATGTCGTCGAAGGCGTACGCCCGGCGGCCGCGCTTGCCGCGCCCGATCTCGATCTCAGTCACGTCTGTGGCCTTTCCTGTTGCGTTTCAGCGCCTTCCAGTATCGCCGACGGGTACGACAAAGGCGGCCCCGGATGTTCCGGGACCGCCTTCGGCACGCTCCGGTGACTACTTGGCGCTGTAGTTCGGCGCCTCGACCGTCATCTGGATGTCGTGCGGGTGGCTCTCCTTGAGGCCCGCCGAGGTGATCCGCACGAAGCGGCCCTTGGACTCCATCTCCTCGATGGTGGCCGCGCCCACGTAGCCCATGGTCTGGCGCAGACCGCCGACCAGCTGGTGCAGCACGTTGGCGAGCGGGCCGCGGTAGGGCACCTGGCCCTCGACGCCCTCGGGCACGAGCTTGTCGTCGGACGCCACCTCGGCCTGGAAGTAGCGGTCCTTCGAGTACGACCGGCCCTGGCCGCGGGACTGCATGGCGCCCAGCGAGCCCATGCCGCGGTACGACTTGAACTGCTTGCCGTTGATGAACAGCAGCTCGCCCGGGGACTCCTCGCAGCCGGCCAGGAGGCTGCCCAGCATCACGGTGTCGGCGCCGGCCGCGAGGGCCTTGCCGATGTCGCCGGAGTACTGGAGGCCGCCGTCGCCGATCAGCGGGATGCCCGCCTGGCGGGCGGCGCGGGACGCCTCGTAGATGGCCGTGACCTGCGGGACACCGATACCGGCGACCACACGCGTGGTACAGATCGAGCCCGGTCCGACGCCCACCTTGATGCCGTCGACACCGGCGTCGATGAGCGCCTGGGCGCCGTCGCGGGTGGCGACATTGCCGCCGATCACGTCCACGTTCACGCTGGACTTGATCTTCGCCATCCAGCTGAGGGCGTTGCTGTTGTGGCCGTGCGAGGTGTCGACGACCAGGAAGTCCGCGCCCGCCTCGGCGAGCCCCTGGGCGCGCTCCAGCGCCTCGGGGCTCGCGCCGACGGCGGCACCGACGAGCAGGCGGCCCTCGGCGTCCTTGGCGGCGTTCGGGTACTGCTCGGCCTTGACGAAGTCCTTGACCGTGATGAGGCCCTTGAGGACGCCCCCCTCGTCGACCAGCGGCAGCTTCTCGATCTTGTGCTTGCGCAGCAGCTCCATGGCCTCCGGACCGGAGGTGCCGACCTTGCCGGTGACCAGCGGCATCGGGGTCATGACCTCGTGCACCCGACGGCTGCGGTCGCTCTCGAAGGCCATGTCGCGGTTGGTCACGATGCCGAGCAGCTTGCCGGCCGGGTCGGTGACCGGGACACCGCTGATGCGGAACTTGGCGCACAGGGCGTCGGCCTCGGCGAGCGTGGCCTCCGGGTGCACCGTGATCGGGTCGGTGACCATGCCGGACTCGGACCGCTTCACCAGGTCGACCTGGTTGACCTGGTCCTCGACGGAGAGGTTGCGGTGCAGGACGCCGACGCCACCGAGGCGGGCCATGGCGATGGCCATGCGGGACTCGGTCACCTTGTCCATCGCCGCCGACAGCATCGGGATGTTCACCCGGACGTTGCGGGAGATGCGGGACGAGGTGTCGACCGCGTTGGGGAGCACCTCGGAGGCCCCCGGCAGCAGCAGCACGTCGTCGTAGGTCAGCCCGAGTGTCGCGAATTTTCCGGGCACTCCGTCGACGTTGGCAGTCATGACACCTTCCCCAAATGGCCTTGCTCGGTGCGGATGTCCATGCTAACGGCAGGCATGGCCAGCAAATTCCACGGCGGAAGATCACCTTCGGCTTCGTATGTTCATACGGTGTTCACGAAGACGCCGGGCGCCGATGCCGCTACTGCTCGGCGAGGGCCCGCAGCCGGCTCAGGGCCCGGTGCTGGGCGACTCGGACCGCTCCGGGTGACATTCCCAACATCTGTCCGGTTTCCTCCGCCGTGAGGCCCACCGCGATGCGCAGCAGCAGCAGTTCGCGCTGGTTCTCGGGGAGGTTGGCCAGCAGTTTCTTGGCCCACTCGGCATCGCTGCTGAGCAGGGCGCGCTCCTCGGGGCCGAGCGAGTCGTCGGGCCGCTCGGGCATCTCGTCGGAGGGCACGGCGGTCGAACCCGGATGGCGCATCGCGGCGCGCTGGAGGTCGGCGACCTTGTGCGAGGCGATGGCGAAGACGAACGCCTCGAAGGGGCGCCCGGTGTCCCGGTAGCGGGGCAGCGCGAGCAGGACGGCGACACAGACCTCCTGGGCGAGGTCCTCCACGAAGTGGCGCGCGTCACCGGGCAGTCGCGACAGCCGGGTGCGGCAGTAGCGCAGCGCCAGCGGATGGACGTGCGCGAGCAGGTCGTGCGTGGCCTGTTCGTCGCCGTCGACGGCACGAAGCACGAGGGCACCGATCGCCCCCTGGGCCGTGCCCGCCTCGTCCTCGCGCATCGGTCCATGGTGCCCTGCGGCCGTCCGGTCCGTCGCATCGTGCTGATGGTTGTGCACCGAAGCGTTATGAGCAGGTGCGCCGGCACTCATCCCCTGCGCCCTCCCCTTCCGCTCGACCGACTCGTCCCCGAGAGACTCCACACCCTCAAGGATGCGGCATCCGCGCCGAAACGAGCAGCGCCCGTCCGGTGGGCCGCCTTGCACGCCGCCGTACGGCACGTCCTGGCGGAGCGTACGCGGTATCTTCCGGCCGGCCGCGACGGACACCGGGGCGCGGGAACCCGCCGGGACGGGCACCGGGGCGCGGGAAGCCGCCGGGGACGCACGACACGGACGGCACCGCCGGGAGCGGGGCGCGCCGCGCCGACCGGGGGTCTGCCGCGGCTCCGCTCGCCGGACCGGCGAGGGTCCCGGGCACCAGGGGCATCTTCACGACGGCCCCCGAGAGCCAGGACTCGCCCGGCCCCGCGCGGCATGGCACGCGGGGCCCGCCGGGTCCTACCTGACCAGGCCCCAGCGGAAGCCGAGGGCCACCGCGTGGGCACGGTCCGAGGCACCGAGCTTCTTGAACAGGCGCCGGGCGTGGGTCTTGACGGTGTCCTCGGAGAGGAACAGCTCACGGCCGATCTCGGCGTTCGAGCGGCCGTGGCTCATGCCCTCCAGGACCTGGATCTCACGCGCGGTGAGCGTGGGCGCGGCGCCCATCTCGGCCGAGCGCAGCCGGCGCGGGGCCAGCCTCCAGGTCGGGTCGGCGAGGGCCTGGGTGACCGTGGCCCGCAGTTCGGCGCGCGAGGCGTCCTTGTGCAGATAGCCCCGGGCACCGGCGGCGACCGCGAGAGCCACGCCGTCCAGGTCCTCGGCGACGGTCAGCATGATGATGCGCGCGCCGGGATCGGCGGACAGCAATCGGCGCACCGTCTCGACGCCGCCCAGGCCGGGCATGCGCACATCCATCAGAATGAGGTCGGAGCGATCGGCGCCCCAGCGGCGGAGGACTTCCTCGCCGTTGGCCGCCGTCGTCACACGCTCGACACCGGGCACGGTCGCGACCGCGCGGCGGAGCGCTTCTCGGGCAAGCGGGGAGTCGTCGCAGACGAGGACGGATGTCATGACCGCCCTCCGCAGCTGATGCGCGTCACCTTGAGCCTCCAGGCTGGTACGGAATCTCACCTGTGCGGTCGACCGCCTCGGACGCCTGCCCGAGCGCTTGTGTTTTCAACCGCCTCCGCACTCTCAACGACGGTCACTCGAAAGAGTTACGGGGCTGCACACCGTCATCGGCACTCTACGTGAGGGCACCGACACGGTGCAGACATGCCCAACGGACCCTCAACTTTTCATCACAACCTATGCCCCATTCAGCTGCTTTTCTTCCCGTTTCGTAGTGTTCGGGGCTAGATTCGCAATGAGTCATATTTACATCTCCTTAGACCGGAGATGTACGGTCGTTGGCACCGTATCCGCCCAGAACGGCTACAAGGGGTCACGTAATGGCAGATTTCTCCCGCCTTCCCGGACCGAACGCGGACCTGTGGGACTGGCAGCTGCTGGCTGCTTGCCGCGGGGTGGACAGCTCGCTCTTCTTTCACCCGGAGGGCGAGCGCGGGGCGGCTCGGAGCGCTCGCGAGAACTCGGCCAAGGAGGTCTGCATGAGGTGCCCGGTCCGTGCGGAGTGCGCGGCGCACGCGCTTGCCGTGCGCGAGCCGTACGGCGTCTGGGGCGGCCTGACCGAGGACGAGCGCGAGGAGCTGATGGGGCGGGCACGCAACCGTCTGGTGGCCGCCTCGACCACCGGCGGCGACACCGCCCACAGTCACTGAAGGAACGTTTCTGCATCCAGGGTCCGCCGGATACTCCGGCGCCCCCACCCCTCCGGGCACGCCACGCGCGCCCGCGACTCCGCGCGGCTTCACGCCTCGGCGCCGCCCGGGGTCCCTACCGGGCTTCTCAGCTGGAGCCCCTACCGGGCTTCTTCGCGCCTACCGGGCTTCTTCGCGACGCGGTGTCACACCGCGCGCCCGGCCGCCCGTGCCAGCTGCTCCAGGGTCGCCGCCACCGCCGGAACCTGTGCCAGATCGGGCAGGGTGAGCGCGACGATCTCCCGCCGCACCGCGGGTTCGAGGCGCACCGCGCGCACCCCTCGCGGCCGTACCGACTCCACCGCGAGCTGCGGCAGTACGGCCACGCCCAGACCCGCGCCCACCAGGCCGGCGACCGCCGGATAGTCGTCGGTGGCGAAGTCGATGCGCGGCGCGAACCCGGCACCCTGGCAGACCTCGACCAGCTGGCCCCGGCAGCGCGGGCAGCCCGCGATCCAGGGCTCCTCGGCCAGCTCCCCGATGGCGACGGTCTCCGCGCGCGCGAGCCGGTGCCGCTCGGGCACCAGGGCCACCAGACGGTCGGTCAGCAGGGGGCGTACGACCAGGTCGTCCCAGTCCTCGGTGACCGACGCGCCCTCGTAGCGGAAGGCCAGGGCGAGATCGCAGTCGCCCTCGCGCAGCAGCTCGACGGAGCGCGGGGGTTCGGCCTCCTCCAGGGAGACCCGGGTGCCGGGGTGCGCGGCGCGCAGGGCGGCCAGGGCGGTGGGGACCAGGGTGGAGCTGCCACTGGGGAAGGAGACCAGCCGGACCCGGCCGGCCCGCAGGCCCGCGATGGCGGCGACCTCCTCCTCGGCGGCGGTGAGCCCGGCGAGGATGCCGGAGGCGTGCCTGACCAGGGCCTCGCCCGCCTGGGTCAGCCGCATCTCGCGGCCCGCGCGAATCAGCAGCGGGGTGCCGACGGAGGTCTCCAGGGCCTTCATCTGCTGGCTGACGGCGGGCTGGGTGCAGCCCAGCTCACGCCCCGCCGCCGAGAATGAGCCGGTGGCGGCGACGGCGCGCAGGACACGGAGATGACGGGCCTCGATCACCCCTCAAGCATAAGGCCATCTTGGGGTAGGCGTCCGAAATTCGCTCGACGCTTTGAGTAACGATCCCGTACGGTGCGGGCATGAAGCTTCTCTCCGTCAACGTCGGACAGGCCCGCCCGGTGCCGTACACAAGCCATCCGGACGGCCTGACGGGCATCGACAAGAGGCCGGTCGAGGGGCCTGTCATGGTGTCCGCGCCGGGTCCGAAGGGGATCGCGGGCAGCGGGCTTGCCGGGGACGTGGTGTGCGACCTGAAGCATCACGGCGGGGACGACCAGGCGGTGTACGCGTTCGCGCGCGAGGACCTGGACGACTGGGAGCGCGAGCTGGGCCGCACCCTGGCCAACGGCTGCTTCGGGGAGAACATCACGACCGACGGGCTCGATGTCTCCGGGGCGCTGATCGGCGAGCGCTGGCGGATCGGTCCGGCGGTGGTGCTCCAGGTGACCTCGGGCCGTGTCCCGTGCCGTACCTTCCAGGGCCATCTGGGCGAGCCGGGCTGGGTCCGCAGGTTCACCCGGAAGGCGGCGACGGGTGCCTACCTCCGGGTGATCGAGCCCGGCGAGATACGCGCGGGCGACGCCGTCGAGATCCTGCACCGGCCCGGCCACGGGGTGACGGCGGCGATGGAGTTCCGCGCGACCACCACCGAGCGGGAGCTGCTGCCCCGGCTGCTCGCCGCGGGCGACGACCTGCACCCGGAAGCGCTGGCCGCGGCCCGCAAGTACGTCGCGGAGCAGGCCCGCTGAGAGCCCGTCACCGCATGGCGGACACGGCAGGTCCGGATCGCCCGCGATCACTAACCTTGGGTCATGACAACGGCTCTGATTACGGGATCGACCGCGGGGATCGGCGCCGCCTTCGCGCGGCGGCTGGCGGCTGACGGGCATGACCTCGTCCTGGTGGCACGGGACGCCAAGCGGCTGCGCGAACAGGCGACCGAGCTGCATGACCGGCACGGCATCGAGGCGGAGGTGCTGCCCGCCGACCTCTCCGAGGACAAGGGCATCGAGACCGTCGCCGACCGGCTCGGGGACCGCAAGAACCCGGTCGACCTGCTGATCAACAACGCCGGTTTCGGCAACAAGGGCCGCTATCTGGAAGTCTCCATGGCGGACGAGCTGACGATGCTCAAGGTGCACTGCGAGGCGGTGCTGCGGCTGACCTCGGCGGCGGCCGAGGCGATGCGCGAGCGCGGCCGGGGCGGGGTGGTCAATGTCGCCTCGGTGGCGGCCTTCGTGCCCCGGGGCACCTACGGCGCGTCCAAGGCGTGGGTCGTGCAGTTCACCCAGGGCGCGGCGCGGGACCTGGCCGGCACCGGGGTGCGGCTGATGGTGCTGTGCCCCGGGTTCGTGCGCACCGAGTTCCATCAGCGGGCCGGGATGGGCACGGACAACATCCCCGGCTGGATGTGGCTGGACGCCGACAAGCTGGTCGCGGCGGCCCTCGCCGACCTGGCGCGCGGCAAGTCGCTGTCGATCCCGGACCCCCGTTACAAGGCGCTGATGGGCCTGGTGAAGGTCACCCCGCGCGGGCTCCTCGGCGGGGTCACCTCCCGCACCGGGCGCAAGTACGGCCCGCAGTAGGCGCGGCCCGCGGGCGGGTGCCGACGGCGATCCGGTGGGAAACTGGGGGTGACGACCGGATCAGGGGGGCCGGAGGCGGCGCCATGACCTTCGTACAGCTCATCGAGTGCAGGACGAACCGGCCGGACGAGATGAACCGGCTCATGGACGACTGGGTCGCGCGGGCCAGGGGGCGGCGGACGGCGACGCACACCCTGGTCGGCCGGGACCGCTCGGACACCGCGCACCTGGTGGAGGTCGTGGAGTTCCCGTCGTACGAGGACGCGATGCGTGGCTCCGGCCGGCCGGAGAGCGA
>NZ_MUNF01000133.1 GCF_002154555.1 Streptomyces murinus
CGCCGGCGTCAACCTGATCCTCGCCGAGGAGAGCACCCTCGGCATGGAACGCATGGGCGCCCTGTCCCCGGACGGCCGCTGCCGCACCTTCGACGCCGGCGCCGACGGCTACGTCCGCGGGGAGGGCGGGGCCGTCGTCGTCCTCAAGCGGCTCGCCGACGCCCTCGCCGACGGCGACCGTGTGCACGCGGTCATCCGCGGCGGCGCCGTCGTTGTTGACGGCGCCGCCGCGGATGACCGCGTGCACACGGTCGCCGTCGGCGAGGGCGTCGGCGAGCCGCTTGAGGACGACGACGGCCCCGCCCTCCCCGCGGACGTAGCCGTCGGCGCCGGCGTCGAAGGTGCGGCAGCGGCCGTCCGGGGACAGGGCGCCCATGCGTTCCATGCCGAGGGTGCTCTCCTCGGCGAGGATCAGGTTGACGCCGGCGGCCAGGGCCAGGCCGGACTCGCCGCGCCGCAGGCTCTCGCAGGCCAGGTGGACCGCGACCAGCGAGGAGGACTGGGCGCAGTCGACGGTCAGGCTGGGGCCGCGCAGGCCCAGCAGGTAGGAGACGCGGTTGGCGACCATGCCGCGGTGCAGACCGGTGGCGGTCAGGCCGGAGACGGCGGCCGGGCCGGTGCGCCGCACCAGGGTGGCGTAGTCGTCGTTGATGACCCCGGCGAAGACGCCCGTGGGGGTGGCACGCAGGGTGGCCGGGACGATCCGGGCCTCTTCCAGCGCCTCCCAGGCGAGTTCGAGCATCAGCCGCTGCTGCGGGTCCATGGCGGCGGCCTCGCGCGGGGAGATACCGAAGAACGCCGCGTCGAACCGGTCCTTGTGCGCGATCCGGCCGGCCCGGCGCCCGGTCGCCTCGTCACGGCCGACCGCGTCCGTGCCGCTCGCCAGCAGTCGCCAGAACTCCTCCGGCGAGTCGGCGCCCGCGACCCGGCAGGCCATGCCCACGACGGCGACGGCCTCGTCCTCGACGCCGTGCCCGGGGGGCGTGGTCCCCTCTCCTGTACGCATCTGAACTCGTGTCCCCTTGGCTGTCGTGGGCTTGGCTGTGGTGATGGGTGCGCGGGTGGTACCGGGCGACGGAGGTCCGGTCAGCTGGACAGGACCGCCTTCAGCACCGACTGTCCTGCGACGGCGCTCAGGGCCGCCTCGTGCTCGGCCAGCGGGAAGGAGGTGACCAGCGCGCCCAGGTCGAAGCGGGCGGTGAGGGCCGGCAACAGCCGGACGTACTCGGTGAGATGGGCGCCGGTGAACGCCCAGGAGCCCACCACGTCCAGCTGCCGGTACACGATCTGGTGCGGGTTGAGCAGGGTGTCCCCGGCATCCGTGTACTGGCCGATGATCAGGTACGAGCCGCCGCGCCGGGCCAGCGTCAGACCCTGGGCGACGGCCGCGGGCACGCCCGCGCACTCGATCACCAGGTCCGCGCCCCGCCCGCCGGTCTCGGCGAGCACCCGCTCCAGCGCGGCCTCGACCCCGCCGGGCCCGGTGATGTCGATGTGCACATCGCCGATGCCGGCCCCGGCCGCGAGGGCGAGCCGGCCCGCCGGGCCGCCGACCACGATCACCTTGGCGGCGCCGGCCAGCTGGGCGAGCGCGGCGGCGGCCAGGCCGACCGGGCCCGCGCCCTGGACCACGACGGTCTCACCGAGCCGCACCGGGCGCCGCTCGTACAGGGCGTGCACCACGGTGGGTCCGGCGCAGGCGAAGGCCATGGCGGCGAGCGGGTCGACACCGTCGTCGAGCCGCACCACGGTGGCGCCCTCGTGCAGCACGATCGCCTCGGCCCAGGCGCCGGCGAGCGAAGAGCCGTCGGCGAGGGCGCGGTTGACGCCGTAGGTGCGCCGGTTCTCGCACAGCGTCGGCTCACGGTGGAGCCGGCAGGGCACACAGGTGCCGCAGGCGATGGAGGACGCCCACATCACCGTGTCGCCCGCGCGCAGTTCGGCGCCGGCGGCGTCCCGGTGCGGGGTGCCGGGCCCGAACTCCTCGACGGTGCCCAGTCCTTCGTGGCCGAGGACCAGCGGGGTGGGGATGGCGAGGTGGCCCTGCTGGAGGTGCAGATCGGTGCCGCAGATCCCGCCGTGCCGGCAGCTGACGAGCATGCCGCCCGCGGGTGGCTCCGGGACCTCGAACTCCCGCAGCCGCAGCGGTTCCCGGAAGCGCTCCAGCACGACCGCGCGGGCCTTGTCCCCGACCTTGCTCATACGAGGGCCCCCTCAAGGGCGTCGAGGAAGCCGGCGGCCAGCGGGACCAGCGGCTCGGTGTCCCGGCCGACCACGTACTCGGGGCGCGGCTCGCCCGACCAGCTAGGCAGGTTGGCGGTGGAGTTGTACGTCATGATGGCGAGCCGGCGCGGCGACGGCGACATGTTGGGGGCCGAGCCGTGCACGATCTCGGAGGAGAACAGCACCACCGAGCCGGCCGGGCCCTTGGGGCTGACCATGCCGCGCTCGGCGACCAGGCCGGCCAGCTGCTCGGGGGTGAGGGAGATGTCGTCCGGGTCGAGGTGCTGCTCCGAGCGGGTGGCGTGCCGGCCGGACTGGACGAGTCCGGAGCGGTGCGAGCCGGGCAGGAAGATGACCGGGCCGTTGAACTCGTCGACGTCGTCGAGGAAGATGGCCACGTTGACCTGGCGGGGGGCGGGCAGGTTGTCGGCGATGCGCCAGGCCGCGTAGTCCTGGTGCCAGGCCCACTTCTCACCGCCGAAGGCCGGCTTGGCGTTGATCTTCAGCTGGTAGAGGTAGACATCCTCGGCGAGCAGTTGGTGCGCCGGGACGAGCAGCCGGGGGTCGCGGATCAGTCCGGCGTACTCCGGCTGGCGCTGGTGGGAGGCATAGACGGCGCGGACCCGCTCGCCGTCCTCCTCGACGACACGCTGCGGGCCGGGGACCGCAGCGTCCCGTTCGAACGCCGCGCCGAGCACCGCGGTCTCATCGGCCGAGAAGAGGGAATCCAGCAGCAGGAATCCGTCCTCGTGATAGCGGTCTGTCTGTTCCTGGGTCAGACGCATGGAAATCCTCTCCGAGCATTGGCGGAATTCTTTGGCGAGGTGAGCGGGCGGGCCGTTTCAGGGAACTCGGGGAGGGGCGGCTATCCCATGAAATTCCCGCCGTCCACGATGATCTGCTGGCCGGTGACATAGCCGCTCGTGGCGGTCACCAGGAATTCCAGGGCATCGGCGACGTCCTGTGGGGTGCCGATGCGCCCGGCGGGGATCGTGCGCAGGATCTCCGCGCGCCGACCCGGATCGTCGAGGCGGTAGCGCTCCACGACCTCGGGGGTGTCGGTGAAACCGGGGATCAGGGCGTTGACCCGCACGGTCGGGGCCAGTTCCAGTGCCAGGCACTTGGTCAGTTGCAGCAGTCCGGCCTTGGCGGCGCAGTAGTTCGCGCCGTTCGCACGGGGCCGGATCGCGGTGGTGGCACCCACGTTGACGACGGTGCCACCGCCCGCGGCGAGCATCGCGGGGGCCAGCGCCCGGGTGAGCCGGAACGGGCCGGACAGGTTGACCGCGAGGACCTCCTCCCAGTCCTCGTCCTCAAGGTCGAGGAAGGGCCGGTCGCGGTTGACGCCCGCGTTGTTGACGAGCACCTCGGGGGCGCCGCCCGCGGCGAGGATCCGCTCACAACCTGCCCGCACCTGCTCGGGCCGGGCCACGTCCAGGCGTACCGGCTCGATCCGGCCGCGGCCGGCGGCCGCCGCCTCGTCGGCGGCGGCCTTGTCTCCGCGGTAGAGGGCGTAGACGTGGTGGCCGAGACGGGCGAGGCGCAGACTGAGGGCCAGCCCGAGACCCCGGGTGCCGCCGCTGACCACCGCTGTGCGCCGTCCGGTCATGTCAGGACCAGTAGGTGAGCGTGCCGTCGGCGGTGAGGCCGAGGAAGAACGACAGGGCGACCCGGCGGCCGGGGCCCTCGTTGCCGCGCACCGTGTGGTAGTTGCGGGGGTCGAAGAACACCGCGTCGCCGGCGCGGGGGGTGACCACGACGCCGGGCTCGCGCTCGGCGAGTTCCTCGGCGTAGCCGTAGCCGTCGCGGTAGGCCTCGTCGCCCGGCAGCCAGCGGCGGCGGAAGATCTTGGTGGAGCCGCCCGCCGCGGGCATGGACAGGTACCAGTTGAAGCCGAGCTGCGCGATGACCGGCTCGTCGAGGGTGCCGGGCATCTCACGGCCGATCTCGTCCCAGTGCATCTTCATGCCGCCGGTGGTCTCGCGGATCATCCCGGCGTACATCTCGCGGCCGTCCGCGGTGGCGGGGCGCATCGCGCCGCCCCAGGCACGGTGGATGCGGTCCACGGCCGGCCGCACCGGGTCGCCGCCGTCGAGCAGGACGGAGCGGTGGCGCGCGGACTCCTCGGCGTCCTGCCAGTAGGCGCCGCCCAGCCCGTGGGCGTCGTAGTGGTCGTACGCGGCCGGGCCCAGCTTGGGGATCCGGGGTACGACGATCTCCTCGTCGTAGGAGCCCATGGGGCAGGTGTCGAGACCGCGCAGGACCCCCGCGTTCTCCTCGGCGGAGGCGAAGTTGCGCACGACGACGGCGCCCAGGGTGCCGGCGGCGAGCCGGACGAAGTGATCGCGGGTCAGTTTCTCGGGGGATTCGACGGTTTCCGCGTCGAAGAGGACGTAGATAGGGGTTTGATTGCTGCTGACGTTTTCCCGCCCCGGGGCGGTGGCTGTTCCCACGTGTTTCTCCAGGATGATTACTCAAGGAACAGGTCTTCGAGTGGTCCGTTGTTCCGACCGTACGAGGGGGTGTTTGACGGCCACACCCCTATCCCGCCCCTAGGTCG
>NZ_MUNF01000134.1 GCF_002154555.1 Streptomyces murinus
TGGTGGCCATGGTGCGCCCTTCCCGCAGCCCGGCGTACGGGCGCGCGGCCGGGAACGTACCCCATCGGCCGACCCCGCGTAAACGCTTGCGCAAGCGTTTACGCGGGGTCGGCCGATGGGGTACGTTCCCGGCCGAGCGCCCGTACGGCGGGCTGCGGGAAGGGGGCACCATGGCCACCATGGCGGACGTCGCGCGGAGCGCCGGAGTCTCCGTGGCGACCGTCTCCCACGTCCTCAACGGCACCCGCCCGGTCTCGCCCGGCACCCGTCGGGCCGTCCTGGACGCGGTGGACGTCCTCGGCTACACCCCCAACACCCTGGCCCGTTCCTTGGTGACCGCCCGCACCCGCTCCATCGGGCTCGCGGTGTCGGCGATCAGCAATCCGTACTTCACCGAGATCCTCCAGGGCGTCGAGACCGCGGCCCTGGAGGCCGGTTACGGGCTGCTCCTGGCCGATCCGCACGACGACCCCCTCCAGGAGCGCAAGGTCGCGCAGCTCCTCCATGAGCGCCGGGTGGACGGCATGATCGTCGCCCCGTCCGCGCAGCCGGGCGAGCTGGTCGGCTACCTCGGCCGCCATGCCGTACCGACCGTGTTCCTGGACCGGCTGATCGACCCGCCCGGATCCAGCGACGGGACGGCCACCGCCGCGGCCACGGGCGCCCCGTTCTTCGATCAGGTCTGCGCGGAAAGCACCGGGCCGACGGCCCGCCTCGTCGCCCATCTCGCCGGACTGGGACACCGCAGGATCGGCCTGATCGCCGGGCTGGCGGGGCTCAGCACGACGCGTGAGCGCGTCACGGGCTATCAGGACGGCCTCGCCGCCGCGGGCCTCGCGCACGACGACCGTCTCCTGGTGTCCGGCAACTCCGAGTCCGCCGGTGCCGAGCTGGCCGCCACCACCCTGCTCGCCCTCCCCGATCCACCCACCGCGCTCGTCACCGCCAACAACGCGATGACCCTCGGCGCCCTGCGCGCCCTGCGCCGACACGGCCGGTCCGTGCCCGACAACATCGCCCTGTGCTGTTTCGACGACTTCCCCTGGGCTGATCTCTTCTCGCCCCGGCTCACCGCCATCGCCCAGCCCAGCAGGGAACTGGGCGCCCGGGCCGTACGACTGCTCCTGGAACGCCTCGCCGAGCCGGACCGGCCGTCCCGGACCGTGCGGCTGCCCTGCGCGTTCGTCCACCGCACATCCTGCGGCTGCCCGGAGGAACCCGGGCGGCCCGAGGCAGCCGCGCCCCCCGCGTCGGCCGCCCTGTCCGAGATCCCGCCCGAGCCCCCGTCCGAGAAGGGAACCACCTCGTGATCGTCGTCGCCGGTGAGGCACTGATCGACCTGGTACCGCAGGGCCCCGGCGCCCTCGCGGCCCTGAAACCGGCGCCCGGCGGCGGCCCGTACAACACCGCCCTGGCTCTCGGCCGGCTCGGCTCTCCCACCGCCTTCTGTTCCCGGACGTCGTACGACGCCTTCGGCGAGGCCCTGCTCGACGGGCTGCGGCGGGCCGGGGTCGAGGTGGCGGGCGTCCAGCGCGGGCCGGAGCCGACGACCCTCGCGGTGGCCACGGTCGACGGCGACGGCTCGGCGTCGTACTCCTTCCATGTCGACGGCACCGCCGACCGTCTCTTCACCGCGCCCGCCTCGCTCCCCGCGGAGGCCCGCGCAGTGTCCTTCGGCACCCTGTCGCTCGTCCTGGAACCGGGGGCGAGCGCCTATGAGGAGCTGATGCGCCGGGCGGCCGGGCAGGGGCTGTTCACCGCGCTCGACCCGAACATCCGGGCGGGACTGATTCCGGACGCGGACGCCTACCGGGCGCGTTTCGCGAGCTGGCTGCCCTCGGTGACGCTGCTGAAGGTGTCCGCGGAGGACGCGGCATGGCTGGGCGGGACGCCGCGCGAGTGGCTGGCCGAGGGCCCGTCGGCCGTGGTGGTGACCCGGGGCGGCGAGGGTCTGACCGTGTACACCCGGGACGGCGGGGAGTGTTCCGTGCCCGGTGAGAAGGTCGATGTCGTGGACACCATCGGCGCCGGTGACACGGTGAACGCGGCGCTGTTGCACGGTCTGTCCGCCTTGGACGCGCTGTCGCAGGAGGCACTGGCCGCCCTCGGGACGGAGGGCTGGACGCGGCTGCTGCGCTTCGCGGCGCGTGCGGCGGCGATCACCTGTTCCCGGGCGGGGGCGGAGCCGCCGTACGCGGACGAGTTGGGTGACGTGTGAGCCGTCCGTATTCCATCTGCTCTTGTCAAGGAGCGGCCGCCGGTTCGTGCGGCTGATGGTGGAACGAACGGCGCCCCGCGGGGAGTTCCCGCGGGGCGCCGCTTTTCTGACCCGATGTCAGGCTTTGCTCGCCCGCGTCGTCTTCTTCGCGGGCGTCGCCTTCTTCGTAGCCGTCTTCTTCGCAGCCGTCTTCTTCGTGGCCGCGGCGGCCTTCTTGGTCGCCGTGTTGTTGGCCTTGGCCGTCACCGTCTTCTTGGCCGGTGTCCTGGCCGCGGCCGTCTTCCTGGTGGTGCGCGGCGCCTTCACGGGCTCCGCGTCGCTGACCCGGTCGGCGCCGAGTACCTCGCGCAGGAATTTGCCGGTGTGGCTGGCCGGGACCCCGGCGACCTCCTCGGGCGTGCCCTCGGCGACCACCAGGCCACCGCCGGCGCCGCCCTCCGGACCCATGTCCACGAGCCAGTCTGCGGTCTTGATCACGTCGAGGTTGTGCTCGATGACGATGACCGTGTTGCCCTTGTCGACCAGGCCGCCGAGCACCTTCAGCAGCTTGCTGATGTCCTCGAAGTGCAGACCGGTGGTCGGCTCGTCCAGCACATAGACCGTGCGTCCGGTGGAGCGCTTCTGGAGTTCGCTGGCGAGCTTGACACGCTGGGCCTCGCCGCCGGAGAGCGTGGTGGCGGACTGGCCGAGGCGGACATAGCCGAGGCCGACGTCGTGCAGCGTCTTCAGGTGGCGGGAGATCGCCGGGACCGCCTCGAAGAAGTGCATGGCCTCCTCGATCGGCATGTTCAGCACCTCGGCGATGGACTTGCCCTTGTAGTGGACCTCCAGGGTCTCCCGGTTGTACCGGGCGCCGTGGCAGACCTCGCACGGGACGTAGACGTCCGGGAGGAAGTTCATCTCGATCTTGATGGTGCCGTCGCCCGCGCAGTTCTCGCAGCGGCCGCCCTTGACGTTGAAGGAGAAACGCCCGGGCAGGTAGCCGCGGACCTTGGCCTCGGTGGTCTCGGCGAACAGGCGGCGGACGTGGTCGAAGACGCCGGTGTAGGTCGCCGGGTTGGACCGCGGGGTGCGGCCGATCGGCGACTGGTCGACATGGACCACCTTGTCCACCAGGTCGTCGCCCGCCACGCGCGTGTGGCGGCCGGGGACGGTGCGCGCGCCGTTCAGCTCGCGCGCCAGGTGGGTGTACAGGATGTCGTTGACCAGGGTGGACTTGCCGGATCCCGAAACGCCCGTGACGGCCGTGAACACGCCCAGCGGGAAGGACACGTCGATGTCCTGGAGGTTGTTCTCGCGGGCGCCGTGCACGGTGAGCTGGCGCGAGGGGTCGCGGGGGCGCCGGATGTCCGGGAGCGGGATGGCCTTGCGACCGGAGAGGTAGGCGCCGGTCTGCGACTCGGTGTTGGCGAGCAGCTCCTTCAGGGAGCCGCTGTGCACCACCTTGCCGCCGTGCTCACCGGCACCGGGGCCGATGTCCACCACCCAGTCGGCGACCTTGATGGTGTCCTCGTCGTGCTCCACGACGATGAGCGTGTTGCCCATGTCGCGCAGCCGGACCAGGGTCTCGATCAGCCGGTGGTTGTCGCGCTGGTGCAGACCGATGGAGGGTTCGTCCAGCACGTACAGCACGCCGACCAGGCCGGAGCCGATCTGGGTGGCCAGGCGGATGCGCTGGGCCTCGCCGCCGGAGAGGGTGCCGGCCGCGCGGTTGAGCGAGAGGTAGTCCAGGCCGACGTCGACCAGGAAGCGCAGTCGCTCGTTGACCTCCTTCAGCACGCGTTCGGCGATCTTCTTGTCGCGGGCGCTGAGCTTCAGCTCGCCCAGGAACTCCGCGCAGTCGCTGATGGACATCGCCGAGACCTCGGCGATCGACTTCCCCATGACGCTGACGGCGAGAACGATCGGCTTCAGGCGGGTGCCCTCGCAGGAGGGGCAGGGCACCTCGCGCATGTAGCCCTCGAAGCGCTCGCGGCTGGCGTCGCTCTCGGCCTCGCTGTGCCGGCGCTTGACGAAGGGCACCGCGCCCTCGAAGGGCGTGGTGTAGACCCGCTCGCGGCCGTACCGGTTGCGGTAGCGCACCTCGATCTGGGTCTTGTGGCCGTACAGCAGGGCCTTCTTGGCGCGCTGCGGCAGGCCCGCGAACGGGATGTCCGTACGGAAGCCGAGCGCGTCCGCGAGGGCGCCGATCAGGCGGCCGAAGTAGTCCTTGGTGTGTCCGTGCGACCAGGGGTGGATGGCGCCTTCGTCCAGGGACTTGTCGGGGTCCGGGACGATCAGCTCGGCGTCGACCTCCATGCGGGTGCCGATGCCGGTGCACTCGGGGCACGCGCCGAAGGGCGAGTTGAAGGAGAAGGAGCGCGGCTCCAGCTCCTCGAAGGACAGGTCGTCGTACGGGCAGTACAGGTGCTCCGAGTACATGCGCTCGCGCTCGGGGTCGTCCTCGGGGAGGTCCACGAAGTCGAGCACGACCATGCCGCCGGACAGGCCGAGAGCGGTCTCCACGGAGTCGGTGAGGCGACGCTTGGCGGAGTCCTTCACCGTGAGGCGGTCCACGACCACCTCGATGGTGTGCTTCTCCTGCTTCTTCAGAGTCGGCGGTTCGGACAGCTGGATGGTCTGGCCGTCCACGCGCGCGCGGGAGTAGCCCTTGGTCTGGAGGTCGGCGAAGAGATCGACGAACTCGCCCTTGCGCTCGCGCACCAGCGGCGAGAGCACCTGGAAGCGGCTCCCCTCCGGCAGCTCCAGCACCTTGTCCACGATGGCCTGCGGCGACTGGCGCGAGATCGGGCGGCCGCACTCGGGGCAGTGCGGCTTGCCGATGCGCGCGAAGAGCAGCCGGAGGTAGTCGTAGACCTCGGTGATGGTGCCGACGGTCGAGCGGGGGTTGCGCGAGGTCGACTTCTGGTCGATGGAGACGGCCGGGGACAGGCCCTCGATGAAGTCGACGTCCGGCTTGTCCATCTGTCCGAGGAACTGCCGTGCGTACGAGGAAAGCGACTCCACGTAGCGCCGCTGGCCCTCGGCGAAGATCGTGTCGAAGGCCAGGGAGGACTTGCCCGACCCGGACAGGCCCGTGAAGACGATGAGCGAGTCGCGAGGCAGGTCGAGCGAGACATTCTTCAGGTTGTGCTCGCGCGCGCCACGGACGATGAGACGGTCGGCCACGCCGGTCCGCACCTTTCTTGGGAGAAGTGACAGGGGCGAAGCCCCTGTGCCTCTTCACACTAGGGGGAGCCACTGACAACGCCGGTCGGATTGCTCGGTTGCATAACAACCCCCGGCCTTCCAGCATGCCCGACGCCGTCTTCGACCATATAGCACGCGCATTCGAATTACGGACGAGCTTCGCCAGCTTCACCCGAACGTGTGGCGGGGCTAGGGTCGAGCCCATGATTGATCACGCTCATGACCTGGCATGTGTACGTGACGCGACCGAGCGGCTGCTCAACGCGGTCGCACAACTGGACAACGCCTCACTCGCCGAGTCGTCACGGCTTCCCGGCTGGAGCCGCGGCCATGTCCTCGCCCACCTCGCCCGCAACGCGGACGCGCTCGTGAACGTCCTCGAGGGCCGTCCCATGTACGCGAGCGCCGAGGCGCGGGACGCCGACATCGACGACGGCGCCGCGCGCCCTCTGGAGACCCAGCTCGCCGACCTGCGCGAGACCGCCGAGCGGTTCCGGGCGGCGGGGGACGCGCCCGCGGACTGGACGCGCACGGTGGAGCTGCGCAACGGGGTCACCGACGACGCGGCCCGGGTGCCGTTCCGCCGGTGGGGAGAGGTGGAGCTGCACCATGTGGACCTCGGGATCGGGTACGACCTGGAGGACCTCCCGGCCGAGTTCCTGGAGCGCGAGACCGACTTCCTCACCCGGCGCTTCTCCGGCAACCCCGACGTTCCCGCGACCCGTGTGACGGACGGCACGCACGAGTGGACCACGGGAAGGCCCGCGGACAAGCCCGAGATCACCGTCACGGGCACCCCGGCCGACCTGCTGGGCTGGCTCGCCGGCCGCCGCGACGGCTCCGCCCTGACGACGGACGGCGAGGCCCTGCCGAAGCTCCCGCCGCTCTAGGTTTTGAACCCGCGGCACGGCAGAGCGGTTGCCACCGCCGGACGAAGGTGCCGGGCGAAGGTGCCGGGCGAAAAGGTGGGCGCTCCGGTTCGGAGGTGTGTGACGATCAAGGCGTGAGGACTCCTGATGCCGCGTTTCGCCGTCGCCTCCTGACAGAGGCGCTCACCGTCGTCGCCGCGTCTGCGCCGGCGCAGACGGCGTGGCTGAAGAGGCACGGTGTCGTGACGGATGAGATCGCGCTCGATCTCGATCACGGCTTCCGTATGGCCGGGCAGTTGGTGGAGGAGGGCCTCCTCCACCCCGCTGCCCTGCCTGACCTGAGGGCGATCGATTCGATCTTCGACGAGATGACCCGCGATCCCTCCCCGGACCGGTGGGCCACGGCGGCCCTGTTCGAGGACGCCGGGTGGGGCCGGGCGCGGGAGCTCGCCCGGCGGGTGCTCGAGCGGGAGGGTGTCGACGCCTCCGTGCTGCCGGATATCCACGTGATCCGGTGAGGATGTCCGCGGTTCGGACCGCTTGTGCCGGTGAGGCGTCGCCGCCGTCGCGAACGGCATAGGCTGATCACCATGACGTACACGGGCGAGGTCAGGGTCGGCGGACCGGCGGATGTGCATGAGCTCAAGGACCTGATGATCACGAAGATCGCGGTCGGGCCAATGGACAACAACGCCTATCTGCTGCGCTGCCGGGCCACCGACGAGCAGCTGCTGATCGACGCCGCGAACGAGCCGCGGACGCTCCTGGGGATGATCGGTGACGACGGCATCGCGTCCGTCGTCACCACCCACCAGCACGGCGACCACTGGCAGGCGCTCGCCGAGGTCGTGGCCGCGACGGGCGCGCGCACGCACGCCGGGCGCGAGGACGCGCCCGGCATCCCGGTGGCCACCGACGTGCTCGTGGACGACGGCGACGTCATCCGGGTGGGCCGGGTGGAACTCACCGCGCGCCACCTCGTCGGGCACACACCGGGCTCCATCGCGCTGGTCTACGACGACCCGCACGGCCATCCGCACGTCTTCACCGGCGACTGCCTCTTCCCGGGCGGCGTCGGCAACACGCGCAAGGACCCGAAGGCGTTCGCCAGCCTGATCCACGACGTGCAGACGAAGATCTTCGACGCGCTGCCGGACGAGACCTGGGTCTACCCGGGACACGGCGACGACACCACGCTCGGCGCCGAGCGCCCGCATCTGCCGGAGTGGCACGCGCGCGGGTGGTGAACTCCGGCCGCCCGTAAGAGGCGTGCCGTCCGACCCGCACGTGCGCCCGGCGCGAATGCCGTTCCGCGCGCCCCGTGTGAACGCTTCGCACGCGCCCGGCGCACACGCACGTTCCCCCGAGCCGGCGGCGCGCGGTCAACTGGTCGCGGCCCCGCCCGGGACGGCTCCCGAGCGGCAGGGCCGCCGGTCTGCCCACCCTGCCCTGGGCCGGCGGCCCGGGCCGGGGCCCCTGTACCGTCGCCCCGGCCCGCGTTCACACGGCCGCAACACCCGCTCCCACTATGCGGACAAAAATGGTCGTGACCTCGACAAAGGCCGAGTTCGCTGCCACTCTCCCGCCATGCACCTCGCTTCTCGCACAGTGCGCCGCGCGGTAGCGGCCGCCACCCTCGCCCTGCTCGCCACCGCCGTCGGCTGCGCCCCGCAGCCCGAGGCGAAGTCGTCGGCCACCGCGCCCGGTTCGGCCGCCGCGAGCTGTGCCAAGGGCAAGCAGGCCACCAAGACGTCCGGGAAGCTGACCATCGCGACGGACGAGCCCGCCTACGAGCCGTGGTTCAAGGACGACAAGCCCGCCAACGGCAAGGGCTTCGAATCCGCGGTCGCCTACGCCGTGGCCGAACAGCTCGGGTACGGCAAGGACAAGGTGGTCTGGCAGAGCGTGCCGTTCAACAAGGCGTTCGCGCCCGGTGTGAAGACCTTCGACTTCGACATCAACCAGGTTTCGATCAGCACCGAACGCAAAAAGGCCGTCGACTTCTCCTCCGGCTACTACGACGTGCGCCAGGCCGTCATCGCGCTCAAGGGCGGCAAGGCCGCCGAGGCGAAGAGCATCGCGGACCTGCGCGGCCTCAAACTGGGCGCCCAGGTGGGCACGACCAGCCTCGACTACATCACCGACGTGGTGAAGCCGAAGCAGGACCCCGCCGTCTACGCCAAGAACGACCAGGCCAAGTCCGCCTTGAAGAACGGTCAGGTCGACGCCGTCGTCACCGACCTGCCGACCGCGTTCTACATCACCTCGGCCGAGGTGACGAACGCCAAGATCGTCGGCCAGTTCGAGAACCAGGGCGGCACGCCCGAGCAGTTCGGCCTGGTACTCGACAAGGGCAGCGCGCTGACCCCGTGCGTGAGCGGCGCCGTCGACGCCCTGCGCAAGGACGGCACGCTGGCGCGGCTCGACCAGCAGTGGCTGTCCGATGCCGTCGGCGCCCCGGTGCTCAAGTGACCGTCACCAAGGGCGAGTCGGCGCGAGAGGGGGCCGACGACAAGGACGGCATGCCCGGCGACGACTACGTGCCCTCCGCGCGGCGGCTGGAGCGCGAACGCCACAAGCGGGCACGGACCCGCCGCGCGACGGCCGTCGCGGCGCTGTCCACCCTGGTCACCGCCGCGGTGCTCTACCTGGTCGTGGTCGACGCGCCCGGCTGGCCGCGCACCAAGGAGACGTTCTTCAGCGCCCAGTACGCGCGCGAGGCGCTCCCGAAGGTCCTCGAAGGGCTGTGGCTGAACGTCCGCCTGCTGCTGATCTGCGGTGTCGCCGTCCTGGTCCTCGGCATGCTGATCGCGATCGCGCGCACCCTGCGCGGCCCGGTGTTCTTCCCGCTGCGGGTGCTGGCGGCGGCGTACACCGACTTCTTCCGCGGGCTGCCGCTGATCATCAATCTGATGATCGTGGTGCTGGGTGTGCCGGCGCTGCGGCTCCAGGGCGTGACGGTCGATCCGGTGCTGCTCGGCGGTACGGCGCTGACGCTGACGTACGCGGCGTACGTGGCCGAGGTGTTCCGGGCCGGTATCGAGTCGATCCACCCCTCCCAGCGCGCGGCGGCCCGCTCGCTGGGTCTGACCAACCGCCAGGCCCTGCGCTACGTGGTGCTGCCCCAGGCGGTGCGCCGGCAGGTGCCGCCGCTGCTCAACGACCTGGTGTCGCTCCAGAAGGACACCGGCCTGGTGTCGATCGGCGGCGCGGTGGACGCCGTACGGGCGGCCGACATCATCGTGGGCCGCAGCCTGAACTACACGCCGTACATCGTGGCGGGCCTCGTGTTCGTGGCGCTGACCATTCCGATGACCCGCTTCACGGACTGGGTGACGGCCCGCCTTGACCGGCGGCGGGAACAGGGGGGATCCCTATGAGCGACGCGCCTGTGCTGCGTATGGAGTCGGTCCGCAAGACCTTCGGCGAGTCGGTGGTCCTGCGGGACGTCGACCTGGAGGTCGCCCCGCACACGGTGACCGCGCTGATCGGCGCCTCCGGGTCCGGGAAGTCGACGCTGCTGCGGTGCGCCAACCTCCTGGAGGAGATCGACGACGGCGCGATCTGGCTGGACGGCGAGGAGATCACCGATCCCCGGGCCGACCAGGACGCGGTACGGCGCCGGATCGGCGTGGTCTTCCAGGCGTACAACCTCTTCCCGCACATGACCGTGCTGGACAACATCACGCTCGCTCCGCGCCGGGTGCACGGCGTCTCCCGCGCCGAGGCCGAGGAGCGGGCCAGGGGGCTGCTGGAGCGCCTCGGGCTGGCCGGCAAGGCGGATGCCTACCCGGACCGGCTCAGCGGCGGCCAGCAGCAGCGGGTGGCGATCGTACGGGCGCTCGCCGTGCGGCCCCGGCTGTTGTTGCTGGACGAGATCACGGCCGCGCTCGACCCCGAACTGGTGGGCGAGGTGCTGGAGGTGGTCCGGGGGCTGAAGGACGAGGGCATGACCATGGTGCTGGCCACCCATGAGATGGGCTTCGCGCGGGACGTCGCCGACCAGGTGTGCTTCCTGGACGGCGGGGTCGTCCTCGAACACGGCACCGCCGAGCAGGTGTTCGGGGATCCGCAGCAGGAACGCACCCGGCGCTTCCTGCGGCGGATCGTCGAGGCGGGTCGCCTGTAGGACCGCCGCGGCCCCCGCGCGGCAGGGGGCTACGCGTCGGCCCGTGTCGCGCCCAGGAGTGCCACGACACGCTCGACGCCGAACGCGTAGCCCTGTACGCCGCAGCCCGCGATCACGCCGTCGGCACGCAGCGAGACGTACGAGTGGTGCCGGAACGTCTCGCGCTGGTGGATGTTGGAGATGTGCACCTCGAGGACGGGCATGCCGTCGCAGGTGTTGAGCGCGTCCAGGATCGCCACCGAAGTGTGCGAGTAGGCGCCGGGGTTGATGACGATGCCGCAGTGGCCCAGGCGCGCCTCGTGGATCCAGTCGACCAGTTCGCCCTCGTGGTTGGACTGCCGGAAGTCGATCGTGCCATCGTGCGCGGCCGCCGCCTCGGCGCACAGCGCCTCGACGTCGGCAAGTGTCTCCCTGCCGTAGATCTCCGGCTGGCGCTGGCCCAGCAGATTCAGGTTGGGCCCGTTGAGGATCATGATCGGGGCGTTGGCCAGGGTGCGGGGCACGGTTCCTCCGGTCGTTCAGGGCGGTGCGTCCGCGACCGCCGCTCGACCCCGGTCTATCACGGCTCCGGCGTGCGCTCCGGCCCCGTGCCCCACTCGCCCCGGGCGCGCGCTTCGGCCACTCGGTCACCCCTGTACGCCCCCGTAACCCGTGATCACGGTGGGTAGTTGAAGCACCATGCACGACGTACGCGCTGTCACCACAGCCTCTCTGCCGCGCCTGGCCGCCGCATCCCTCGCCGGCACCGCGGTCGAGTTCTACGACTTCTACGCCTACGGGACCGCGGCCGCGCTGGTCCTCGGGCCGCTGTTCTTCCCTTCCTTCTCGCCGGCCACCGGGACGCTGGCGGCGTTCGCGACGTTCGGCGTGGGTTTCGTGGCCAGGCCGCTGGGCTCGGTGCTGTTCGGGCATCTCGGGGACCGGCGCGGACGGCGGCCGGTGCTCATCGCCTCGCTACTGCTCACCAGCGTTTCGACGATCGCGGTGGGCTGTGTGCCCTCGTACGCCTCGATCGGCGTGGCCGCGCCCGTACTGCTCCTGCTGCTGCGGTTTCTGCAAGGGCTCGGGCTCGGCGGCGAGTGGGGCGGGGCCGTACTGCTCACCGTCGAACACGCCCCCGCCGGACGGCGCGCCCTGTGGTCGAGCATTCCGCAGCTGGGGCCCGCGATCGGTTTCGTGCTCGCCAACGGAGTGACGCTGGCGCTGTCCACCGGGCTCTCCGACGCGCAGTTCGCGCAGTGGGGCTGGCGGGTGCCGTTCTGGGCGGCCGCGGTGCCCGCGCTGGCGGGTCTGTGGCTGCGTTCGTCACTCGCCGAGAGCCCCAGGTTCCTGGAGATCGACGACCACGCACGCGTGCCCTTCATGGAGGTCGTACGGCACCACAGACGGCTGGTGCTGCTGGCCGCGGGGGCGCTGTCCGCCGGGTACGCGGTGTTCTACGCGGTGACGACCTGGTCGCTGTCGTACGCCACGGAACGGCTCGACGTGAGCCGGAGCGTCATGCTGACCTGCGTCATGGCGGCGGTGCTCGTGCAGGCCCCGCTCATCCCCGCCGCGGCCTTGCTCGGCGACCGCTACGGGCGCCGACCGCTGTGCGTGACCGGATGCGCGGCCTGCGCGCTGTGGATGCTGCCCATGGTCTCGCTGCTGGCGACCGGCGAGCCGCTGCTGATGTTCCTCGGGATGCTGGGCGCGCTGCTCGCCTTCGTCACCGTGTTCTCGGTGGTCTCCGCCTATCTGCCGGAGCTGTTCGACGCCCGGGTGCGCTGCACGGGCGCCGCGGTGGGCTACAACCTCGGCGGGGTGCTCGGTGGTGCGCTCACCCCGATCGTGGCCACGGCGCTCGTACAGGGCGGCGGGCGCGTCCCCTGGGGCGTGGGCGGCTATCTGACCGGCATGGCGCTGCTCAGCCTGGGATGCTTCGCGCTGCTGCCGGAGACGCACCCGGCACCGGTGCCCGCGGTGGAACCGGTGGCCGGCTCGGTCAGGGGTTGATCGCCAGCTCCAGGTAGGCCGCGAACAGCACCAGATGGACACCGCCCTGCAAGGGGGTGGCCCGGCCCGGCACCACGGTCAGGGAGGCGACCACCACCGTCAGCGCGAGCAGCAGCATATGGACGGGGTCGAGGCCGAGGACGAGCGGTCCCGGCAGCCAGAGGGAGGCCAGCGCCACGGCCGGGATGGTCAGTCCGATACTGGCCATCGCCGAGCCGAGCGCGAGGTTGAGGCTGGTCTGCACACGGTCCCGGCGCGCGGCCCGCAACGCGGCGATGGTCTCCGGGAGCAGCACGAGCAGGGCGATGATCACACCTACGACGGCCTGGCGCAGACCGGCCGCCGCCACGCCCGCCTCGATGGCGGGTGACACGCCCTTGGCCAGGCCGACCACCCCGACCAGCGCCAGTGCGAGCAGGCCCAGGCTGATCAGGGCCGTGCGCTTGGACGGGGGGCTGGCGTGGTCCTCGTTGTTGATGACCTCGCCCTGCCGGGTGATGGGCAGGAAGTAGTCCCGGTGCCGCACCGTCTGGGTGGTCACGAACAGGCCGTAGAGGATCAGTGAGGACAGCGCGGCGAAGGTCAACTGGAGTGTGGAGAACTCCGGTCCCGGCTTGCTGGTGGTGAAGGTCGGCAGCACCAGGCTCAGCGTGGCGAGGGTGGCGACCGTCGCGAGCGCGGCGCCGGAGCCCTCGGGGTTGAAGACGGCGGTGCCGTGCCGCAGCGAGGCGACGAGCAGACAGATACCGACGATGCCGTTACAGGTGATCATCACGGCGGCGAAGACGGTGTCTCTGGCCAGGGTAGAGCTCTTGTCACCGCCGTCGGCCATCAGCGTGACGATCAGCGCCACCTCGATGACCGTGACGGCGATGGCCAGCACCAGGGAGCCGAGGGGTTCGCCGATGCGGTGGGCTATCACCTCGGCATGGTGCACCGCCGCGAGGACGGCCCCGGCGAGCACCACCGTCACCAGGGCGATGACCGGGCCCGGCATGGCACGGTGCCAGGTGAGGATCAGCAGGACGACCGCGAGCACCGGCACGGGGATCGTCCATCGCCGGGCGAGCGATCGCAGCCAAGTGATCATGCCGCGATCGTCGCAGAGTGCCACATGGTTCGCATTCTGTTCGTTCCGGATGCTTCCGTCCCTTCCCTGCGGCGCCCCGGACCGGCTCGGGCCGAGCTCCGCGTGTCCGATCGTGTCCGAAGGAGGGTCCTCCGCAAGCGGAGGGCCCTCCCTGTGGGCGGCGGCCTTTACGAGCCGCCGTGCGAGCCGTGGGGTCAGACGTCCACGGACTCCTTCTTCTCCGCGCTTTCGGAGTCGGCGCCCGCCGCGACGGCCGCCTGCTTCCTGGAGGCCATGAGGCTGGTGACCGTGGTGACGACCAGGACGGCACAGATCACGCCGAGCGAGACCGGGATGCTGATCTCGGGCACCGGGACGCCCGACTCGTGCAGGGCGTGCAGCACCAGCTTCACGCCGATGAAGCCGAGGATGACCGACAGGCCGTACGAGAGGTGGACCAGCTTCTTCAGCAGGCCACCGAGGAGGAAGTACAGCTGGCGCAGGCCCATCAGGGCGAAGGCGTTGGCGGTGAAGACGATGTACGGGTCCTGGGTCAGGCCGAAGATCGCGGGGATCGAGTCCAGGGCGAACAGGATGTCGGTGGTGCCGATGGCGAGCATCACGACCAGCATCGGGGTCATGATCCGCTTGCCGTTCTGCCGGATCCACAGCTTGGTGCCGTGGTACCGGTCGGCCACGCCGAACCTGCGTTCCGCGGCCTTCAGCAGCCGGTTCTCCTCGAACTCCTCCTCACCCTCGTCGTCGGCGCGGGCCTCCTGGACGAGCTTCCAGGCGGTCCATATCAGGAAGGCGCCGAAGAGGTAGAACACCCAGGAGAAGCTGGTGACGATCGCGGCTCCGGCGGCGATGAACACCGCTCGCAGCACCAGGGCTATGAGGACGCCGATGAGCAGGACGCGCCGTTGGTAGAGCGCGGGAACCGCGAACTTCGTCATGATCAGGACGAAGATGAAGAGGTTGTCGACGCTCAGCGACTTCTCGGTGATGTAGCCCGCGAAGAACTCGCCGGCCGGCTGTCCGCCGCCGAAGAAGAACAGGCCGAGGCCGAAGAGGCCGGCCAGGACGATCCAGACGACGGTCCAGATACCGGCCTCTTTGATCGAGACCTCATGGGGCTTGCGCCCGATGAGGAAGTCGATTCCGATCAGGGCGGCCAGGCCCACGATGGTCAGGACCCACAGGGTCATGGAAACTTCCACGGCAACCTCCGGCATTTCGAGATGGCAAGCACAGATGCGTTGTCACTGCCGGAGGTCTCTTCCACCCGCACGGGGGCCGACGCCCCGGGACCGGAACCGGTCCGTATTGACGGGTGCGCCGCAGTCAGGGAGTACTCCCCTCCGCTGAGAAGACAGTACCCCAATTACCAAGCATTGGTAAAGCAGAAGGCAAAGAGAAGACCAAAGCCCCAGCTCAGGGTGGCTTTACTTGTGCTTGATCAAGGCGACCGCGACCTCGCCGAGCACCTGTTCCACGATCCGGCTGCCGACCGGCACCAGCGCGGGCTCATAGGTCCAGGCATGGCCCACCCAGGGGTCGGCGAAGTGTTCGTCGGGGACCGGGGTGAGGCGCATCAGCGAGCGCCACAGCGGGTCCAGCAGGGGGCCGTAGGCGGCGGCGTCCGCACGGTCCGCCACCAGCAGCAGGTGCACGCCGACCGCCGGGCCCTCGTCCGCGAGGTAGCGCAGCCGGGTGATGGCCCGGTCGTCGAAGTCGTGCGGGAAGTCGTTGACGATCAGCAGCTGCCGTGCGGTGTCCACGTCGTCCGGCAGTGACCCGGCCGCACCGCCCCGCACCGCCATCTGCACCAGGTCGACCCGCCGGGTGAGCCGTTCCAGCACTTCCGTGACGCCCGCCGCCCCGGTCGCGGGCGGTGCCGCGAGGACCCCGGCGCCGGTCAGCGGCCACAGCGCGCGGGTCCCCGCGCCGGCCGGGTCGATGACCCGCACGGCGAACTCCCATGCCGGATGCACGGCGAGCAGCCGGGCCGCGAGCGCCACCGCCGTCTCCATGGCCGCCTGCCGCAGTGCGGCCGAGTCCGCGAAGGATCCCTCGGGCATGGCCGTGGCACCGCTGTCGATCCACAGACCGTGCTCCAGTGGCAGCCTGACCAGCAGCGGGATGCGCAACGGCAGGCTCTCGGGCAGATGCAGATCGCCGAGCCGCAGACGCCAGCGGCGGCTCGGCGATCTGCATCTG
>NZ_MUNF01000135.1 GCF_002154555.1 Streptomyces murinus
CGTCCCCGGGGACGTTACCCGACGGCGCCGCCCGCTTGCCGCACGGGTGCTCGCCCGGCTCCCCGGTGACAACCCGCCCGTTGACGCGAGGACTTGGGATTTCGGAGTGATCCGGGTGACATCGCGACCGACGTTGACGATCACCACCAAGGTAAAGGTATGGTTAGCCTTACCTAAGTCGCCGGGGGCGGGCCGTGGTGTCCCCCCGGGTGGTCGTATCCGTTGCGCGTTCGCCGGAAACCCGAGGCCATGAAGTCATCCCACAGATCCCGATCTTCCGTTCACCGATCTTCCGTTCACCGGTCAGGTACCGCCCGGTCCGAGGGGGCGGCCGCATGAGCGCCGAGCCCGAACTGGCCGGTCGCCTCGCCCTGGTGACCGGGGCGGCACGGGGCATCGGCGCCGCCGTGGCCGAGGAGCTCGCCGCCCGGGGCGCGCGGGTGCTCGCCACCGATGTGGACGGCGCGGCCGTGGCGGCACTGTCCGCACGGCACGAAGGCCGCGTCACGGGCCGGGTGTTGGACGTGACGGACGCCGCGGCGGTGGAAGAGCTGGTCGCCGAGGCCGAACGGACCCTGGGACCCCTGGACATCGTGGTCAATGTGGCCGGCGTCCTGCGCGGCGCGGCCGTGGTCGACCTGGACGACGCCGACTGGGCGGCCGTGTTCGCGGTCAACACCGATGGCGTCTTCCATGTCTGCCGGGCCGCCGCCCGCCGGATGACCGAACGGCGCCGGGGCAGCATCGTGACCGTCGCCTCCAACGCGGCCGGTGTGCCCCGCGCCGGTATGGCCGCCTACGCCGCCTCCAAGGCCGCCGCCGTGATGTTCACCAAGTGCCTCGGCCTGGAGGTCGCCCCGTACGGGGTGCGCTGCAACACCGTGTGCCCCGGCTCCACCGACACGGACATGCAGCGCGCCATGTGGGACCGCGCGCCCGGCGGCCCCGACAGCGGCCGACGGGCCGTGATCGAGGGGGACTTGGCGGCGTACCGCACCGGCATTCCGCTCGGCCGGATCGCCGAACCGTCGGACATCGCGGACGCCGTCGCCTTCCTGGCCTCCGACCGCGCCCGGCACATCACCCTGCACGACCTGTACGTGGACGGCGGCGCCACCCTGCGCGCCTGACCGCCCTCGGCGTACCCCGCCGCCCTGTGACGAACCCCGCCGAACATCGTGGAGCCATCGCCGTGACCAACGAACCGATACCCGCCCCCTCGGGCCTCACCCCGGGTGTGGACGCGCCCACCTGGCCCGAGGAGTTCGCCGAGCGCTACCGGCGGGCCGGTCACTGGCGGGGCGACACCTTCGGCCGAATGCTCCGCGAGCGGGCCGCCGCCCATCCGGACCGGGTCGCCCTGGTGGACTTCGCGCCCGGGCGCCGTACCCGGACGTACCGGCAGCTGGACGAGGCCGCCGACCGGCTCGCCGCCGGGTTCGCGGGGCGCGGCATCGGGCGCGGCGACCGGGTGGTCGTCCAGCTGCCGAACACCGCAGAGTTCGCCGAAGTGGTCTTCGCCCTGTTCAGGCTGGGCGCGCTGCCCGTGTTCGCGCTGCCGGCCCACCGCGACACCGAGATCACGCACTTCTGCGCCTTCTCCGAGGCCGTCGCCTATGTGATCCCGGATGTGCTCGACGGCTTCGACCACCGCGACCTGGCCACCCGGGTCCGCCGGAGCGCCCCCGGACTCCGGGAGGTCTTCGTGGCGGGCGACCCGGGCGGGCACACCGCCCTGTCGGACGTGCCGTGCGACCCCTCCGGGACGCTGCCCGAACCACGGCCGCACGAACTGGCGTTCCTCCAGCTGTCGGGCGGAACGACCGGGGTGTCCAAGCTGATCCCCCGCACCCACGACGACTACCTCTACTCCCTGCGCGGCTCGAACGAGATCTGCGGTGTCGACGCGGACACCCGCTTCCTGGTCGTCCTGCCCGCGGCCCACAACTTCCCCATGAGTTCCCCCGGTTGGCTCGGCACGCTGTACGCCGGAGGCCGGGTGGTGATGTGCCCCAAACCCGATCCGACGACCGCGTTCGCCCTGGTCGAGCAGGAGCGGATCACCATGACCGGCCTGGTGCCGCCGCTCGCCCTGCTGTGGACGGACAGCGCGCCGCGCACCGAACGCGACCTGTCCAGCCTGGAGTTGGTGCTGGTCGGCGGGGCCAAGTACAGCGAGCAGGCGGCGCGCCGCCTTGAGCCGGCGCTCGGCTGCCGGCTGATGCAGGTCTTCGGGATGGCCGAGGGCCTGGTCAACTACACCCGCCTTGACGACGATCCGGAGACGATCGTCACCACCCAGGGCCTGCCCATCTCGCCCGACGACGAGATCCGGATCGTGGACGACACCGACCGGGACGTGCCCGAGGGCGAGTTCGGGCATCTGCTCACCCGGGGCCCCTACACCATCCGCGGCTACTGGCGGGCACCGGAGCACAACCGGACCGCGTTCACCGAGGACGGCTTCTACCGCACCGGTGACATCGTGCGCCGTACGGCGAGCGGGCATCTGGTGGTGGAGGGGCGGGCCAAGGACCAGATCAACCGGGGCGGCGAGAAGGTCGCCCCGGAGGAGATCGAGAACATCATCCTGGCCCACCCGGCGGTCCACGACGTTTCCCTGGTCGCCGTGCCCGACGACTTTCTCGGCGAGCGCACCCTCGCCCATGTGATCCTGCGTGCGGACGCCGAGCCGCCGACGGCCGCCCAGATCAAGGCGTTCGTCCGTGCGCGCGGTGTCGCCGCCTACAAGGTCCCCGACCTCGTCCGCTTCGTCGACGCCTTCCCGCACACCGGCGTCGGCAAGGTCAGCAAGAAGGGGCTGCGCTCGGCCGCGGCCTCCTCCGAGCAGCGCTGAAAGGCCCCTCTCCCCATGGCACTTCCGTCCATCACCGGCTACCCCCTGCCCACCGCCGGCCAGTTGCCGGACAACCGGGTCTCCTGGTCCGTGGACCCGGCGCGGGCGGTGCTGCTGGTGCACGACCTCCAGCAGCACTTCCTCTCCGCCTTCCCGCCCGGCGAACAGCCGCTGACCGGCATGCTGGCCAACACCGCCCGGCTGCTCGACGCGGCCCGGCGGGCCGGGACGCCGGTGGTCTACTCGGTCCAGCGCGGCGGCCAGACTCCCGAGGAACGCGGCCTCCAACTCGACTTCTGGGGACCGGGCGTGGCCGACGACCCGGCGGTTCTGGCCGTTCCGGAACCCGTGGCACCGCGGCCCGGCGACACGATGCTGACCAAATGGAAATACAGCGCGTTCGTCCGCACGGACCTCGCGGACCTGATGCGGGAGCAGGGCCGTGACCAGCTGGTCGTCGTCGGTGTGTACGCGCACATCGGTGTCATGACGACGGCCTGCGACGCGTGGATGCGTGACATCCAGGCGTTCGTGGTGGCCGACGCCGTGGCCGACTTCTCCCGCGAGGACCATGAGATGGCCCTGCGCTGGGCGGCCGGCCGGTGCGCGATGGTCGTCACCACGGACCAGGCGGTCGACTGCTTCTGAGCGTCCGCCGCCGCTGCGAGCGCGCGGACCTGATCAAGTCGCGTGTCACGGCGACTAGTTGATGAATCATCAACTCCTCTTTCTCGATGTCGGAACGGGTGGGTCGATTGGGCTTGACGCCTGCCCGAACCTAAGAAAACTTAGGCGAGGCTTGCCTAAGGGGAAATCAATTGCCGGTCCCTCGCGGGACCTTGTCGAAGGGCGAAGATGTCAGCAGGGCGTGCGGTTGCCGGGGGGCCGGGTCAGTGGCCGGTCCAGGATGTGGTCGGTGTGGGCTTCGGCCCGGCGAATCTGGCGTTGGCCGTCGCGGTCGCGGAGCAGAACGCGCACGGCGGCGGTCGCGGACTGCGCTCCGTGTTCGTGGAGCGGCAGGGGGAGTTCGGCTGGCACCGGGGAATGCTGCTGCCGGGGGCGACGATGCAGGTGTCGTTCCTGAAGGACCTGGCGACCATGCGGGATCCGGGCAGCCGGTTCACCTTCCTGCGCTATCTGCACGACAAGGGCCGGCTGGCCGACTTCATCAACCAGAAGTCGTTCTTCCCGACCCGCGTGGAGTTCCACGACTACCTCCGCTGGTGCGCGGCCATGGTGGAGGACCAGGTGCGGTACGGGCGCCAGGTGTACGCCCTGCGGCCGGCCGCGGACGGCGAAGGTCCCGCCTCCGTCCTCGAGGTCCACACCCGCCCCGGCCCCGACCGCCTCGACCCGGACCCCGCCGAGGGGGACGTCCCCGGTGACGAAGTGCTGCGGGCGCGCAATGTCGTCCTGGGCACGGGACTGGTGCCCAGGTTCCCGGAGAACGTGACGCCGGGACCGCGGGTGTGGCACAGCTCGGAGCTGTTGCCGCGGGCGGCGGCCCTGAAGGACCGGCCGGCGCGGCGCTTCGTGGTGGTCGGGGCGGGTCAGTCCGGCGCGGAGGCCGCCGAGTTCCTCCACCGCGAGTTCCCGGACGCGGAGGTCTGCGCGGTCTTCAGCCGCTACGGCTACAGCCCCGCCGACGACAGCCCCTTCGCCAACCGGATCTTCGACCCGGCGGCCGTCGACGACTTCTACACCGCGCCCGACGAGGTCAAGGAGTCCCTGCTCGGCTATCACGCCAACACCAACTACTCCGTCGTGGACGGCGAGTTGATCGAGCAGCTCTACCGCACCGTCTACCAGGAGAAGGTCGCCGGCACCGAGCGGCTGCGGATCCTGAACACCACCGCCCTGACCGCCGTCGAGGAGCACTCCCACGGTGTCCGCGCGGTGCTGCGCCCCCTGATCGGCGGCGATCCCCACACCCTCGACTGCGACGCCGTCGTCCTGGCCACCGGCTACCGGCCCTCCGACCCCCGCACGCTCCTCGGCCCGCTGGCCGAACACTGCCTGACCGACGGCCAGGGGCGCCTGCGGATAGGGCGCGACCACCGGATCGCCACCACGGACGCCGTCCGTGCCGGGATCTACCTCCAGGGCGCCGCCACAGAGCACACCCACGGCATCACCTCCTCCCTGCTGTCCACCCTCGCCGTCCGCGCCGGCGAGATCTGCGACGCGCTCCTCCTCGACCGCGCCCAGCGCACGGACGCCGAGACCGCCGGCCTCGTGCCCGAGGCCGACACCGTTCCCCTCCCCACCCCCTGACCTCGCCAGGAGACCGGCCATGGCCGCCACCAACCCCTTCGAGGACGACAGCGCCCGCTACCTCGTCCTCGTCAACGCCGAGAACCAGCACTCCCTTTGGCCCGCGTTCGCCGACGTACCCGCCGGCTGGACCGTCGCCCATGGCGAGGACACCCGCGAGGCGTGTCTCGCCCATGTCAGCCGGCACTGGACCGACATGCGGCCGACGAGCCTGATCGAGCACGCGCGGTCCGTGGCGTCGCACACCTGAGAGCCAGGGGCCCGGCGAGCGGCGCACGCCTGCCCTCAAGTCCCTTGCGCGGAGGCGTTGTTGACCGCCGAGCCTTTCCCTTAATAAGGTGAGGCTAACCTATCTATCTGGTGAGATTGTCGTATCCGGCCAGGTCCCTGGAGCCCTTGCCTCCCGCCCGGAACCTCCGCCGATGTTCTCGCTCCACCACCCCGGAGAAACCGCCGTGCCGCCGGCGCCCAGACCGCACGCCCGAATGAAGGATGCACCGACGTGTCCCTATCCACCCTGACGCGCCCCAGCCCCGTACACCGGCCCTCCGATCTGCTGGCGGCCTACCTCACCGGCTCGTTCTACTTCTCCTCGGCCCGCGGCACCCTGCTCGCCGACGGTGTGCACACCCGGGTACGCGCCGAAGGCGGTGACCGGGCCCGCGCCGCGGCCGAGGCACTGGAGGCGGCGGCCGCCGCCGGACTGCCCGACCCCGTCGTGGTCGGGGCCGCCGGATTCCGCCCCGACGGCGACGCCGGACTGCTGGTCCCCGCCGTCGTACGGCGCGCGGGCGCCCCCGCCGCCCTGGCCGCCCACCTGCCCGAGCCAAGACCCGGCACCGGCTGGACGGTCCGGCCCCGCCCCGAACCCGACGGCTACACCACCGCGGTGAGCCGGGCGCTGGAACTGATCGGCGGCGGCGAGCTGCGCAAGGTGGTGCTGGCCCGTGCCCTGGAACTGACCGGCGACCATCCGGTGGCCGTGCCCGCGCTGCTGACCCGGCTGGTCCACGCCGACCCGGCGGCCTACGCCTTCGCCGCCGACGTCACCGCCCCCGGCGACCCTGCCCCGCGCACCCTGGTCGGCGCCAGCCCGGAACTCCTGGTGTCCCGGCGCGGCGCCCTGGTGGTCGCCAACCCGCTTGCGGGGTCCGCCCCCCGGGCCGGTGACGAGACGCTCGACCGGGAACGGATCGCCCGGCTGCGCGACTCCGCGAAGGACCTCGGCGAGCACGCGCACACCGCCGCCCAGGTGGCCGAGGTGCTCGGCCGGTTCTGCATCGACCTCGATGTCCCCGAGCGCCCCGAGGTGATCGGGACCCCGACGATGTGGCATCTGTCCACCCGGATCACCGGACGGCTGCGGGACCCGCTGGACCCGGCCTGCTCCGCGCTCGGCCTGGCCGAGGCGCTGCACCCCACGCCCGCCGTCTGCGGGGTGCCCGCGCCCCGGGCGCTCACCGCCATCGCGGACCTGGAGGCCGAGGACCGCGGCTACTACGCGGGGATGGTCGGCTGGAGCGGCCTCGGCGGCGACGGCGAGTGGGCGGTGACGATCCGCAGCGCCGAGGTCTGCGACCGCACCGTACGGCTGTTCGCCGGAGCCGGCATCGTCCCCGGCTCCGACCCGGACGCCGAACTGGCCGAGACCTCCGCCAAGTTCCGCACCCTGCTGCGCGCCCTCGGCCTTGAGCACCTCGTATGAGCCGCGCCGCCGGCCCGGCCGCCCTCCGTCAGCACCCGTATTCCAGAGGAGTCAACCGATGAGTGAGGCACTGTCACCCGAGCGCATCCGCGCGGACGTCGCGGACCTGCTGGGCTGTGCTCCCTCCGAGATAGCCCCCGACGACGACCTGCGCGACCTCGGTCTTGACTCGGTACGGCTCATGACCCTCGTCGAGCGCTGGCGGGCCGACGGCGCCGCCGAACTCGAACTGCCCGATCTCGCCGAACGCCCCGAACTGGCCCACTGGCAGACCCTCCTGACGGGGGAGAAGGCATGAGCCGCACCGGACACCGGCCCGGGCACCTGGAGCGGATCGAGGAGGTCCTGGCCGGGCACCGCCCCGAGAAGGTGCGCTACCCGATCCGGGTCCGCCGCACCGAGGTCGTGCGCACCACGACGGTCGGCGCCGGCCTGCTGCGGGTCACCCTGGGCGGCCCGGGCACCGAAGGCTTCGAGGCACACTCGCCCATCGACCACGTCAAGCTCCTGTTCCCCGAGCCCGACGGATCGCTGCGGCTCCCGGAACCCGACGGCGACCTGCTGAAGTGGCCGCGCCCCGCGCCCACTTCGCGCGAGTACACCGTGCGCCGCTACGACCCGGAGGCGGGCGAGATCGACATCGACATCGCCCCGCACGAGGGCGGTCTGGCCTCGGACTGGGCCCAGCGGGTCCGCCCCGGCGCCGTCCTGCATGTCGCCGGGCCGCCCGGCGACATGCAGGACGG
>NZ_MUNF01000136.1 GCF_002154555.1 Streptomyces murinus
TCCAGGCGGTGCTCGGCCATGAGGACGGTCGTACCGAGGTCGTGCACCAGGCGCTGGAGCACCGCGAGCACCTCTTCCGCGGCGGCGGGGTCCAGCGCGGAGGTCGGTTCGTCGAGGACGAGAACCTCGGGGTGCGGGGTGAGCACGGAGCCGATGGCGACGCGCTGGCGCTGGCCGCCGGAGAGGGTGAGGCCGTGCTCGCCGACCGTGGTGTCGTAGCCCTCGGGCAGTTCCCGGATGAAGCGGTCGGCCTGGGCGGCGCGGGCGGCGGCCTCGATCTCGTCCTGGGTGGCGTCCGGGCGGCCGTACGCGATGTTGGAACGGACCGTGTCGGAGAAGAGGAACGAGTCCTCCGGGACCAGTCCGATCGCGGCGCGCAGCGAGGAGTGGGTCAGCTCGCGGACGTCGTGGCCGCCGATCAGGACGGCGCCGTGGGTGACGTCGTAGAAGCGCGGCAGGAGCAGGGAGAGGGTGGACTTGCCGGAGCCGGAGGAGCCGACCACGGCCAGCGTCTCACCCTGGCGTATCTCGAAGCTGAGCCCGTCCAGGACCTTGGTGTCGTCGGCGTACCCGAAGGACACGTCGTCGAACTCGACGGTCGCGGGCGCGTCGGCGGGCAGCTCCCGGGTGCCGTCCTTCATGGTCGGCTCGGTGTCGATCAGCTCCAGGACGCGTTCGGTGCCGGCGCGGGCCTGCTGGCCGACGGTGAGGACCATCGCGAGCATGCGGACCGGGCCGACCAGCTGGGCGAGGTAGGTGGAGAAGGCGACGAAGGTGCCCAGCGTGATGTGCCCGCGCACCGCGAGCCAGCCGCCGAGGGCGAGCATGGCGACCTGGCCGAGCGCCGGGACGGACTGGAGGGCGGGGGTGTACCTGCTGTTCAGGCGGATGGTGCGCAGCCGGCCCGCGAACAGTTTGCGGCCGACCTCGCGCAGCTTGCCGGTCTCCTGCGCCTCCTGCCCGAAGCCCTTGACCACGCGTACGCCGCTCACCGCGCCGTCGACCACGCCCGCGACGGCGGCGGCCTGGGCCTGGGCGTACCAGGTGGCGGGGTGCAGCTTGCTGCGGCTGCGCCGGGCGATCCAGCCGAGCGCGGGGGCGACGGCGAGGGCGACGAGGGTCAGCGGCAGCGACAGCCACGCCATGATCACCAGGGAGACGAGGAAGAGCAGTACGTTCCCGATGGTCATCGGGAGCATGAAGAGCAGGCCCTGGATCAGCTGGAGGTCGCTGGTGGCGCGGCCCACGACCTGTCCGGTCGACAGCTCGTCCTGGCGGCGGCCGTCGAGGCGGGTGATCGTGTCGTACATCTCCGTCCGCAGGTCGTGCTGGACGTCGAGGGCGAGCCGGCCGCCGTAGAAGCGGCGGACGTAGGTGGCGGCGTAGACGAGCACGGCGGCGACGACGAGGGCGCCGGCCCAGGGGGTCATGGAGCGGGTGTGGGCGCCGATCACATCGTCGATGATCACCTTGGTGATCAGGGGGACGACGGCGGTGACGGCCATACCGGCGAGCGAGGAGCCGAGGGCGAGGAGGACGTCCTTGGGGTAGCGCCAGGCGTAGCCCGCGAGTCGTCGTGCCCATGCCCGATGTGGTTCCACGCGGTGCCTCCCGGTTGTCGTACTTTTCCGGAAGGCACCAACGCGGACGCGGGGTGATTTCATCCCGCCGTAACAATCGGACGTCAGACGCGCACCCGCAGGTAGTAGAAGCGCGTGATCTGGACCGGGTTCTGGTTGTCGTCGCTGACCAGGACGACCTTCAGGCGGCCGGTGCGGTCGCGGCCGGTGACGGTCATGCCCTCGATGTTGTCCAGGAGCGGGTTGGGCTGGGTCTCCTTGGCGGTGGCGCCGAGGGAGGGGCAGTCGGCGATGTCGGCGAGCAGCGTCTTCTTCATCACCCGGACGCCGCTCTGGCCGGTGAGGTTCTCGATGCCGCTGGTGTCCGTGGCGTGGCGCGGGTCGGCCAGGTAGAGGCGGACGGTGTTGCCGACGCCCGCGGTGAAGCCGCGCTCCAGGACGAGGAGCCGGCCGTCGGGCGTGGCCTGCACCTCGGGGACGCCGAGCCCGGCGTCGATGCGGTACGCGTACTGCGCGGCGAGCCGGAAGTGGTTGCCCTTGGTCCGGGTCCAGGTCTGGAAGCGGACGAGGTCGGCGTTGTCGCCCGCGATCGGGTCCTCCATGGACGCGAGGAGGGTGTGGCCGCCGGGCAGCAGGGTCAGACCCTCGAAGGTCTGGTTGGAGGTGGCGCGGCCCGCGGGGGCGACGAGGAGGGAGGACGGTACGGGGAGCCGGTCGAGGATCCTGCCGTCACGGGAGTAGCGGCGGATGGAGGGCTCCACCTCGGAGGTGATGAGCCGGGTGCCGTCACGGTCGATGACGAAGCCCTCGGAGTCCAGCTCGGCGCCGTTCTCGTCCGCGAGGTGGACGGCGGACTTCGGCTGGAGCGTGCGGGCGTCCAGGTCGAACAGCTGGGACCGGTCCTCCAGGGCGGCGAGCGATCCGTCGCGGTCCACGGCGAGGGCGGAGAAGTTGCCGACGAAGGTGCCGTTGTACGTCGTCTTGTCGAGCGCGTCGGAGAAGCGGTCGATGGAGACGGTGGACGAACAGGCGTGGCCCGCACGTACGTTGGAGCCGAGGTGGGCGGGCTGGGCCGCGGCGGGCCCGGCGGCGGTCAGCGTGGTGGCGGCCGCCAGGCCGGCGGTGACGGTGGCTATGACATGTCTCAGGCGCATAGTCGATCACCGTAGCGGTGAGTCAACTACGCGCGGGAGACTTTGTGTTGACTTCGTGCCGAAAGCTTGTGACTACTGTGCGGGCGTGGCGACGAACGCCTCGCTCGGCCTGCTGGTGGGGACGTAGCGCGCCGTCTTGGCGGTGGTCGGCACGAGGTCCTTGTGGATGGCCTTGGCGACGTTCTGGATGGTGGTGACGCCGTAGTCCATGGTGCTGTTGTCCTGGGTCAGCACGGACATCATGTAGTCGTGGCCCGCGCCGTTGAAGGTGCCGAGGCTGTGTACGCGCCAGCCGTGCGTGGAGCGCTGGAGCCAGCCGTTCTTGACGTGCACGGAGACGGTGGCCGGCGCCCCGGCGGGCGTGCCCCAGCGCTGGTCGGAGACGACCTTCCCCATCAACTTCTGTATATAGGCACGCGAGTTGTCGCTGAGCACGCTGTTCTTGGCGGTGACCAGCTGGAGCAGCTTCTGCTCGTCGGCGGCGTTCTCCTGGGTCAGGCCCCAGTAACCGCCGCTGCCCGGCACGGTCCTGGTCATCTTGGCGGCGGCCAGGAAGCCCTTGATCTTCGTCAGGCCCAGCTGCTTCCACAGCTTGCTGGTGGCGTCGTTGTCCGACTTGGTGATCATGGCGGTGGCGAGCGAGGTCTCGGTGCCCGTCAGGTACCGGTTGTGCTTCTTGGCGTCCCACAGCAGGGTGGCGAGCACGGTGACCTTGACGGTGCTGGCCGAGTCGTACGCGGTGGTGCCGCGCAGGGTGCAGGTGGTCTTGGTGCCGCGGTCGTACAGGCCGATGGCGACGGTGCTCTTGCGGTTCGCGAGCGCCGCGGTGATGTCCTTGGTCAGCTTGGCGGCGAGGCCGGCCTTGCCCGACGTACAGCTCACGGCGGGCGTCGTCGCGGCGGCCGGGGTGGCGGCCGCGACGGTGGGTATGAGCAGCGCGGCACCGAGCGCCGCGGCCGACGCCTTGGCGCGCCGGCTGAAGCGGTGGGTCATGAAGGGGTCCCCCTGGGAACGACGTGTGGACGCACCCCTTGCGGGCACGTACGGCCCTTTGACTCGCAGGGGTGGTCGGAAGTTGCACACATGTTCTCAAAGCAAGCGTTCCAACTGACCAACAGCCGGCAATGCTTCGTCCAGGGCGGAGCAGAACGGGTTCCCCTTCGACCGGCCGGGGCTGAGGCGCGGACGGGTCACGCCTCGAAGTCGTACTCCAGGACGTACGCGGCGGAGTCGAGGACCATCTCGTTGAGCTCGACCACCCGGCCCTCCGGGTCGAAGGCCGTGCGGGCGAGGTGGATCACGGGGGCGCCGGGCGGCAGTTCCAGGCGGTCGGCCTCGGGCTGGGTGGGCATCCGGGAGCGGAGTTCCTCGCGGAAGCGGGCCGGGGCGTGGCCGAGGTCGGCGAGGCGGGCGTAGACACCGCCGGGGCCCGTGTCCGGCTCGGTGATCGGGGAGTTCGCGACGAGGTCGGCCGGCAGGTAGGACGTGGACAGCAGGACCGGCTTGCCGTCGAGGACGAAGCGACGGCGGCGGACGCAGAGGCTCACCGTCCAGGCCCATGACCCCGGCCACGGCCGCCGACGCGGGCTCGTGCGTCACCTCGACGGAGTCGACGGCCAGGTCCCGGCCCCCGATGTCCGCCGCCCAGACGGACCGCCCCGCACCCCATCCCGCCCGCGCAAGCCGCTCGATGCCGCAGCGGCGGATCGGGCGGAAGTCCCTTGCGAACGGCGTCCGTTCCATGTCCTGACCGTTCATATGACCCACCCCGCATGTCCCTCGTGGTCGGCGCCGACCACATACGACGGTACGGCGAACTCGAACCCGACGGCACAGGCCGTGGCCAACGCCGAGGGTTCGGCGGTAGAAAGCGGTGTGTGACCGTCTTCTACTGCGCCAAGTGCGGGTGCGAGCTCACCGGGGATCTGGTGGTTCTGCCTGCCGTCCCGGATGTCGACGACCCGGACGACGGCCGGGACAAGAAGAGCGGGCGGGCCCGGTCCACAGTCCCTCGTGGATGCTGTGCCATCGATCCCGATCCGTGGGGCGCGCCCTTCGTTCCTGTCGAGGCGCCCCGGCGGCAGGTGCGCAACTCGGGAAGAGAGTTGATGCGGCCCTACGGTTGGGAAACCGTCTCCGCGGGGCGGCGGGACAGTGTCGTCGTGCACCCCGAGGACGTTCTGCCCCGCCTCACCCCCTTCACGCGCGGGGCCAATTGGGCGGGGTGTTGTGGGCCCTCGGGTGCGAACGGTCCCAATCTGGCCTGTGCCTGTGGCTCGCGCCTCGCCACCTGGGCCGCCGACTGCATGGGGCCCCATGAACTTCACCTCGACCCCGTCCGCGTCCACGCCGGGTAGCCGGGGCTCGCTACGCGTCCTGTCCCAGATGCGTCGGCGCGAACATCCGCAGCACGGCGGGGAGTACGACCACCGAAGGGCCCGGCGTCGACAGGGCGCGGGTCAGGTCCGATTCCAGGGATTCCGGGGTCGTCCGTACGCCCGGGACGCCGAAGGACTCCGACAGGGCGACGTAGTCGGGGCGGGTCAGTTCCGTGGCGGTCGGTTTGCCGAAGGCGTCCGTCATGTATTCGCGCAGGATGCCGTAGCCGCCGTCGTCGATGATCAGCCAGGTGACGGGGAGGTCGTGCTGGCGGGCCGTGGCCAGTTCGGCGATGGAGTAGAGGGCGCCGCCGTCGCCGGAGACCGCGAGGACCGGGTGGGTCGGGTCGGCGACCGCCGCGCCCAGAGCCGCCGGGAAGGCGTAGCCGAGGCCGCCCGAGCCCTGGGAGGAGTGCATCAGGTTCGTGCCCCGGGGGTCGAAGCCGCACCAGGCCCAGTAGGACAGGATCGTCATGTCCCAGAAGGACGGCGAGCGGGCCGGCAGCGCGCGGCGGACGGCGGTCAACAGCGACTGCTCCAGGGTGAGTTCCTGGGACGCGATGCGGTCCGAGACGCGGGAGAGCACCTCGCGCACCCGCTCCGCCGCCCCGGGATCATGCCGCTCCGTCGCCGTCTCCAGCAGCGCCTGGAGGGCCAGGCGGGCGTCCGCGTGGATGCCCAGCGCGGGGTGGTTCGACTCCAGCTTCCCGAGGTCCGCCTCGATCTGGATGACCCGGCCGCGCGGCTTGAACGTGTGGTAGTTCGAGGAGAGTTCACCAAGGCCCGAGCCCACGACCAGCAGGACGTCGGCGTCCTCCAGGAAGTCGGTCGTGTGCCGGTCCTCCAGCCAGGACTGGAGGGACAGCGGGTGCGCCCAGGGGAACGCGCCCTTGCCGCCGTACGTCGTGACCACCGGGGCGTCCAGCAGTTCCGCCAGCCGGCGCAGCTTGCCGGAGGCGTCCGAGCGTACGACGCCGCCGCCCGCGATGATCGCCGGGCGGGCCGCGCCCGACAGCAACTCCGCCGCCACCGCCGTCAGTTCGGGGCGGGGGACCAGGTCGTCCGGGGTCGCGTCCATCGCCGTCACCACCGGCAGTGACGCCGGGGCCAGCAGGACGTCCTGGGGAATCTCGACCCATACCGGGCCGTGCGGGGCCGTCAGCGCGGACTTCCAGGCCTCGGCGATCGCCGAGGGGATCTGGGACTGGGTGCGGGCCGTGTGCACCGACTTCACCACGCCCCGGAACGACGCGGCCTGGTCGGGGAGTTCATGGAGATAGCCGTGGCGGCCGCCGCCCAGGCCCGCCGTCGGGATCTGGCTGCTGATGGCGAGCACGGGGGCGGAGGCGGCGGCCGCCTCCTGGAGCGCGGCCAGCGAGGTCAGCGCGCCGGGGCCGGTCGACAGCAGCAGCGGGGCCGCCTCGCCGGTGATCCGGCCGTACGCGTCCGCCGCGAAGCCCGCGTTGTTCTCCACCCGCAGGCCCACATAGCGGAGGGACGACCTGCGCAGGGCGTCGAACACGCCCAGCGCGTGCTGGCCCGGCAGGCCGAAGACGGTCGTCGCGCCCAGCCCGGCCAGGGTCTCCACGACCAGGTCTCCGCCGTTGCGGCCGGGGGGAGGGTTCAGCGCGGCCTCCCGCTGAGCTGCGGTCGGGCGGAGTACCAGGTCGTGGTCGTGCGTCACGTCGGTTACGCGTCCTTCCGGGCCGCCGCGATCTGGCGGGACATGATGGTGGTCAGTTCGTACGCCGTGTGGGAGGCCGCCACGGACGTGATCTCGGCGTGGTCGTAGGCCGGGGCGACCTCGACCACGTCCGCCGAGACCAGGTTGCAGGAGGCCAGGCCGCGCAGGATCTCCAGCAGCTCGCGGGAGGTCATGCCGCCCGCCTCCGGCGTGCCCGTGCCGGGGGCGTGCGCCGGGTCGAGGCAGTCGATGTCGATGGAGATGTACAGCGGCCGGTCGCCGATGCGCTGGCGGAGCTGGTCGGCCACCTCGTCGGCGCCCCGGCGGTAGACGTCCGCCGAGGTGACGATGCCGAAGCCCATCTTCTCGTCGTCGGTGAGGTCCTGCTTGCCGTACAGCGGGCCGCGCGTGCCCACGTGCGAGAGGGCGGAGGTGTCGAGGATGCCCTCCTCCACCGCGCGGCGGAACGGCGTGCCGTGCGTGTACTCGGCGCCGAAGTACGTGTCCCAGGTGTCCAGGTGGGCGTCGAAGTGCAGCAGCGCGACCGGGCCGTGCTTCTTGGCCACCGAGCGCAGCAGCGGCAGCGCGATGGTGTGGTCGCCGCCCAGGGTCATCAGACGGGCGCCGGTGCCCAGCAGGTCGTCCGCCGCGGCCTCGATGGTCTCGACGGCCTCGTTGATGTTGAACGGGTTCACCGCGATGTCGCCGCCGTCCGCGACCTGCGCGAGCGCGAAGGGGGACGCGTCCTGCGCGGGGTTGTAGGGGCGCAGCAGCCGGGACGCCTCGCGGATCGCGTTGCCGCCGAAGCGGGCGCCGGGCCGGTAGGAGACACCGGAGTCGAACGGGACGCCCACCACGGCGACGTCGGCGGTGCCGACCTCGTCCAGGCGGGGCAGCCGGGCGAAGGTCGCGGGGCCGGCGTACCGGGGGACGCGGGAGGAGTCGACG
>NZ_MUNF01000137.1 GCF_002154555.1 Streptomyces murinus
AGCGACAAGGGAGCCGAGGGCGCCGCGGAACCGCCGAAGGGCGGACACCAGGGGATCCGGCGGGTGCTCACGGAGGCGCGCGCCTACGTCGACTCACCGCCGCCGCTGGGCCGGGTGCGCTCCACCTTCGCCCCCGGCGACGCCCGCACACTGCGCGCGGACGGCCCCGGCTGGTCGATGGTGGCGCGCACCGACGACATCGCCTTCGTCCTGCTCGACGAGGAGCCCGGCGAGGTCCTGCCGGTCGGCCGCGGCCCGGAGCTGCCCGGGCTGCTGGACGCCCTCGACAGGATGGCCGTACGACCCCTGTGATCAGAGGCGGCGCCGGGTCCGTCTCAGCGGCCGATTTCCTTGCGGCTGAGCCTGCGGAGCCTGCGCCGCTGGGACGGATCCAGCGCCAGGTAGCCGGCGGCCGGGATTCCGACCACGACCAGGAGCACCACCCACAGGGGCAGCCCCAGGAGCAGCAGCACCAGGCCGACCGCCACACCCCCGACGGCGATCTTCGCGTTTCTCGACATGAGCGTCGCCTCCTTCAACGGCCACTGCCGTTCTCTGCTGTGAGAACGGCCTCCGGCTCCCCGCGGTTCCGGGCCTCGCCCCTGAGAGATCCCTGATGTGTGCCCCTAGTGGGCCGGTTCCCCGGGTCGGGCGGCGACCACGGAGCATGGCGAGGTGACGCAGGTCATGACGTCAGCATAGGAGAGTCGCCGCAAAGGCGCCCATGTCATGCGCGACTGTCCTGCGCGACGGAACGGCCGGGGGCACGGCACGCGTACGCGCCGTACCCCCGGCCTTCTTTCGTCAGCGCCTCGCGCTCGTGGCCGTCAGCCGCGCGCGCCCAGCAGGTGGTCCATCGCCAGCTGGTCGAGGTGCTCGAACGCCATACCGCGCGCGGCGGCGGCATCGACGTCGAAGTCCTCGAACGCCGCGCGGTCGGCGAGCAGGGCGTCAAGGCCGTCGGCCGCGGTCGGCTGGGCCAGCTGGTCCAGACGCGCGGCACGCAGCGCCTCCTGCACCTCCGGGTCGGCACGGAAGGCGGCCGCACGGTCCTTGAGGATCAGGTAGTTGCGCATGCAGCCCGCGGCCGAGGCCCACACGCCGTCGAAGTCCTCGGTCCGCGGCGGCTTGAAGTCGAAGTGCCGCGGGCCCTCGTAACCGGCGGTCTCCAGGAGGTCGACCAGCCAGAACGCCGCCCGCAGGTCGCCGGCGCCGAACCGCAGGTCCTGGTCGTACTTGATGCCGGACTGGCCGTTGAGGTCGATGTGGAAGAGCTTGCCCGCCCACAGGGCCTGCGCGATGCCGTGCGGGAAGTTCAGGCCGGCCATCTGCTCGTGGCCGACCTCCGGGTTGACGCCGTACAGCTCCGGGCGCTCCAGGCGCTCGATGAAGGCCAGGGCGTGGCCGACGGTGGGCAGCAGGATGTCGCCGCGGGGCTCGTTGGGCTTGGGCTCGATGGCGAAGCGGAGGTCGTAGCCCTGGGCGGTGACGTACTCGCCGAGGAGGTCGAACGCCTCCTTCATGCGGTCGAGGGCGTCGCGCACGTCCTTGGCGCCACCGGACTCGGCGCCCTCACGGCCGCCCCAGGCGACATACGTCTTGGCACCCAGTTCGGCCGCCAGGTCGATGTTGCGGATCGTCTTGCGCAGCGCGTACCGGCGTACGTCGCGGTCGTTGGCGGTGAAGCCGCCGTCCTTGAAGACGGGGTGGGTGAAGAGGTTGGTGGTGGCCATGGGCACCGTCATGCCGGTGGCGTCCAGGGCCTGGCGGAAGCGCTTGATGTGCGACTCGCGCTCGGTGTCGGAGGACCCGAAGGGGATCAGGTCGTCGTCGTGGAAGGTCACTCCGTAGGCGCCCAGCTCGGCCAGGCGCTGCACCGTCTCGACCGGGTCGAGGGCGGGGCGGGTGGCGTCGCCGAACGGGTCCCTTCCCTGCCAGCCGACGGTCCACAGACCGAAGGTGAACCTGTCCTCGGGGGTGGGCTGGAAGCTCATGGCGCGGCTCCTTGTTCCGTACGACTATTTCGTCATGGCCGTTTACAAATTAGTATGCGACCACGCCTCTGGGAAGAGACAAGGTGTCTTCGACCACAAGGCGTCTTCGACAGATGTCTTCCACGGGCGCCCTCGGGGGTGTCCTCGGGAGCGCCCCACAGCACATCCCGCTGAGCCGCGGAAGAGGGAGAACCCCATGTCAGCAGCGGAGGGTCCGCTCGTCGTCGGCGTGGACACGTCCACCCAGTCCACGAAGGCCCTGGTCGTCGACGCGGCCACCGGGCAGGTGGTGGCGAGCGGCCAGGCGCCGCACACCGTCACCACCGGCGGGGGCCGGGAGAGCGATCCGCGCCAGTGGTGGGACGCCCTGTGCGAGGCGCTGCGCCAGTGCGGTGACGCGGCGCACGAGGCGGCCGCGATCTCGGTCGGCGGACAGCAGCACGGCCTGGTCACGCTGGACGAGCGGGGTGAGCCGGTGCGGCCGGCGCTGCTCTGGAACGATGTCCGCTCCGCGCCGCAGGCCCGTCGGCTGGTGGAGGAACTGGGCGGCCCGAAGGCTTGGGCCGAACGGACCGGCAGCGTGCCCGGGGCCTCGTTCACGGCGAGCAAGTGGGCTTGGCTCGCCGAGCACGAACCGGAGGCGGCCCGCGCGACCAGGGCCGTACGGCTCCCCCACGACTACCTCACCGAGTGCCTGACCGGGCAGGCCGTCACCGATCGCGGTGACGCCTCCGGCACCGGCTGGTGGGCGTCCGGCACGGAGCGGTACGACGAGGACACTCTGGCGCACCTCGGGCTCGACCCGGCGCTGCTGCCCCGAGTGGTGCGTCCGGGTGAGGTGGCCGGGACCGTCCGCGACGGACACGGTCTGCCTTTCTCCAAGGGCACGTTGGTGGCCTCGGGCACCGGTGACAACGCGGCGGCCGCGCTGGGCCTCGGGCTGCTGCCCGGCACCCCGGTACTGAGCCTCGGGACCTCCGGCACGGTGTACGCCGTGTCCCGGCATCGCCCGGCCGATCCCACCGGTACGGTGGCGGGCTTCGCCGACGCGCGCGGGGACTGGCTGCCGCTGGCCTGCACCCTGAACTGCACGCTCGCCGTCGACCGCGTCGCGACTCTGCTGGGCCTGGACCGCGAGGCCGTCGCGCCCGGCGGCTCCGTGACGCTCCTGCCGTTCCTGGACGGCGAACGCACCCCCGACCTGCCGAACGCCTCCGGTCTGCTGCACGGGCTGCGCCACGACACGACCCCGGGCCAGCTGCTCCAGGCCGCGTACGACGGTGCGGTGCACTCCCTGCTCGGCGCGCTCGACCTGGTCCTCGACGAGGACGCGGACCGCGCCAGCCCGCTGCTGCTGATCGGCGGCGGCGCGCGGGGCCACGCCTGGCAGCAGACCGTACGACGACTGTCCGGACGGCCGGTCCAGATCCCTGCGGCCAAGGAACTGGTCGCCCTGGGTGCGGCGGCCCAGGCGGCCGGGCTGCTGACCGGAGAGGATCCGGCCGCGGTGGCCCGGCGCTGGAACACCGCGGCGGGACCCGTGCTGGAGCCCGTGTCCCGGGACGAGGAGACGCTGGCCCGGATCGGCGGGGTACTCTCCGACGCGGCCCCGCTGCTGGAGCGGGGTACGGAAGACCGCTGATCCGTGCCGCCCGGCCCTGGAACGAGGATTGACGCAGGCATGACCGCACCGCTGCACGAGGCCCGACCCGCGGGGGCCGGCCGGGCTCTGCCGGACACTCAGCAGGGCATGCGCCGGCGCAATCTCGCGCGGGTGCTGCACGCGGTCAGCGCCGAGGGTTCACTCTCCCGGGCCGCGGTGGCCTCCCGCATCGGTCTGACCCGGGCCGCGGTGTCGACCCTGGTGGACGAGTTGATCCGCTGGGGGCTGCTGGAGGAGCTGGGCCCCGAACGACCGGGGCGCGTGGGCCGGCCCGGATCGGCGCTGGCGGTGAGCGGCCGTGGTCCGGCCGGGATCGGGGCCGAGATCGGCGTCGATCATCTCGCGGTGTGCGCGGTCGACCTGCGCGGCGCGGTCCGCGCGCGGGCCGTGCGCCGAGCCGCCAACCGCGGCCGGGGGCCCGAGCCGGTGATCGCGGAGCTGACGGCGCTGGTCGGCCAGGTGGTCGCGGAGGCCGAGCGGGAGGAGCTGTGGGCCGCCGGGCTCGCGGTCGCCGTGCCCGGGCTGGTGGCGCGGGACAGCCACACCGTCGTACGCGCCCCCAACCTCGAGTGGCGTGACACGGACCTCGGCGCCCTGCTCCCCGGCGACTGGCCGCTCACGGTGGACAACGAGGCCAACTTCGGTGCGCTGGCCGAGCTGTGGCTCGGCGCCGGCACACCACGCGAGTTCCTGCATGTGTCGGCCGAGATCGGCATCGGCGCGGCGATCGTCGTGGACGGGCAACTGCTGCGCGGGACGCGGGGGTTCGCAGGCGAGTTGGGCCATGTGCCGGTACGGCCGGACGGCCCGCCCTGCGCCTGTGGCGGACGCGGCTGTCTGGAGCAGTACGCGGGCCAGGAAGCGGTGCTGCGCGCGGCGGGGCTCCAGCCGCGTGAGGACCTCGTCGGCCTGCTCGCGGAGCACGCCGAGGAGGGTGAGGAGGGGGTGCGGGCGGCGCTGCGGGACGCGGGCACGGCCCTCGGCATCGCGCTGACCGGGGCGGTGAACCTGCTCGACCCCGAGACGGTGGTCCTGGGTGGGGCCCTGGCGGGGCTGTCGCCCTGGCTGCTGCCCTCGCTGGAGGCGGAGCTGACGGGCCGTTCGGCGGGCCCGGCCTGCCCGGTGGCGGTGTCACCGCTCGGTCCCGAGGGTCCGCTGCTGGGCGCGGCGCACTCGGTCGTCCGCGCCGTACTGGACGATCCGGCCTCGGTGACCAAACGATCCTGACGCTTCGTCAGGCGCCTGTGGACAGCGGCGGCGGGTCACGATGCCGATGTGTCCGCCGGAGGCTCCGGCGGACTCGCGCGGTCCCCGGCGCACTGTCCTCGCCCGAACGAGTGGCGAAGTTATCCACAGGCTTCCGCTTGTCCACGGAACCGTGGCGCACCCTTCTGCCGGGCCCGCCCGCGCCGTACCGTGAATCGCACGAGGCACACGCTGCCGGAGCGTCAGGACCGGTGCGGACCTCGTGATTCGAGCGGCATTCACCCAGATCGGGCGGCATCGGACGGACAGATATCGGGGGACACATGCGCGGGGAGAGCACCGGGGCTCTGCGGCGTGACGCCATCGGGTTACGCGAGGTCCTGTTCCAGAGCATCACGGCGATGGCGCCGGCCGCCGCGGTGGCCGCGTCCATCCCGGCCGGCGCGGCCTTCGCGGGCGGCAGCCTGCCGCTGGCCGTGCTGGTCGCCCTGGTGGCCTGCCTGTTCACCGCCTCCTGCGTGGCCGAGCTGGCGCGTGAGCTGCCGGCGGCCGGCTCGGTCGCCACCTACGCGGCGCGGGGACTGCATCCGGCCGTCGGCTTCCTCGTCGGCTGGGGCTATGTCTTCGTGGAGATGCTGATCCCCCCGCTGCTGCTCCTGCAACTGGGCTTCACGGTGGCGGGAACACTGCACGACGAGTGGCCCTCGTACCCGGCGGACCTGTGGTGGCCGTACTCCCTCGCGGGAGCGGCCGTGATCGCCGTCGCCGGATATCTGGGTGTGCGCGCCTCGGCCCGCTTCGGCACCGTCCTCGGAGCCTTCGAGGTCCTTGTCCTCCTGGTGTTCGCCGCGCTGCTGATCGGCAGAGCGGGCGGCGCCAACACCCTCTCCGTCTTCGGCACTTCGCATACAGCCGCAGGCCATTCCGGGATCGGCGGGGTGTTCGCGGGATCCGTGTACACCGTGCTGGCCTTCGCCGGATTCGAGGAGGCGGCACCGCTCGCGGAGGAGACGCGCGAGCCCCGGCGGACGATGCATCGCGCGGTGCTGGGCGCGGCCCTGGGCATCGGCCTGTTCTACGTCATCACCACCTATGCGATGACCGTCTACTTCGGGCCGGACCGGTTCGCCGGGTTCGGCGCGTCGGGCAACGCCTCCTGGGAGGGGGTCGCACGGGCCTCCTTCGGCTTCTTCTGGGTGCTGCTGTTCCTCGCGGTGGTCAACTCCACGATCGCCAACACCAACGCGTGCGCGAACGTGTCGACCCGTACGGCCTTCGCCCTGGCCCGCATCCGGGTCCTGCCCGGGGTGCTCGCCACGCTCCATCCTCGCCGCCGCTCCCCCGTGGCGGGCATCGCGGTGCAGACCGTCGTGGCCGTCGCCGCCGTGCTCGGCCTCGGCCTCGGCTACGGCCCCGAGACCGCGTTCCTGCTCCTGGCCACGGTGATCGTCACGGTCGTCATCGGCGTCTACATCGTGGTGAACCTAGCGTGCGCCGGCCACTTCATACGGGTCGGCGGCAGTGCCCTCAAGCCGATACGGCATCTGCTGTTCCCGGTGCTGGGCATCGCCGCCTTCGTCCCGGCGCTGCTGACGGCGGCCGGCCTGCCGGTGTTCGACTTCGTGACCGAGCTGACGGCTCCGGTGTCCTACGCCGGTCCGATCGTCGGCGTCTGGATGGCGGCGGGCGTGGTGGTGCTGCTGGTCCTGACCCGGCGTCATCCCGAGCGCATGGCCGAGACCGCGCGGGTGCACATCGAGGAGGACGCCCCGGCCGACCCGCGGCAGGACGGCAGCGTGGTCGGCTGACCGGTTCTCGCACCGGCGCCGCGCGCCGTACGACCGCCCGATGGCTGACGATCACAGGCCCCCGCACCCATCGGACACCACGCCGCCCCACCACGTCGTCCACACCACGCTGCGTCCGCTTCCCCGGCGGCCCGCAAGCTCTCCCCCCGTCCTCCTCCCCGCGACCTCCCCTACGACCCGCCCACCAGAAGGGACCCACGACACGATGACCGACCCCCGGATCCTCACCGTGCGACCGGAGCCGGACGAATACGCCTGGACGTTCGGCGGCGCGGCCCCCGTGGCCCGCGTCGCGCCCGGCACGGTGCTCGACCTGTTCACGGAGGACTGCTTCGCCGGGCGGGTCCGCTCCGAGAAGGACCTTGTGTCCGAGGTCTGCGAGTTCCCGTTCCTCAATCCCCAGACCGGTCCCTTCCACATCGAGGGCGCGGAACCCGGTGACACGGTGGCCGTGCACTTCGTGTCGATCGAACCGGCCCGCGACTGGGCGGCGTCCACGACGGTTCCTCTCTTCGGGGCGCTCACCTCCACCCACGCCACCGCCTCGCTCCAGCCACCGCTGCCGGAGCGGGTCTGGATCTGGGAGCTGGACCGTGCCCGGCGCACCGCCCTCTTCCGGGCGCGGGACAGCGACTTCGAGAGGGAGCTGCCGCTGGAGCCGATGCACGGCACGGTGGGCGTGGCGCCGGCCAACCTGGAGGTCCGCTCGGCGCTGGTCCCGGAAGCGCACGGCGGAAACATGGACACGCCCGAGATGCGCGCCGGCGTCACCTGCTACCTCGGGGTCAATGTGGAGGGCGCCCTGCTCAGCCTCGGCGACGGACACGCCCGCCAGGGCGAGGGCGAGACCTGCGGGGTGGCGGTGGAGTGCGCGATGAACACCGTGGTGATCGTGGACCTCCTCAAGGGCGTCGCGACTCCGTGGCCCCGGCTGGAGTCGGACACGCACATCGTCTCGACCGGCTCGGCGCGCCCGCTGGAGGACGCGTTCCGGATATCGCAGGCGGACCTGGTGCGTTGGCTGGTGCGCGACTACGGGTTCAGCGAACTGGACGCGTACCAGTTCGCCACCCAGACGGTCGAGTCACCGCTGGCGAACGTGTGCGACACGAACTACACCTGCGTGGCCAAGCTCCGCAAGGAGTGGCTGCCCGCGCGGGAGACCTACCGCGGTGTGCACGCGCGGCTCCGGGAGACCGCACGAGCGCTGCGCGGCTGACGACCGGCCACCGAACCCCGCGCACACCGCGGCACCCGACACCCCCCACTCCCAAGCGCACCACCGCCCGTACTCCCATCACTCCCCGACTCCCCCACTCCAGAGAGGCACCCCACGATGGACATGGACCGGGAAAGGCCGCGTCTGAGCAGACGATGGATCCTGAAGGGCGCGGCGCTCGCCGCCGTTCCGTACGCGCTGCTTCCCGAACCGCAAGCCGGCGCGAGCGGTTCCGTCGACTATCCGCCCGCCGAGTGGACGCCCGCCAGCACCTCCAACTACACGGACTCCGGCCGGCCCGGCACCTACGCGATCGACCGGGTCATCATCCATGTGACCCAGGAGACGTACGCCAACACCCTGGCCATCTTCCAGAACCCGGAGAAGCAGGTGACCGCGCACTACGTGGTGCGGTCGGCGGACGGACACGTCGCCCAGTGCGTGCGCGAGAGCGACATCGCCTGGCACGCGGGCAACTGGAGCTACAACACCCGCAGCGTCGGCATCGAGCACGAGGGCTGGGTGGACCAGCCCTCCTACTTCACCAACGCCCTCTACGAGCAGTCGGCGAAGCTCACGGCGTCCATCTGCGACAGATACGGCATCCCCAAGGACAGGGAGCACATCATCGGCCACTACCAGGTGCCCGGCACCGACCACACCGATCCCGGCCCCAACTGGGACTGGGTCCGCTACATCAGACTCGTCAACTTCGCCTAGAGCCTGGCACAGATCCCGAACCGGCGTCACACCGGTTGTCTGCGCGGACACGGCACGTGACGATGGTCTCAGCCGGATCATCGCCGTAAACCGTCCGGGGAGGCCGAGTTGACCGATCCGTGGGTGGCCCTGGAACCGGGGGCCGATCCCGCCGAGCGGGTCCGGGTGCTGCGCCGCGCGCACGAGACGTTCACCACGGTGGGCGCGGTGCCGCGCCCGGTGCGGTCGGTGGTGGCGGAGTCGTGGCGGCGCAGCGCGCGGGCCGGTGTCGTACCGGACGGCACGGCGTGCGTGGAGTTGTCCGACGGCGATCTCGGTGCCTACCGGGCGGAGCATCCGCTGGCCCGGGTGATGCCGCTGTTCAGGGAGTTGCTGGGCACATTCGCCGCCGAGGACGAGCAGTTGCTCGCGGTGTGCGACGCGCAGGGCAGGCTGCTGTGGGTCGAGGGGCACCCGGCGGCGCGGCGGCGGGCGGACGCGATGAACTTCGTGCCGGGGGCGCGCTGGTCGGAGGCAGCGGTGGGCACCAACGCGCCGGGGACCGCTGTGGCGCTGGGCCGGCCGGTGCAGGTGTTCGCGGCGGAGCACTTCACCCGGCGGGTGCAGCCCTGGACGTGCGTGGCCGCTCCGGTGCATGATCCGCGCACCGGGCGGGTGCTGGGCGCCGTGGACGTCACCGGTGGCGACGGTCTGGCGCATCCGCACAGCCTGGGGTTCGTGCAGGCCGTGGCGCGGGCGGCGGAGGCCCAGTTGGCGCTGCTCGCTCCGCCGCGGTGTGCCGCGGACACGCCGACGCTGCGCGCGCTGGGCCGGGACGAGGCCGAACTCACCGTCCAGGGACGGCGGATGAGGCTGAGCCGTCGGCACAGCGAGATCGTGCTGCTGCTGTCACGGCATCCCGAGGGGCTGACGGGTGACGCTTTGCTGTGCGCGCTGTACGCGGACGAGTCCGTGACCCCGGTGACGTTGCGGGCGGAACTTGCCCGACTACGGCGGTCGTTGGGGCCGGGGCTGCTGGACTCGCGGCCGTACCGGCTGACGGCCGCGGTCGAGGCGGATGCGACCGTGGTGGAGCGGCGGCTGGCGTCGGGGGCACTCACCGCGGCGGCGGAGGCGTACGCCGGTCCGCTGCTGCCCGGTTCGCAGGCCCCGGCGATCGTACGGCTGCGGGACCGGCTCGCGCGGGGGCTGCGGTCGGCGCTGGTCGCGCAGCGCGATCCCGATCTGCTGGCCGACTGGGCGCACGCGCCGTGGGGCGAGGACGACATCGAGGTGTGGCGGGCGCTCGCGACGGTGCGCCCGACGGCGTCGGTGCGGTCCCGACTGGCGGCGCTGGAGACGGAGTTGGCGGTACCGGCCGCGCGGGCAGGGGGGTGGGCCCGGGGCGCAACGTACTTGCAACGTCCGCGCGCCTAGCCTCGCGCCGAGAGCTGCCCAAGGGCGGGCAGCGCTGCACCAGGAGGCACACCAGGATGACTCGTTACGCGGCGCCGGGCACCGAGGGCGCGATCGTCTCCTACCAGTCGCGCTACGACCACTTCATCGGCGGCGAGTACGTGCCGCCGGCGCGCGGGCAGTACTTCGAGAACCCGTCGCCGGTCAACGGACTGCCGTTCACCGAGATCGCGCGCGGCACCGCGGAGGACGTGGAGCGGGCACTGGACGCGGCGCACGCGGCCGCCCCCGGGTGGGGCCGTACGTCGGTGACGGAGCGCTCGGACATCCTGCGGAAGATCGCCGACCGCATGGAGGCCAACCTCGAAGCCCTCGCGGTGGCGGAGAGCTGGGAGAACGGCAAGCCGGTCCGGGAGACGCTGGCGGCGGACATCCCGCTGGCGATCGACCACTTCCGGTACTTCGCCGGGGCGATCCGGGCGCAGGAGGGGTCGCTGGGCGAGATCGACGACGACACGGTGGCGTACCACTTCCATGAGCCGCTCGGGGTCGTCGCGCAGATCATCCCCTGGAACTTCCCGATCCTGATGGCCACGTGGAAGCTGGCGCCGGCGCTCGCCGCGGGCAACGCGGTGGTGCTCAAGCCGGCCGAGCAGACCCCTGCGTCCATCCACTACTGGGTGAGCCTGATCGCGGACCTGCTGCCGCCGGGCGTGCTGAACATCGTCAACGGCTTCGGTGTCGAGGCGGGCAAGCCGCTGGCGTCGAGCCCGCGGGTGGCGAAGGTGGCGTTCACCGGGGAGACCACGACGGGGCGGCTGATCATGCAGTACGCCTCGGAGAACATCAAGCCGGTCACCCTCGAACTGGGCGGCAAGTCGCCGAACATCTTCTTCGACGACGTGTGGGCGCACGACGACGACTTCCGCGACAAGGCGCTGGAAGGCTTCACGATGTTCGCGCTCAACCAGGGCGAGGTGTGCACCTGCCCGTCGCGGGCGCTCGTCCAGCGCGGCCACTACGCGGAGTTCCTGGCAGCCGCGGTCGAACGCACCCGGCAGATCAAGCCGGGGCACCCGCTCGACACCGACACGATGATCGGCGCCCAGGCGTCCAACGACCAGCTGGAGAAGATCCTCTCCTACCTGGACATCGGCCGGCAGGAGGGCGCGAAGGTCCTCACCGGTGGCGAACGCATCGAGTACGACGGGGAGTTGAAGGGCGGCTACTACGTGCAGCCCACCATCTTCGAGGGCGACAACCGGATGCGGGTCTTCCAGGAGGAGATCTTCGGCCCGGTCGTCTCGGTGGCCTCCTTCGACGACTTCGACGACGCCATCAAGATCGCCAACGACACGCTGTACGGGCTCGGCGCGGGCGTGTGGACCCGGGACGCCAACACCGCCTACCGCGCGGGCCGCGCGATCCAGGCGGGCCGGGTCTGGACCAACTGCTACCACGCCTACCCGGCGCACGCGGCCTTCGGCGGCTACAAGCAGTCCGGCATCGGGCGCGAGACGCACAAGATGATGCTGGAGCATTACCAGCAGACCAAGAACCTCCTCGTGTCGTACTCGCCGAAGAAGCTGGGCTTCTTCTAGACACATGCGAAAAGGCGCCTGACCTGGGTTTTCACCCGTCAGGCGCCCTTCGTGCAACCCGCTCTCGGCCGGGACCGGCTTGCGCGCTGACTCGGGCGCACTCGGCCGGGTCCACTCCGGAGTAGAGCCAGAACGAGATCCCGGCGTGACGCAGATCGTAAGGCCGCTTGGCTAGGCGAGAAGTGCGCTCAGTACGGGTCAGGGCGTATTCCCGGGCCCGCGCCCATGGGATGCCGTAGGCGGCAGCGTCCACGTAGTTGCCAGCCTGCTGCGGCGGGATGGGAACAGGCCGCGTCGCGCTTGCCGCGCGACGCTTGAGCGAGTGCACCTCACCGTCGTCGGTCCACTCCTTGCCGGACGTGACGACCCCGCCCGAGAGGTTAAGCATCCCCCATGCCGTCTTTGGCAAGTGGCATTGCTCGATCCGAAGGTGGATGACCTCAGCCGGCCGCATAGCCGCGAAGTACATGCAACCGAAGAATGCTTCAAGATGAGGACCCCGCCCCCCCCCGCCGGCGAGCGACGTCCTCGAGCAGCCGAGGCACCTGGGCCGGATGGGGAACGGCGGCCGGCTGCCTTGAGAGCCGCGTTTCTTCCGGTTGCGGGCCTGGTCGGCCTTGTCGGGTACGGTGCAGCGGATGCCGCGTCGCAGGTAGGCGCGGTTCTTGCGGGAAGCGTACGCCTTGTCCGCGCGAACCCGCCTGGGCCGGGTGCGTGGCCTGCCCGGCCCCAGCCGGAGAACCCGGACACGGCCCAGGACGGACGCGAACTGCGGGGAGTCGCCCCGCTGCCCCGCCGTGATGACGATCGACATGGGCTTCTGCCGTTGCGCCACAGCCAAGTGCAGGTCCTTGGCGTCCGCCTGGGCATGGAGGGCGGTGAAGATCCGCTGCCAGATGCCGTCCCGCTGCCGGCGACGGAACAGGTCGTACGCCCGGCTCCATGGCCCGTACTCGGCAGGCAAGTCCCGCCACGGGATGCCAGTACGGACCCGGAAGCGTATGCCGTCGATCAGTTGCCGCCGACTAAATGTCGGCGGCCGACCGGACTTCTTACCCTTCGGCAATAACGGCTCCCGCACCGTCCATTGCTCGTTCGTCAGGTCTCCACCCGTCACGAATAAAGATCATCTCACGGCCGAGATCCACTTTCGATACACGCATAGATGATCGGCAAGACCGCGGAAATTGATCATTGGCTCACCGCCACACGAGAAAGAGGGAGGTTTCCTGCGGCACACAGCGCCGCATAAACGGCCAAAAAAACTCTTGCCTCCAGGGCATCTTGTTCTTCAGATCCCATCCGGCGAGAGCCTCCGGCCCGTCAGATGCCCGTCCGCATCGCCGTTGAAAGCCCCGGATCACGCGTGCTACTTTGTCGAAGATTCGATGTCATGACGTGCCGTTGGCCGTACCGGGGCTCTAGCACGTCCTGACCCATTGACGTCAGCTTTTGCGGTGTAGATCGCCGGTCTGGAGATCGAAAAAAGATGGCTGAATCACCAAGGTGGCGGGCAGTCGAGAGGTGTGGCTCGGCACCACCCTTCGGACCGCGAACCTGTGCGCCCCTGTCAACGTCGACAACGGCGAAGTGATCGGGCAACGTAAGCCAAACCGGAATCGAGCGAACTTCTTTGCGTTCCCGAAGAAGGTGATGAAGTCGCGTACCGGCCAGGCTTCCCGTGAAGGGAATGGTCGGCGTAGGACACGCACGTGTGCCGCACCCCCGTCGACTCGTCCTGGCTCAACCCGACTGAGGTCCGCTTCGGCATCCAGATCACGCAGTCGATGTGGTGCCGCGCCCCGCGCGACCGCACCGACTCGTGGAACGCCGACGCCACTCTCTCCGCCTCGAACCGCGACCGCCGGCGAGATTCCGGCGCAGATCCGGCGCGTCACGGCCGACGTCAGGCAACCTCGTCAACGCAACGCAAGCTGATCCCATCGGAGTCACAAGCACATATTAATACGGGGGAAGTCCATCATGGAGTTCGGAATTCTCGGCCCCTTACTCGTTCGCGACGACCGGGGAGAGGAACTGGTCATTTCGAGCACGCGACTTCGCATACTGCTCGCGAGCCTACTCCTCAAGCACAACACGTTGGTCCCCGCGACCGACCTCTTGGAGACCGTGTGGGACGGCCGGCCCGCAGCAAAGGCCCGCGCCACGCTGTCGAGCTACGTCATGCGGCTGCGAAAGAAACTCGGCCCGGACTCGGCCAAGAGAATCCGGACGCTGCCCACCGGCTACCTGATTTCGGTGGCCGACGACGAAATCGACCTCCGAAGATTCCTCATGCTCAGCGCCGCAGGCCGTCAGGCAGCGGCTCACGAGAACTGGGAGCTCGCATCCGACACCCTCACGAATGCCTTGCGCTTGTGGCGAGGTGAAACCCTGGCCGATGTGCCGTCGGAATCCTTGCGGCACAGCGAGTGCCATCGCCTCCAGGAGACCCGGCTGCAGACGATCGAACTGTGGGCGGAATCCTGCATTCGGATCGGCAATGGTGCGGTTGCCGTCGCCGAGCTGCAAAGGCTGACGGAGGAACACCCGCTGCGGGAACAGTCCTGGAAACACCTGATGAACGCGCTGGCAGAGACGGGACGCTCGGCAGAGGCGCTCCACGCCTACCAGCGACTCAGGGAGACACTGGCCGACGAGTTGGGATCCGATCCCAGCCCGCCCCTGCAGCGTCTCTACCATCAGATTCTGACACCGGGAAGCTCGCCGCCCACCGACGACGAACCACAGATACCGGGCTCGCCTCAGGTCACCGCCATGAGCGGCGACACGCAGTCGGCCGGAAAATTCACGCCGAACCCGTTGCCGCCGGCTCCTCCCCACTTCACGGGCCAGGCGTCACAGATCGAGGACATCGTCGGCAGGTTGACCGACAATCGCCATGACGTTCCCCTGGTCACGGTGTCCGGCCCGCCCGGGGCCGGCGCGAGTACTCTTGTGGCCCATGTGACGCACCGGCTGAGCCAGGAGTTCAAGGACGGCGTTCTGTACGCCGACCTGGGCGGCGCTGCGTCCAGGACACACGCGGCTCTGAAATCCTTCCTTCAGGCATTGGCGCCCGCGGGTCTCGAATTGCCGGTGCACCCTGTGTTGCAAAAACGTCTTTGCCGATCGCTGTTCGCGGGCCGGCATTGCCTGGTGGTGCTCGACAACCCGGCCGACACGATGGATGTCCGGGACCTGATCCCTGCGGAACCGGGAAACGCCGTGCTCATCGCCAGCTGGGGCCGGCTCACTGCCCTCCCCGGCGCGTACAACGTCGAACTCGCCATGCTGCCTCCCGATGAGAGTCTGGCTCTGGTGGCCAAGAACATCGGGCGTGATCGCCTCCTGGCCGAACCGGAGGCCGCTGCGGCACTGATCGATTTCTGCGGTGGGCTGCCCCTGGCCCTGCAATCGGTCGCTGCGAAGCTGGCCGCCCGTCCTCACTGGCGCCTGGTGGATCTCATCAGCAGCCTTCAGCGGGACCGGGCCGATGTCGACCAGTGGCACCTGAGCGGCCTCGAAGTCCGGAGCAGCTTCGATGTGCGCTACGCAATGCTCTCCGAGAGCCAGCAAACCCTCTTCAAGCTGCTGTCCAACCTGGACGTCGACGACTTCACGCTGACCACCGCGGGAATCGTTCTCGGCGACTCGGCGTCGAGGGTCAGCCAGGACCTCGAGACGTTGGTGGACGTCAATATGCTGAGCTCACCTGCCCCGGGCCGCTACGCCTTCCACACCCTCCTGCGCGAGTACGCCCAAGGGCTGTCTCGCAATACCGCCGACACGACGCTCTCGAGCAGGGCACTGCACCGTCTCTTCCGGCACGAGATCAGCCAGCTCCAGCTCGTGAGCGATGTCCTGCTGCCCGAGGACGCCATCGGTACCCTGGCTCGCCCTCATCCGTTCTCCTGCGGAGAAACCGCCCAGCAGTGGTTCGGTGACCAGCTCCAGCTGCTGATGAACATGCTCCACCACGGCGTCGGCGCCGAAGACGCAGACGGCCTCGACCTGACGACTTTCTGCGAGCTTCTCCAGCGTCTCCTCGTGCTGACGGATCACTGGGAACACCTCCAGACCACGGGGAATCGCTGATCGAATTCGCCGTACCGCGAGGCGCCCAAGCGGCCGAATCACCGGGGACCGCGCTCTGGGCAGGGCCTTCTTGCATCGTGGCGAGCACCGTGCGGCGCGCGGGCATGCGACCCCTTCACGTGATCTCGCCCGCCGCCTGGGCGACAAGGGCAGCGAGGAGAAGACGCTGAGCCTGCTCGGCCAAGTCCACGGGGCGGGGACACGCCACTCGCGGGCGGTGCAGCACCTCGTCCAAGCCATGGAGCTCTTCCAGAGTCTGGATCATCAGGCGGGCGAGTCGCTCACGCTCGGCCACCTCGACGTGCAGCACCTCCCGTTCGGGCAGCCGCAGCGCGACCACGTCCCCAGCGGCGAGGCCCGCGTGAGCTGAGGAGCGCCGCGGAAGGCGGGTCCGCCGGACGGCCCGGCCCCCGGTCTCACAGGTGGGACGCGCGGTGTTCCGCCGCAGTCAGAAATGCCTCCAGCACCGGATTGAAGCCGGGCGCGCGCTGGACCGCGTGGCCGGCTCCGGTGACGCAGATCCGCTGCGCGCTGGTCCGGGCGGCGACGGCATCGCACACGACCTCGATCGCCGGTGCGTGGCCGCCCGAGACGACGAGCACAGGTATGCCGGCCTCGACGATCCTTCCGAACCGCGGGCTCGCCTCGCCCGGTGAGCGAAAATTGCGCGCCAGCTCGATCGCCTGACGCATGTCGTCGTCCCGGGTATCGAGACACTGACGATCGAGGCCGGCCACGGCCAGGAACTCGCGTTCGGTCGGCGCGTCACGATGCCCCTCGGCAAATCGATCGGCGAACTCCGCCAGCCTCCGCACCGATTCGTCCGCGCCGGCGGCGCTCCACAACGGCACCTCGATCAACGTCAGGGACCGGACCCGGGACGGCTGCAGACCAGCTGCCACACACATCCCCAATCCGCCGTAAGAGAACCCGACGAAATGCGCGCCACCAGGAATGCCGGCGACGAGCGCCGCCATGTCTTCGGCGTCCACGAGGAAATCCTGTCGCGGCGCAGGGGGACTCGGTGAAAAGCCCCGGCGGCTCGGGATCATCAGCGACCACCGGGCTGCGAGTTCCTGCTGGCGGGCCCAGGCATGGCGAGCGGGAAGTCCGCCGTGCACGAGCACGACGGGCGGGCCCGCCCCCGCCTTCCGGACGAACAACGGCGCGTGGGACCGCGAGACGGCGGGCTCGGTCGGCTGTCCGGTGGCCACGGGCGGTGCTACCGCGACCCCATGGACACATCGGCCTTCCGGGCCGATGACGGTTCCCGCGGTTCCCGCTTCGGCAGCCACAGCATCGCGGCCGCCGCTGCCAGCAACGCCACACCGGCGCTGACCACCATCGTCACCCGCATCGCGACGAGGAAGGAGTCCTGTGCCGCGGTGACCAGTTCCGCGGCCCGGCGCGCGAACCGGGATAGTTCAGCGGGACCGGACCCGTCGCCTCCGGCGCGTGCCCGCTCGACCGCGAGCAGCGTCGATCCGATGGAGTTGCCGGCCTCGCCGCGCGCCTGCTGGGGCAGGATTTCGATACGGTTGCCCAACTGGTTCCGGTAGATCGTCCCCAGCAACGACCCGAGCACGGCCACGCCGAGCGCCGTTCCCAACTGCCGGAACGTGTTGGCGAGGGCCGATCCGGCGCCGGACCGCGCCTTCGGCACCACCGACAGCGCTGCCGTCATCGAGGGCGCCAGAGTCGCACCGAACCCCAGGCCGGAGACGAACTGCAGCACAATGAAGACCCAGATGCCGGTGTGGAGATCGAGCAGTGCGAACCCGGTGCACCCGGCGCACAACGTGATGGCGCCCGCCGCGACCACCGCCGCGGAGCCGAACCGATTCATCAGCGCATCGCTGCGTTGTCCCGTGAGGACTGCCCCCACCGCCACCGGCAGCATCAGCAGACCTGACTGCAACGGCGAGAAACCTCGCAGGATCTGCACATAAAACACCAGGACGAAACTGGCGCCATTGACCAAGAGGAAGGTCAGCGACATGGTGGCGGCCCCGGCCGCGAACTCCCTGGTACGCAGCAACGGCAGGTCCAACGCCGGATTCGCCGCGCGTCGGGAATGCCACACCAACGTCCCCAGCAGGACGCCGCCGGCAGCGATCGGCCCGAACACCGGAACGCGCAACCACCCCGCGGGTTCGCCGCCCGCGATGACGCCGTAAACGATCAGCCCGACCCCGGAGGCCGACAGTGCCACCCCCGCGATGTCCAGGCGCCCGGGCTGCGGGGCCTTGGTGTTGGGGACCAGTAGCACGATGGCCAGCATGGCCAGCCCTGCCAGCGGCACGTTCACCAGCAGGGCCGACCCCCACCAGAACTCGCTGACCAGCGCCCCGCCGATCACCGGGCCGCAGGCGATGCCGAGCCCGTTCGACACGGACCACAGCCCGATGGCCTTGGCCCGCTCGGCCGGAGGGAAGGCATTGGTGATCACCGCCATGGTGCAGCCGGGGACCACGGCCGCTCCTACACCCATCAACGCGCGCCACAGCGTCAGCTGTACGGTGTCGCCGGACCACGCGCCGAACGTGGACACGACGGTGAAGAAGAGCATCCCGAAGACCAGTACATTGCGGTGGCCGAGACGGTCGCCGAGCACGCCGGTGGTGAACATCAGCGCCGCGTACGTCAGGGTGTACGCGTCCATCGTCCACTGCAACTGCGCATTGGTCGCGGAGAGGGACTGCTGAATCGACTTCAACGCCACCACGAGAATGGTGTTGTCCATCACCACGATGAACATGCAGAACGACATCACCGCCAGTACAGCCCACCGGCGTCGATCGGGGTGAACTGTCGGGTCGGCTTCGGCCACGGGGGGCTCCTCCGGTCAGAGTTGATCTGTCCACGCCTCTGTACCTTGAGTGCCCAATGTAAGGAGGGGCGCCTTGGCCCGTCAAGGTAATCTGGGCGGGTGACCACGCGAGTACGGCGCGACCCGGATGTCGCCAAGCGTTTGATCCTGGAAGCGGCGAGCGAACTGCTCGCCGCCGGCGGCCCGTCCGCCGTGCAGGTGCGGGCCGTGGGCGCCGCGATCGGCGTGTCGGACGCCGCGATCAACCACCACTTCGGCACCCGTGACCAACTACTGGAAGCGCTGCTGCGATTCGGCGGAGCCAAGCTGAGGGCCGAACTGCGCGCCGTCCTGGAGACGTGGAACCACGGCCCGGCGGACCCGGCCGGCCTGGTCCGTGCGCTCCACCGGATGTACGCCGAAGGCTACGCGGAACTCGCGCTCGCCCTGCACCGGTCCGGTTGGCGCGATACGGGCAGCGGAATGCTCAACGAGGTCGTCGACCGGCTGTACACCGAGGCCCGGCGGCAGTCCACGGCCAGCGGGCGCAGGGCGCCGTCACGCGAAGACATCCAAGTGACCGTGGCCGCGATGCACCAGGCCATGGTGATGGAGCCACTGTTCGGAGACGAGTTCCGCCGCAGCGTTGGCCTCGACGGGACCGCAGCCGATCGGCTGATCGACTGGTGGATTCAGGTGTTGCGCACGACCATGAGCTGTTCGGCGTAGGGCCGCGCGGGCGGACAGACGTCAACTGCCCTGTGAGGCGGCACGGTAGGACAGGAACCCCTCACCGGCGCCGACCGGAGACACGACATCGCGGTCCGGTCGGCACGGAGGGCTTACGCGGGTGCGCGCTCGCCCTGCGGCACCGCGGCCCCAGCGGGGCCGGATTCCCCCGGGGTGGGCAGCATCCGCGCTTCCAGCCGCTCGGGCAGGGCCAAGCGGTACAAAGGTATGGCGCCCGCGGTGGTGATCACCGCGACCAGGACCAGCATGGCGAACACCTGGGGTGTGATCATGCCCTGAGCGAGGCCGATGTTGATGAAGATGAGGATCATCAGGCCGCGGGCGTTCATGAGGCCGCCGACGGCCCAGGACTCGCGCCAGGTGAATCCGACGGTACGCATGGCGGCGGCGCAGCCGGCGTACTTGCCGATGAAGCCGGCGGCCAGGATGATCGCGAACGCGGTCCAGTTGGTGATGCCGCCCAGTTCGGTGTTGAGTCCGGAGAAGGCGAAGAAGATCGGCAGGAGCAGCACACAGACGATGTCCATCATGCGGCCGTGCAGGGCCTCGCGGAACGCCGGGTTGCGGGGCATGGCCAGGCCCGCGATGAAGCCACCGAACACGGAGTAGATGCCGATGTAATCGGTGAACAGGCCGGACAGCAGCACGATGCCGACGACGAGGTACATGTGGTCGAAGCCGAACGTGCCGGTGCGCTCCACCCGCTCGCCCAGCGGGCGCAGCAACGGCTTGACAACCAGGAGCATGACAGCGGCGAACACAGCGGTCAGGCCGATGGTGCGCAGGGCCTGCGGGGCGCCGGAGCCGGTGTGCATGGCAGAGAGCACGGCAAGGAAGCACCAGGCCGCGGCGTCGTCGACGGAGGCACCGAGCAGGGTCATCCGGCCGATCGGGGTGTTCTGCAGATTCCGTTCGTACAGGATGCGGGCCAGCATCGGGAACGCGGTGATGGACAGCGCGCCGCCGAGGAACAGCGCGAACTCGAAGGTGCTGACGCCGGGCCGGGAGAGCTTGCCGTACAGGACGAAGGCGGCTGCGGCGCCGAGCAGCAGGGACGGCAGGATGCCGGAGAGGGCCAGCACGCCCGCGTTCCTCATGTCCTTGATGCCCTTGCCCGAGCCATGGTCGAGGCCGGCACCGACCAGGAACATGAACAGCGTCAGGCCGATGGTGCTCAGCACGTACAAGATCGGCTTGACCTCGGGCGCGAAGACGGCTCTTTGGGCATCCGGGAAGAGCGCCCCGAACAGGGTGGGGCCGAGCAGGACGCCGGCGACCATCTCACCCAGGACGCGCGGCTGTCTGAGCCAGATGGCCAGCCGCCCGCACAGTGCCGAACCGGCCAGGATGACCACGATCGCGGGCAGGACCTTGAGGGCGAGTTGCAGGTTCTTGTCGGTGGTGGCGGATGCCAGATGAGCAGCGTGGTGCACGGATTCCCCCGTGATCATCAAGTCCGTGTCGCCGTGACTCCTGCCCCCGCGTGAACGCGGGGGCAGCGAACTCCGCGGCTTCGCGGCTCCGGGCCAAGGATGCATTGCCTCTCCGGCCGAAGCCGGGGACACCCCGCACTATCAGGGATGGATACGCGGCTCAGGTTTGCGGCAGCCCCACTACCTGAAGCGTGGAGACCGCCGTCGCCACCAGCTTGTTCTTCTCGTTGTGTGCCTCCGCGGCCAGGTAGATGGCTGTCCGGCCGGCCTTCTGGACCGTGGCGGTCAGGGTCACGCGTTCGCCGACGAACACCGGCCGCAGGAAATGCGTCGTCAGGTCCATGCTGGTCGTGGGGTTCTTCGCCGTCAGATAGCTGAGCGGCGCCATGAGGTCGTCGAACATCGCCGCGATGAAGCCGCCTTGGAGTATGCCCATGACATTGCCGTACTGCGGGGGTATCTCCACCGTCGCCGAGATCGACCGGCCCGGTACGAACTTCTCGTATTGCAGGGCCAGTGTCGTGGTCGACGGCGGAGGCAGCTGCAGGCGGATGCCGGGTGGGACGGGAAGGTCGTCGAACGCCGCGATCACGTGCGCCACGATCTGTTCGTGGCCTTTGATCACGTTGTCGCTTTCTGTGTCCATGGAGGGTCCTCTCTAGCTGCCGGCCGGCGGCGAAGCCGGTTGTGCGCCGTCGGCCGCCGTCATGGCGGCGAAGTACATCTGCTGTGCGACTTCGGCGACAGCGTCCCACAACTCCCATGTCATCGGGGTCGGTTCGTGGTCCGGCACGAAGCGGTACCGGGTCAGGTCCTCGATTCCCTTGAGGCTCGCGAGGACCTCGTCGTCGATCAGGGCGTTCCCGGTGAACTTCGCCGGATTCTGCTCCAGCACGGCCATGACGGCATCGACGACGATGTCCTCTGTCCGCCAGTCCCGCGGGTTACCGATGCCGAGGTTCTGCGTCGCCAGCGTCCCGATCAGCGTGCGCGTCCATATCGTGTTGCATGCGATGCCGTCTGCCGCGACCTCCTTGCCCAGGCCAAGGGTCAGCAGCGTCGCGTTGAGCTTCGAGGACATGTACGCCACCTTGCCGCCCATGTGCTGAATCCCCTCCAGGTCCAGCGGCGGACTCAGGTTGACGATATGGCCCCATCCGCCGCGGCGCATGTGCGGAATGCAGTGGTGGGCGAGCAGGAAGGGCGCTCGGGCGTTGATGGCCATCACCAGGTCGTAGCGTTTGCGCGTGGTGCCTTCGACCGACTGCAACCACATCGCTCCGGCGTTGTTGACCAGGATGTCCACGCGGCCGAAGCGTTGCACCGTCCGGTCGACAAGATTCTTCAGATCCGCTTCGTCGCGCACATCACAGCGCAGCCCCAGGGCCTTTGCGCCCAGCGCCTCGATCTCCCGGACCGTATCCGGGACGCTGCCCGGGAGCCGCCCGCCGGATTCCATCGTCTTGGCACCGATGGCGATACTGGCCCCCTGCCCGGCCAAGGCGAGGGCGAGTGCCTTGCCGATACCCCGGCTGCCGCCAGTGATGATCGCTACGCGCCCTTCGAACCCTGTCATACGCGCTCCTCTCGCTCTCCGGCCGGCGTCATGCGCCGACCGCCTCCCGGTCGGGGAGGTCGTACCTCTTGGCGACTTCCTGCTCGAACGAATCCGCCCACGCCTCCAGCCGGTCGACGTTGTGCCGCATCTCGCGGAATGTCCGGTCCGGCGTCTTCTCGGTGAGCAGATCCAGGTGCAGCTGTGCGCAGATCGGCACCTTGCTGTACTCCACGAACAGATATTTGTCCGGTTGCGTCGCTTGGGCGCCGAAAGCACGCAGATTCGCCTGCATCCGCGACTGGATGCTCTTGAACCTCGTCGCGATCGGATGAAACTCGGCGGCCGCTTCCTCGTTCGCGATCAGGCCCCGGAAGAGCAGTTGGGAGGGAAGCGCCCAGTAGAAGGACGTGTCCCACATCACCTTGGTGAACATGGCCGGCGCGCTTCCGAAGATCGCGTAGTTCTGGTGGTACATCTCCAGATAGTTCGGCCACATGTCCTCCAGCATCAGCCGGTTGTAGGTCTGCGCGACCTCCGCCGTGAGGCTGCCCTTGCGGTCCAGTTCGACCAGGCGCGTGGCGATGGTGTTCGTGTAGGCGATGTAGTCCGACCCTGGGCTGTAGAAAGCGTCCAGGAATATGCCGGCCTCACCGACGCAGGCCCACCGATGGTGGGAGAAGATCTGCTCGGAAGCGTAACTGGCGTTCCGCACCCGCAGGAAGTCGATCGGCTCCGCGCGCTCGATGAACGACGCCAGCGTCGGCTCGTGCTCGCTGATCCACTCCCGCGCCTTCTCCTGCGTGGAGTACGACTGGAACGGATGGATGGCGTCGTCGGTGACGATGCCGATGCTGGTGTTCCCCGAGGACAGCGGGATCATCCACACCCAGTACCCGGTGCCCATGAGGTGGTTGGTCGAGAACCAGCGACGCTCCTGGGTTTTCGGCCGCCACGTCGGGCCCGCGGTATCCGTCATCTTCTCGACGTCGTACTCGCCGCGGAACCGCCACCACGCGGCGTTGATCTTGTGCGGGCTCGGGGCCCCGAGGCGCAGCTTGCGCTGCAGCAGCCGGCGGCGCCCGGAGGCGTCGACGACGAAACGCGCCAGTGCCCTCTGCGCACCGCCCTCAGGGGTCTCGAAGTGCACCACGTGGTCGTCATCGTCCGTCGACAGGTCGATGTCCACCACCTGTGCCTGCTCGACGAGATCGACCCCGAGCTCGCTCACCCCCTCGCGCAGGTCCCGCTCGAACCTGCCGCGGTCGATCTGATACGACGTCACCCGTGGGAACCGTCGCGCGCCCAGCTCGGGCCGTGCTTCGAGCGGCCCGTGCGAGTCGCCGAAGAACATCCGCAGGCCGAGTTTGTGCAGGTGCCGTCGGTTCATGTACCCGGTGAGGCCCAGCTGTTCACTGAAGTAGTGCGCGCCACCCTCGACCGTCGCCTCACCCACCTTGTAGGCGCCGTCGGGGAACTCTCGCTCGCTGCGTTCCAGCACGAGCACCGTGAGATCGGGCATGGCCCGCTTGAGCTGCCTGGACAGGGTCAGCCCCGCGAGGCCGCCACCGCAGATCACGACGTCGTACCGGTGTGCCGGTTTCATCAGTCTTCTCCTTCGGATCGCCCGTGCGCGGCGGCCGGTTCAGTGGCCGTCCACAAGGCTCGTGAAACTCGGGAAGGCGTCCTCGGCGGACAGTTCCTGGGCGATCGTCCGCATGACTTCCGGGTCCGCGCCCTGGATGAACAGATGACCGCCGGGCACGGTCGTCAGGGAGAAGGTGCCGCTGGTCAGCGCTTCCCACCCGCGCATCTGGTCCAGCGTGAACACCGGGTCGGCGGCGCCGCGCAATACGGAGATCGGAGCCCGCAGCGGGGTGCCGCTCTCGAAGCGGTAGTCGCCGAGCATCTTCAGGTCCGCCCGGATCGCCGGCATCCAGTGCAGGATCGAGGCTTCCTCCTCGACGGGGATGTCGAGCAGGTGGTTGTCCCGCAGTACGGCGAACACCCTGCTGTCGGGTTCCCGGTCCAGGTCGAAGCCGTCGCGGATGTGCGTGAGGTTGCGCACGTAGTCCTCGACCAGCGTCGGCGCGGGCCAGCCGCCGATGATGAGTTTCATCGGCACCTCGTTGTAGTGCTGTTCGAGGTGCTTGGTGAGCTCGTAGGCGAGGAGCCCGCCCATACTGTGCCCGTAGACCACGAAGGTCCGGTCGAGATGCGGCAGCATCGCCTCGGCCAGCTCCGCCACCATCTCCGGCATCTTGTCCACCGGAATATCGTCGAGTCGCTCCTCGCGGCCCGGGAACTGGATGCCCACCACCTCGATGGAGTCGGACAGGTGATCGGCCCACGGCGTGAAGACCGAGGCGCCGCCGCCGACGAACGGCAGCGCGAACAACCGCATCGAGGCGGTGTTGGAGCGGCCGATCACCGTGCGGATCCAGCGCTCCGGACCGGTGACGGGCAGCACCGGCGCCGCGCCGGTGGCCTCACCGACGACCTGGGCGAGCACCTCACTGGCGAGTTCAGTGATCGACGGGCCGCGCATCAGGCCCATGGTCGGGAAGTCGATCTCCAGATGCTTCGCCAGGATGTTCCGGATCTGGCCCGCCATCAGCGAATCCATTCCGAGGTCGGTCAGGCCGACGTCCTGGGGGAGCCGATCGACCGGCATGTCGAAGATCCGTGATATCTGCTGTGACAGCGCGCTCGCCAGCCGCGGCATCCGCTCGTCATCCGGCAGTTCGAGGAGTTCTGCCCGCAGGCCCTCGGTGCCGAACCCGGCCGCGGGGTGAGCCGCGTCCTGCGCCGCGAGGTGGGCGAGCCGCGGCGAGCTCCGGATGATCGGCATGACCTGATTCATCTTCGGCCAGTTCACGCCGAAGACGCTGGCGCTGCTGACGCCCTGGACCAGGCAGCGGCCTATGAAGTCGAGTGCGTGATCGGGCGAGATCGGCGTCCAGCCGAGCCAGGACAGGGTGTCGAGCTTGTTGCGCGCGACGAACCCGACTTCGGCGATGGCACCCCAGTTGACCGTCAGCGCGGGCAGGCCGGTCTGCCGGCGATGCAGGGCCAGCGCCTCCAGGAATCCGTTCGCCGCCGCATAGTTGGACTGGCCGGGAGTGCCGACATTCCAGCTCATCGACGAGAACATGACGAACGCGTCCAGGTCGAGTCCGCGCGTGTGGTGGTGCAGGTGCCAGGCGCCGTCCACCTTCGGCCGCACCGCTCGCAGGAATTGCTCCTCGGTCATCGCGGCGAGCGGGCCATCCGCGATGACCATGGCGGCGTGGTAGACGCCGCGCAGCGGGGGCAGCGCCGAGATGCGCTCGATCAGACTCCGGACTTCCGCCTCGACCGAGACGTCGGCACGCTCCAGGACGACGTCGACGCCCTTCGCGCGCAGCGCCGCGATCGGCTGCTCGTTCTCGGCATCGATCTGTGCCCGGCGTCCGACCAGCACGATGGTCCGGGCCCCCTTGGCGGCGAGCCACCCGGCGGTCCGCAGACCGAACCCGGTGTAACCGCCGGTGATCAGGTAGGTGCCCTCGGGATCGATCGCCACGTCACCGGTCGCGCCCGGGTACACCAGGACCTCGTCCTCCGCATCGAATCCGACGACGACCTTGCCGATCTGTTTGGCGCCCGCCATGAACCGGAACGCCGAGGCCACCTCCGCAGCGCCGAATTCGGTGTGCGGCAGCGGCGGCAGCGCCCCCGCCTCCACCTGCTGCAGGACCGTGGTCATGGCCTCCCGGCAGCGGTCCGGGACCTCGCGCAGCATGCGGTCGATGTCGACAGCCGAGTAGCTCAGGTTGTTGCCGAACGGCCTCAGCCCCAGCTGGTAGTTGTCGTAGATGTCCTTCTTCCCGATCTCGACGAAGCGGCCGTGCGGGCGGAGCAGCTGGAGGCTCTTGGCGATGGTCTCGCCCTGGAGGGAATTGAGCACGACATCGACGCCGTCGTAGCGCCGGCGGATCTCGTCGGCGAACGTCAGCGAGCGGGAGTCGAAGACGTCTTCCACACCCAGGGACCGCAGGTACTCCCGCTTCTCCTGGCTGCCGGCGGTCGCGACGACCGTCGCACCCAGCAGGTGCGCTATGTGGACCGCGGCCAGGCCCACACCGCCGGCGGCGGCATGCACCAGCACCCGCTCGCCCGCGCGCAGCCGGCCGACGTCAACCAGCGCGTACCACGCGGTCAGATACGCCATCGGCAGCGTCGCGGCGTCAGCGTCGGACAGCCCGCGGGGTGCGGGATACACGTGCTGCTCGCCGGTGACCACACGGGAGCCGAAGCAACCGCGGGCGAAGGCGACCACGCGGTCACCCGGTGCGCACCCCTCGACCTCGGCCCCGGTCCCCACGACGACACCGGCACATTCCACACCGAGGTTCTTCTCGTAGAAACCGCCTGAGGCCGCGCCCTCCGACAGTACGCCGAGGGTCAGCATGATGTCGCGGAAGTTCAAGCCGGTCGCCGTCGGCTGGATGGCGACGTCGTGCGGGCCGAGATCGGGCAGCGTCACCTCCTCGTACCGCAGCTCGTCGATTCCGGGTTCGGCGGGCACGCCCAGCGCGAACGTGGTCCCGTCCGACACCCGCACGGGGGCCGCGACGGAAGCCTCGAACTCGGCGGGCGAGAGGTGCTCGAAGCGGTCGGTGAAGCGGTTCCCGCCGCGGTAGGCGACCTCCTCCTCCGGCGTCCGCACGTGCTGCAGCTCGTCGAACAGCTGCGTGGCCCGCACGTCGGCGCCGGACGCCGGATCGAAGTCGATGATCTTCGCTCGCAGGCTGCTGTGCTCACTGAGCAGCACCCGCAGAATGCCCCAGCTCGGCAGCTGTGACGGCACGGTCCGATCGGCCCGGTCCACTACCGGCCCGCCGGCCGTGGCCACCCAGAACCGCGGAGCCTCGGTCCAGTCCAGTTGCTCGACGGCCTGCGCCAGAGCGATCACGCTGTAGGCGCCGTCGCGTTCCCACTGCGGCAGCAGCGCGCCGGTCAGCTCGGTCGCGGCGTAGTCCAGGTTCCACAGGTGCAGGACCCCGGGCACGGCGCCGGCCTCTTCGCGTACCTGCTCAAGCACGCGCCGGAGGTCGTCGGCGCTGGCCGGGTTCGCCCGGTAGCGGCCGTCGCCGAGCGGCTCGAAGGCTTCGCCGCGGGTGACGAGGACGCTGCCGCCGGCGGCCTCCCCGAGCCGGTCGAGGAAGTGTTCGCCGACGCCGTCGGCGTCGGCCAGCACGACCCAGGAGCCCGGTTCGACACGCGGCTGGTGGGGTGTGAGGTCCAGCTCCTTCGCCCGCGCGGTGATGACCGAGCAGCCGGTCTGCCGCGGGTCGGTCATGTCGGAGAAGAGCTGGACGCTCTCGAAGCCCGCCGTGGGCAGGAACTCCTGCCACTGTGCCTCGGACATCAGCGGGTAGTGCGGCCGCAGTTCGCGGTCGGCGAACCGCCACCACCCGTCGGTCATGCCGAAGGTCAGATCGACCCAGTGCGGCGGGTTGGTCTCCTCGACGACGATCATCAGCCCGCGTGAGGTGAGCAGCTGCTCGACGTTGCCGAGGGTGGTACGCAGCTCCCGGGTGGCGTGCAGGACGTTGGCCGCCACGACGATGTCGAAGTGGTGCGGATCGAAGCCCTGCTCCGCGATGTCCTGTTCGATGTCGAGAATCCGGTAGTCCACGATGTCGTGGCCGGCGAACCGCTGCTGTGCCTTGTTCAGGAAGAGCTGGCCGATGTCGGTGAACACGTATTCCGCGCGGTCCGAGGGCAGCTGGTTCAGGACCCAGCCGGTCGTGCCGGCGGTGCCGGCCCCGATCTCCAGCACGCGAATGGGCCGGTCCTCCGGCAGCCTCCGCACACATTCGGCGACGGCTTCGGCGACCATGCGATTGCACCGCTCGAACGAGAACGAGGTCTCGTAGAGGTCGACGACCGACTGGAATTCGCTCTCCGGGAAGATGAGCTCGACGGGATTGACCTCGTCACGCAGCACGGCCGCCTGCTCGGTGCCGCAGCGTTCCAGCACGGCGTACTCGGACTCGCATTCGGGATGCTGCTCGCGCAGTCGCGCGAGCGCCGCTGCGGTGTCGATGCGGGCGGGCGTGAGCAGCAGTTGCCAGGCGTCGCCGTCCTCGCCCGTGATGCCGTGCTGGGAGAGCAGTTCCAGCAGGCGGGCCAGGTAGTCGTGGTGCTTGCGGTGAACGCCCAGCTCGCGCGCGAGGTCATCGAGGGTGAAGCGACGTCCCGGCGTGAAGTCCATGCCGAGCTGGTGGAACGCCTCGGTGACGTAGGCGATGCAGAGCCGGTTCATCTCGGCTTCCGTCTCCGCGTGGTATTCGCGGTTGAGCGGCCAGTCGCGGATCTCGTCGGCGATCGGAGCGATGGCGGCCCGCAGCGCGGACGCGTCCGGCACGAAATCGGCGGGCAGCAGCGTCCGCTCGCGTACCGGCGCGGGACTCCACTGGTACTCGTAGAGCCACTGGAGCAGCGCGTCGCGGTCTTCGGTGGGCTGGGTGATGGACTTGCCCTTGAATCCCTCGAACTCGGCCACCAGCTCGCCGTCCTCGTTGAACAGCCACAGATCGCCTTCGCAGTAGGCGATGTCGTCGAGGACGTGTGCCTGCCCGTAGCAGTACAGCCGCTTGCCCGCCTTGGCGTGGAAGCTGAACCGCTTGACGTCGAACGGTATGTAGAGCGTCTTGTCCTCGGTGTTCGGGTCGTTGCCCATCGCGATGGACAGCGACTGGAAGCACGCGTCGAGCAGCGCCGGGTGGATCATGTGCCGCTGCGCTTCGTCCGCGATGGTGTCCGGGGTGTCGATCCGTCCGAGCGAGCGGAGTTCGCCGTACTTCAGCCGCGAGATCACCCGGAACGTCGGCCCCAGCATCAGGCCGTTGTTGCGGAACTTCGCGAAGACCTTCGCCGGGTCGAATTCGAGCGGGCAGTGGGCTTCCAGCTCGGCGAACGGAACGGGCGGCTCCGCGTCGGGGGCGCCGGCGCTGACCGTGCCCTCGGAGTGCAGGACCCATTCCTTGTCGCCGCCCTGCAGGCTGTAGACCCCGAAGTGCATCGACGGGGACAGCACCACCTGGACGAGCGGCGCCGGCCGGTCGTCGAAGACGAACAGCGGGCGGCGGAACTCGACGTTCTCGACCGAGTACCGGCCCGGGCCGAACGCCTCGGTCGCGCAACCGACGACGAGATCGAGGTGGCCCGCGCCGGGGAACACGATCGGCCCCTGCACGCGGTGGTCCTCAAGCCACGGGAAGGTATCGGTGTCCATCGTCAGTTCCCACACGTACTTGTCCGGCTCGTCGGCGACGGGGGAACGGGTCCCGACGAGCGGATGCCCCTGCGACGGGAAGCGCCGGCTGCGCGAGAACGGCGTTTCCAACCAGTGCTCTTCGCGCTGCCACGGGTAGAGGGGCAGCGGCACGCGCTGGGTGCTGCCGTCGAACACGCGCTCCCAGGCGAGGTCGAGACCGGCCGCGTACAGCGATCCCAGCGAGGACCGCAGGGTGAAGCCGTCGGGCTGCTTACGGTGCAGCGACGGCACGGCGGTCCCCGTCGTCTGCCGCTTGGACAGCAGCTCGCCGATGGCGGTGGAGTGGATGGGGTGCGGACCCAGCTCGATGAAGGTCGGGTGCCCGTCCTTGATGAGCCGGTCGATGGTGGGGGCGAACCGGACGGGCTCGCGGATATTGCGCCACCAGTACCCGGCATCGAGTTCACCGGCCGAGACCGGGGCGCCGGTGACGGTGGAGTACATCGGTACGTCGGCCGGGCCCGAGGTGATGCCGGACAGCGACTCGAACACGTCGTCGCGCAGCGGGTCCATGTGGTGGCTGTGGAACGCGACCTTCACCTGGAGCATGCGGCAGAAGATCCGGTCCCGCTCCAACTGGCTGCGGATCTCCTCCAGCGCGTCGGGGTCACCTGCCAGCGCGGTCGATTCCGGGCCGTTGAGCGCCGCCACCGAGACGCGTCCGCGATAGCCGCTGACGAGCTGCTCCGCGGCGTGCTGGGGCAGGCCGACGGCCAGCATCGTGCCCTTGCCCGACGCCTGCTGCTGCACCCGACTGCGATGGTGGATGACGCGTACCGCGTCCTCGAAGGACAGCGCGCCCGAGACGCACGCGGCGGCCACCTCGCCGATGCTGTGACCGACGACGGCCGCCGGGGTGATGCCCCAGCTCTGCCACAGGGCGGCCAGTCCGAGCTGGATGGCGAACACTGCGGGCTGCGCGATGAAGGTCTCGCCGATGCGGCTTTCGTCCTCGTCCCGGTTGAGCTCCTCGAGCACGCTCCAGTCGGCATGCCGGCGAAGTTCGGCGTCGACGCGCTCGACGGTCTGGCGGAAGACCTTGTTCTGGGCGAGCAGTTCGCGCCCCATGCCCCACCACTGCGGGCCCTGGCCGGAGAAGACGAAGGCGACATTGCTCGCGCCGGATGCCTTCACACCGCGGTGCAGCCCGTCGGGATCGGCTCCCCTGGCCACGTCACGCAGCGCGTCGCGCAGTTCCTCCGCGGACGAGCAGGCCATGGCCAGCCGGTGGTCGTAGTGCGAACGCGTCCGGGCCTGCGCGGAGGCGATCTCGGGCAGGGCGGCCGTCTTCGGAGCCGCCAGGAAGTCGGCGTACGCCCCGGCATAGGCACGTAGTGCGGCGTCCGATTTCGCGCTGAGGGTGAACAAGACCGGCTCGTCCGCCGCGCTGCCCGCCGCCAGGGTCTTCGTCGGCTCCTCCGCCGGCGGAGCTGCCACGATCACATGCGCGTTGGAGCCACCGAAGCCGAACGAGTTCACGCCTGCCAGTCGCGGTCCGGTTCCGGGCCAGGGCCGGCGGGTCTGCGCGAGCCGCAGCCCCAGCTCGTCGAACGGGATGGCCGGATTGGGCTCCTCCGCGTGCAGGTTCGCGGGGATCTCACCCTTCTGGACGACGAGGCACGCCTTGATGAGGCCGACCATTCCGGCGGCCGACTCAAGGTGGCCGACGTTCGACTTCACGGCGCCGACGACACAGGGGCCCCGTCCGGTGCGCCCGGTTCCCAGTACGCGGCCCAGGGCGCGCGCCTCGATGGGGTCGCCGACCGGGGTGCCCGTGCCGTGGGCTTCGATGTAGGAGATGTCGGCCGGAGCGACCCCCGCGTCGCGGCAAGCGTCCGCGATCATCTGCGCCTGGGCGTCCTCACTCGGCACGGAGATGCCGTTGGTGCGTCCGTCCTGGTTCGTCGCACTGCCGCGCAGCACCGCGTAGATGCGGTCGCCGTCGGCCACGGCCGCGGACAGCGGCTTGAGCACCACCGTGCCCGAACCCTCGCTGCGGATGTAACCGTCGCCCGTCCGGCTGAACGACTGGCACCGGCCGCTGGGGGAGAGAAATGTCCCCTGGCTGAAGCCGATCGTTGCCTCCGGGAGCAGCAGCGTGCTGACGCCGCCGACGATGGCCATCGTGGCCTCGCCCGAGCGGATGCTGCGGAGCGCGAGGTGGATGGCGACGAGCGACGAGGAACACGCCGTGTCGACCGTCATGCTCGGACCGCGGAGGTCGAGCAGATAGGAAACCCGGTTGGCCACGATGCAGTTCGTCACGCCGGTCATCGTGTGACCGCCGATCAGATGCCGGTTCTCCGGATTGAGCTGGATGATGCCGTAGTCGTGTCCTGACACACCGGCGTATACGGCCACCTTCTGGCCGGCGATGTGCTCGGGCGGGATTCCCGCGTCCTGCAGCGCCTCCCAGGTGGTCTCCAGGAACAGTCGCTGCTGCGGGTCGATCCGCGCGGCCTCGGTCGGCGTGATGCCGAAGAAGTGGGCATCAAAGGAGGACACGTCGTCCAGGTAACCGCCGGTGCGGGTACGCATGTGCCCGGGCCGGCCCGCGTCGCGGTCGTAGAAGGCATCGGCGGTCCACCGGTCCTCCGGCACTTCCCGTACCGCGTCCCGCTCCTCGACCAGCAACCGCCAGAACTCCTCCACGTTGCCGACCTGACCCGGGAACCGGCAACCAATTCCTACGACGGCGACGCCCTCATGTGCCGGTGACGCGCTCTCGGTCGGGGAGCCGTGGGCAGCATTCATCATTCAACCTCGTTCTGAGCGATGCTTCGGTCGACTGGGCAAACCGCGCTGTTCCTGTGTTCAGGCCACCGTGGACGGTGTGACCTGCACCTTGCGTCCCAAGTGGACGGGCACCTGCGCATAGCCACGGAACGTGAGCTGCCGGCGGAGCCGGGGCGGTGCCGCGGCGCGCATGTCGGGGAAGCGCTCGAACAGAGCGCGCACCGCGTGCGTGGCTTCCATCCGGGCCAGACTGGCCCCGAAACAGGCGTGGACGCCATAGCTGAAACTCAGGTGTTCGTTGGCGTTCGGCCGGGCCACGTCGAACCGCTGCGGGTCGGTGAACACCGCGGGGTCCCGGTTGGCGCCCGCCAGCGACAGCATGACCATGGAGCCCTGCGGCAGCTGGACGCCCTCCAGCTCCAGATCGGTCAGCGCCTGACGGGCCGTGATGAACACCGGCGGCTCGTACCGCAGCGCCTCTTCGACGGCGTTGGGCCACAGCTGCGGTTCCGCGCGCAGCCGGTCCAGCTGCTCCGGGAGGCGGAGCAGGAGGGACACGCAGTGACCTATCAGATTGGCGGTGGTCTCGAATCCGGCGCCGATGACAATGCTGGCGTTGGCTTTGAGGGCGTAATGGTCCAGATCACCGCTCCGCACCAAATTGCTGAGGATGTCGTCGCCCGGTTCCCGGCGCAGCTTCTCGATATGCCGGTCGAGATAGTCGTTCAGGCTCTGTGCCGCTTGCATCGCGCGGCCGTACGTCCGCCGGGAGATGCCCACGTCGAGCATGGGCGTCATGTCTTTGCCCCAGGCCAGAAACTTCTCCTGGTCTTCCCGGGGCATGCCGAGTATGTCGAAGATGATCGCGATGGGCACGCGCGAGGCGAAGGATTCGACCAGCTCGATCGAACCGCCGGAGGGCATGGCGTCGAGCAGTTCCTCGGTGACCGTCTCGACCGTATCGCGCAGCTTCTTGACCGCGCGCGGGGTGAACGCGGATACGACCGGCTTGCGCATCGCGGTGTGGTCCGGGGGATTCATGCGCAGCATCGCGGGCGGATCGGCCGGATTGGCCGGCGGTGGCACCCGGTTCGCAAATTTCTGCAATACCTTGGGAATCTGCATCCTGGCCGAGCTGCGCACGCCGAACCTGTCGTCCCGCAGGACCGACCGCACCAACGCGTGGTCACAGGTCACCCACGGCAGCGGCGTCTTCACCAGCCTGCCCTGGCTGCGTATCGTCTCGATGTACGGGTGCGGATCGGCGATCCCTTCAGGACCCATCATCCGGGCGAAGGTGTCGCCTTTCCGGGACTGCACGCGCAGCACCACCCGCGGGACACCATGCAGGGAAAACCAGCGAAGCCAATATTGCCGCGTCATGAGCAGCACCCAATCCCGACGAGAGGTGTCATCACTACGACTCCGAGCAGATCGACTCGGGCGTGTGGCCGGGTTCCTGAGCGGCGCCTGATAAATGGCCTCGGCCGCATGACCCTGCCCCCTCGTTTCCGCTGCCCAGTGGACAGCGCCCCCGAATCGCTTTCGGCCATCATGCCCAGCGGCTCTGGCATATCGATGGCACGCAGATGGCACGGCGCTGACCTCGGTCGCCCTGGGCCCGCTCCCACCGGCCGCACGAATACGGCGTGAGGCCCGCCGGCCCGGGACGATGGGGGCTCACTCTTCCGTGACAAACGGGACCCTTCGCGGGCCCGCCGTGGGTGAGTTGTCGGCACTCGCCTGGGTTCACCGGGGTTCGAGGTGCTGCGAGCGTCCTTCTGGCAGCGGCACCCCGTCTGCCGCCCGGCAGCACCGCCGGCGCTGAGCAGGCACCACGGCAGTAGGTCGCTGGAGCGGCGGAGGGTGGCATGGTGTGCGGCACCGGTGGCCGACGAGCGAGGCGGCCGGACAGCGCGACTCTGCGCAGGCCATTGCGGGACCGGTGACAGCGCCGAAGAACGTCCCGGCCCAACCGGCCGCCCACCTCACGGCCGGCCCGAACGTGCCGGAGTCTCATCGGCGCGTACAGGAATGACGTGATCGGCGGGGTTCAGCCGCGGCTTCCCGGGGGGCGATACGGGTTACGGCGCCGCCTCCGCCTCTCTCCCCGCGATCGTGTACTGCACCTGCCGCAGGGCTTCTTCGAGGAGCGACACGCCCTCCTCGGCCTCCACGACCGTGAGGGTGAGCGGCGGTGCGCGGCACAGGCAGTTGCCGTCCCGCCCGCCCTTGCCGATGAGCAGGCCGCGTACCCGGGCGTGTTCGAGGGCGAGGGTGGCGGCGCACGCGGAGGGGTGCCGTCGTGTTCCACCAGTTCGACACCGATGATCAGGCCGCGCCCGCGCACTTCCCGTACGACGGGCAAGCCCGCGGCGACGGCGCGAAGCCGTTCGATGAGCAGCCCGCCGACGCGCCGGGCGTTGCCCTGGATGTCGTGTTCCAGGAGGTACGTGAGGTTGACGAGGCCCGCGCCATGGTGACGGGGCTGCCGCCGAAAGTGGAGATGGAGTTCGTGTCGAGGCAGTCCAGACGGCGGCACGGGCGACGACGACGCCGATGGACATGCCGTTGCCGATGCCCTTGTCGATGCCCTTGTCGAAGGTGCGCGCTCTCGGAGCAGCAGGCCCGGAATCGGGTCGCCCACGAAGGAGCCTCGATCGGTGCCATCTGGTCAGTGGACCGCGACCGCATCCTTCAGCAAACTCGTAGTCTCGTAGTAACGGCAAAGACCCGGCGGTTGGAGCTAGATCCGGATCATGTCCGGACCAGCTCCCGACCGAAGGCTGCGCCAACTACCGTTTCGCCTGGTCAATGTGGACGCAGCTGCTGTACCACCAGCAGACCAGGAACCTTCTGGTGGCGCTCGCTCTGGGCCGCCCTGTATCCGTCAGGTTCTCCTGCCCGCTGGATGCGGAGAGCAGCCGGTCCCGCATGCCCGACAAGTCCCTCGTCGGCCGCCTGGCGCGTTCTCCGCCGGCGGCAGTCCAAGCACGGCCGTACCCATGAGCGCCAGGCTGCCCCCGAGGGTGACCGGATACAGTGCGCGAGACGGCAGCCCGGTCAGAGAGGGGAAGCGTGACCGAGACCAGCAGCACCCGATCCGCCGACAGTGAGGCGCAGGCGCAGGCGCCGGGGCCGAGCCGACTGCGCCGCCTGATGCGTTTTATACCCCTGGTCGCCCCCGTCCTGCTGTGGGCCGTGCCCTGCTGGGTGCTCCTGCACGCCGGGCAGCACTGGCCGTTGCCCGTCGCGGTGGTCGGCACCGTGCTGTTCGTCCTCGGCCTCGTCGGTATGCCGCTCGCGATGACGCGTGGCCACGGCCGGCGCCAGCAGGACCGGGCGGCGATCATCGGTGACACCCTGCTGGGCGCCAGCTGGATTCTGTTCACCTGGTCCGTTCTGCTCGGCGTGCTGTTGCGGCTCGCGCTGACCGTGGCCGGGGTCGGGGGGAGTCAGGACAGGGCCCGCATCGTCACGTGGGCCGTCCTCGGCGTCACCGCCGTCCTGCTCGTCTGGGGGTACGCCGAGGCCCGCCGTGTGCCGCGCGTGCGCCGGATCGACGTGCGGCTCCCGCGGCTGGGGGCCGGGTTGGACGGCCTCCGCGTCGCCCTCATCACCGACACCCACTACGGCCCGCTCGATCGCGCCCGCTGGTCGGCGCGGGTGTGCGAAACCGTGAACACGCTGGAAGCCGATCTGGTCTGCCACACCGGGGACATCGCGGACGGCACGGCCGAACGCCGCCGCGCACAGGCTGTCCCGCTCGGTACCGTGCGGGCCACCCGGGCCCGTGTGTACGTCACCGGCAACCACGAGTACTACAGCGAGGCCCAGGGCTGGGTCGATCTCATGGACGAGCTGGGCTGGGAGCCGCTGCGCAACCGCCATCTGCTGCTCGAACGCGGCGGGGACACCCTCGTGGTCGCCGGGGTCGACGACGTCACCGCCGAGTCCTCCGGCCTGGCTGGACACCGCGCCCATCTCGCCGGAGCCCTGGACGGCGCCGACCCCGATCTGCCCGTGCTTCTCCTGGCGCACCAGCCCAAGTTCGTGGACCGGGCGGCAGCCGCCGGAGTCGACCTCCAGCTCTCCGGCCACACGCACGGCGGCCAGATCTGGCCCTTCCACCACCTGGTCGGCATCGACCAGCCCGCCCTCGCCGGACTCAGCCACCACGGCGCCCGCACCCTCCTCTACACCAGCCGCGGCACCGGCTTCTGGGGCCCGCCGTTCCGTGTCTTCGCCCCCAGCGAGATCACCCTTCTCGTGCTCCGCTCCCCGCACCTGGCCACCGCGCCGTAGCACGGGGCGGGGCGACGCATCGGTTCGGAGCCGTCCACGAGGCGAGGCGTGCGGTGGCAGCAGATGAGCGGCTTCGTCGAATCAAGAGGCTGAAACCGTCTGCGTCGGCCGAGTGAGCCCCGCCGGGGTCCGACGCGGGGCGCGCTACAGAGCGTTGATGCCGGGGCCCATGTCCTTCGCGAGGGCCACCGCGAGCGCGCGGAAGATCCGTACCTCCGGGTTGTCGTCACCGGCCCGCACCGCGAGATAGCTGCTCTCCCACGGGGCGTCGAGGACGGGTATGAAGACGGCGCCCGGCCAGGCGTAGTACCGCGCGAAGGAGCGCAGTCCGGAACCCGCGGACCGGCCGGTGACGACGCCGGTCAGGACCTCCTGCGGGGTGACGGCGTACTCGGAGCTGCGGCGCTGGGCGCGGTCGCCGAAGTACAGGTAGTCGGTGAAGGAGTGCGGGGTGTGTCCCGGGACCCGGAACAGCGGCAGTTCGGTGAGGTCCGCAACCTCGATCCCGGACGTCCGGGCGTCGGCCAGTGGCGACCGTTCGTGCACGACGACGATCCGCTGCTCGGTGGTGAGGACATCCGCGACGAGCCGCTCGTCCTTGGGGGACGGCCGGACGAAGGCCACGTCCACCCGGTCCTCCACCAGCGCGGTCACATGCTCCGTGAAGTCCAGCTGCCGGATCTCCACCCGCACCTCGGGCCGGGCCCGCCGGTAGGCGTTGATGGCCGCGGGTGTCAGCTCCGCCGACCCATGCCCCATGATCCCCACCCGCAGTGGCCGCCCGCCGTCGGTCTCCTGCGCGACGCCCGCCAGGTCGTCGAGCGCGGCGTTCGCGGCGTCGAGGAGGGCGCGCGCGTGTCCGGCGAACCGCACTCCGGCGGCCGTCGGCACGACGGGGGAACCGGAACGGTCCAGGAGTCGCGCGCCGACCTGGCTCTCCAGGCGGCGGATGTGCTGGGTGACGGCGGGCGGCGACAGGAAGAGCCGTGCCGCGGCCCGTCCGAAGTGTCCCTCCTCGACGACCGCCAGGAACGACGACAGCAGCCGCAGGTCAAGCGCCATACGTCCAGGGTAGACGGGACCCCTGGCCCCCGGCGCGGGCCGTTCACGAATCGTGAAGGTACGGCGCGCGCCGAACAGCCGGACAGGTACGAAGGGAGCATGACCGCACCTCCTGTCACGGCCCCGGCCACCGCGCCCGTCACCGCCCTTCCCTCCGCCACCGGCGCCCGCAGCGCCCGCGCCGCCTGGATCATGCTGGCCTCCGGCTGGAGCGCCAACCAGTTCTCGGCCCTGCTCGGCGCCTATCGAAGCCACCTCGGCCTCACCGAGTCCACGGTGACCGGCCTGTTCGCGGTGTATGTCGTCGGTCTGATACCCGCGCTGCTGCTCGCGGGCCCGCTCGCGGACCGCAGGGGACGACGCCCGGTGGCGCTCACGGCCCTCGCGGTCAACGTCCTGTCCACCGTGCTCCTCATGGCGGGCGGCGCGTGGGGCGGTACCTGGTTGCTGCTGCCCGGCCGCTTTCTGACCGGGGTCGGCGCGGGCGCGCTGCTGGCCGCGGGCAGCGCCTGGATCAAGGAACTCTCCGGCTCGCCGCGCCGCCCCGGCCTGTTCGTCTCCGCGGGCTTCGCGACGGGCGGCCTCGCGGCGGCGTTCATCGCACGGTGGGCGCCCTGGCCGATGGTCACGGCGTACGTCCCGCACGTCGTCATCGGCGCGGTGGCGGGGTGGCTCGCGCTGGCCGCGCCGGAGACGGGCGGAGGGGTCGCGGTCCATGGCTCCGACGTCGCCCGCGAAGACACCGGCCACCGCTTCCGGCGCACGGTCCTGCCCCTGGCGCCCTGGGTCTTCGCGGCCCCCACCATCGGCTTCGTCACGCTGCCGGGCACGCTCCACAGCGGTCTGCTCCTCACGGGCGTCGCGACGGCCCTCGTCCCCGGCGCCGGTCTGCTCACGGCGCGGCGAGCCCCGTCCACGCCCACCGCGGGTCTCCTGACCGTGGCGGCCGGCACCGCGATCGCCGTCGTCGCCGCCGCTTCGGAGAACGAGCCCCTCGCCCTCCTCGCCGCGATCGTCCTCGGCGCGGGCTACGGACTGGCCCTCACATACGGCCTCACCCGGACCGCGGCTCTCGCCCCGCCCCACCGACTCGCCCGCTGGACGGCCTGGTTCTGGGCGGTGGCGTACCTCGGCATGTTCACCCCGTACGTCCTCACGCTCCTCGGCCACGTCACGACGACACCCACCCTGCTGACCGCCGTCACCCTGCTCGCCCTCGCCCACGCCGGGTTCGTCTCCAGGAAGGGGAAGGGGCAGTAGGAGGAGGGGAGACCTGCGGTGCACCGGGGGTTCCGTCCAGGCCGCCCCACCGGCCCCCCTGCTGACACGCCGTCAACCAGTGTGCAAAGCTGCCGATCACATGGGAAGGGTGTGGGCGGTGGGGCGGGAGCATACGGGGCGACAGCGGCGGCGGCACGGGACGATCGGCGCCGCGCAGGTCGCGGCGGCGGTGCTGGTGGTGGGCGGAGTGACGCTGGGAGCGCTGCTGTTGCGTCCCGACACGGGCCTGTCGGCCAAGGGGCGCGGGCCGCTCGGTGGCAATCCCGTGCTCGTGATCGGTCTCGTCCTGCTGGCATTCCTCGGTGGCCTGGCGCTGCGCGAGAAGTACCGGGAGCAGGTCCGCGCCGTTCAGGGGCTCGACCCGGTGGAACAGCGGATGGTCGACGTCGTGAGCCGTGTACTGCCGGTCGCGACCTTGCTCGTACCGCTGCTCGTCCTGATCCTGCACCGGTTCGGTTCGTCCGGCGGCGGCCATGAGGCCGAGCACGGGAGCGGCGACGGGCCGACCGCGTTCCCCAGCCCGGGGCAGGATCCGGTGCCCGATCTGCCGGCCGCCGAGCACGCCGACCACGGCCTGCGCCTCGGGCTGACGCCCATCCTGCTCGGTCTGGGCATCGCCCTGTTCGTCGTGGTCGTCGTGATCGCGGGACTGTACCTGTGGCGGTATCTGACCTGGCCGCCGGTGCTCGACGCGCCGGCGACCTACGCGACGGTCGGCGACGAGCGCGAACGGCTGACCCGGGCCGTGGACTCCGGGCGCCGTGCCCTGCTGGACGGAACCGATGCCCGCGCGGCCGTCATCGCCTGCTACGCCACCATGGAAGAGTCGCTCGCCGCCTCCGGGGTGGCCCGGCGCGCCTCGGACAGCCCGCAGGACCTGCTGGAGCGGGCTGCCGCGGGCGGGCTGCCCGCGCGGGCGGCCGTCGTCGAGCTCACCGCCTTGTTCCGCGAGGCTCGTTACTCCACGCACCCGATGGGCGACGGCCACCGCGACCGCGCCGCGGCGGCCCTGGCCGAGATCGCCGACGGTCTGCGCTCACGGGCGTCCGGGCCCGAATCCGTGGCGGGTGCCTCGTGAAGGTGCCCGCGCGGATACAGAACTTCGTCAACTCCGTGGGAGGGACGCCCGGATCGGTACGGCACTCGCTCGTCGTCCTGGGCACCGTCGCGGTCGGGGCCGAGGTACTGCTCGCCCTGGCCGACGGTGCCGCAGCGGCCGCCACCGGCTTCGCCCTCGTCACCGCGGTCGCGCTGGTCCTGGTGCGCTATGCCGCGGGCGGCGGCGCCCAGGACAGCGACCACCGCAAGCGGGTACGTCTGCTCGGCAGCCACGCCCCGGCGCTCGGCGGATGGCGGCGCATCGTGGCCAGGACCTTCGCGGACGACAGCGAGGTGCATCTGCGAACCGTCATGAGGCCGCAGTTGCAGCGGCTGTTCGCCGCCCGGCTGGCCGAGCGGCACGGCGTGGCGATGCACCGCAGCCCGCGGCGGGCCCGGGCCCTGGTCGGTGCCGAGCTGTGGCCGTGGATCGACCCCGGGGCGTCCGCTCCGGGGCCCACTCTCCCGGAGCCCGTCCTGCGGGCCCTGCTCGACCGGCTGGAAGCCCTGTGACCGGTGGCCCCGGGGCCGACCCCGCAACCCGCGCGCCCGGCACCCGTCCCCGTCACAGCCCCGCCCCCTTCCCGTCCAAGCCCAAGCCCAAGTCCCGTGAGGATCCGACCGTGACCAGCACGCAGCCCATCCCGGAGCACGCCACCCTGACACCGCGGCAGGCGGGTGAGGCGGCCGCGGCCGTGCTCGACGAGATCGGCACCGCCGTGGTCGGCAAGCCGGAGTCCCTGGCGCTGGTGATGCTCGGTGTCCTCGCCGGCGGGCACGTCCTGATCGAGGACCTGCCCGGGCTCGGCAAGACGCTGCTGGCCCGCTCCTTCGCCACCGCTCTCGGCCTGGACTTCCGCCGGATCCAGTTCACCCCCGACCTGCTGCCCTCCGATGTCACCGGCGCTCCGTTCTACGACCAGCGAAGCGCCGACATGGTCTTCCGGCCCGGCCCGGTCTTCACGCACCTGCTGCTCGCCGACGAGATCAACCGCACCCCGCCCAAGACCCAGGCCGCGCTGCTGGAGGCGATGGCCGAGTCCCAGGTGTCCATCGACGGGAGCACCCGGCCGCTGCCGGATCCCTTCGTGGTCGTCGCCACGGCCAACCCCATCGAGTACGAGGGCACGTACACCCTGCCCGAGGCGCAGCTCGACCGGTTTCTGCTGCGGGTACGGATGGGTTATCTGACGGCGGCCCAGGAGACCGGGATGCTGCGCGCGCGGATCGACCGGGCGGCGCCCGAGGCAGTGGTGCGCCGGCTCAGCGGGCCGGGCGAGGTGCTGGCGATGCGGGCCGCCGTCGAACGCGTCGAGGTGGACGACGACCTGCTGGAGTACGTCGTCGCGCTGGTCGGCGCCACCCGGGACCACCCGCACATCCAGGTCGGTGCCTCGCCGCGCGGCGGCCTCGCCCTGGTGCAGCTGGCCCGCGCCCGTGCCGTACTGGACCTGCGGGACTACGTGACCCCGGAGGACGTCAAGTCCGTGGCGGTACCGGCCCTCGCGCACCGTGTCACCCTCAAGCCGGAGCTGTGGGTCCGGCAGATCGACGGCGACGACGTGATCCGGGAGATCGTGCAGTCCGTACCCGCCCCGGGGACCCTGCCGCGCACCCCGGCCGTGTCATGAAGGAACCGGTGCCGACCGGCGGAGCGGCCGCCGCCGTCCGGCGGGCCCTGGCCGACCGCCCGGACATGACCGCCGAGCCCCCGCCACCGCCACCGCCCGGCTGGCGTGCCGGTGAACGCGCGCTGCGGCTGGGCACGTTGGCGGTCATCGCGCTGGCCGCCGCACTGGTCACCGGGCGCCCCTGGGTACTCGCGCTCGCCGCCGCGCCCCTGGTGCTGCTCGCCCTCGCCCTGCCGAGCGGGCCGCGCCCGGAGACCGTGACGGCCGAGGCCGAGGTGGAGCCGCGGCGGTGCTTCGAGGGCGAGCGGGTGACGGTGCGGATCGCGGTGGCCTGCGACGGTGAGACCGGCCGTCTGGACCCCGGCATCACCCTCGGCCACGGGGTCCGGCTCGACCATCTTGCGGTCGGGCCGCGCCATATCGATCTCGTGCTGACCGTGCGGCGCTGGGGCCGCTGGACGCTCGGCACGGTGGACGTCGACGTCTACGACCGCGGTGGGCTGGCCCGGCGCACCGTGCGGGTCGGACTCGGTGAGGTCGCCGTCTTCCCGCTGCCCGGGCACGCCGGCCTCACGCCCATCCCGGTCCGGCTGCCGCAGCGGCTCGGCGAGCACACCGCCGCGCAGCGCGGCGAGGGCATCGAGGTCACCGGCGTGCACCCGTATGTACGTGGCGAACGGCAGCGGCGGATCCACTGGCCGGCCACCACCCGGCGCGGCGCCCTCCAGGTCCACCAGTTCGCCGCGGAGCGCACCGCCGACACCGTGGTGCTGCTGGACGTGCTCGCCGACGTGGTCGATCCGGTCACCGGCGCGTCCTCGCTCGACGAGACCTTCCGGGCCGCCGCGGGGCTGGTCCGCGCCTATCTGCGCGCCCACGACCGGGTCGGCGTCGTATCGGTCGGCGGCACGACCCGCTGGCTGCAACCGGGCGGCGGCCAGGGGTACTTCTACCGCATCGTCGAGAGTGTGCTGGACGTCCGCAAGGACGCCGCGTACCGCACGGAGGGGATCGGTCTGCTCCCGCCGCCCGCGTTGCCGCAAGGAGCGCTGGTGTACGTCATCACGCCGCTGACCGATCAGCGGATCTTCGACATCCTGCACCAGGTGCGGGGCCGGGCCAATCCGATGGTCGTGGTCGAGATCCCGACCGGCGAGCCGACCCTGGAAGCCGGCGACACCGAGGGCGAACTCGCGCTGCGGCTGTGGCGGGCCGATCGTGACGCCATGCGCTTCGCGTTGGTGGAACGCGGCATCGCGGTCGTCGCCCACCGGCCCGGTGAGAGCCTGGACCTCGCGCTCGCGCCGCTGCTGCGCACCCGCATCCACGGGGGGACCCGATGACCACCGCCGGCACCCGAGCCGCTCGGCCGGATGCGCGCCCGGCCGACAGCCGTGCCGCGCTGCTCGTCGCGCGTCTCACCTCCAGGCTCACCGATCGCCTGCTCGGTACGGCACTTGTCGTCGCGGCCTGCGATCCGCCGGCCGCCCTGCACGCGTCGTGGCTGGTCAAGGTGCTGGTCCTGGGGGCGGTGGGGGCCGCGTGGTGGGCCGCTCCGATGGTCGACGCGCGGCCGGTCCTGACCTCCATGCGCCGGCGCGCCGTCGCGGCCCGGCGCAGGACGACCGTGCTGCCGGCCTCGGCGATCGCGATCGCGGCTGCCACCGATCCCCCGCTCCGGCTGGTCGTCTGCGTCGCCGCGCTGCTGCTCGCCTATCTGCTCGTCACCGACGCGTGGACCGTCGGTGTCACCGCGCCACCCGGCCGTCCGCCGACGGCACCCGCGCTGGCCGCCGCCGCCGCGACCGCGCTGGTCCTGCTCGCCGCCCAGGCACCGGTGGCGGGCACCTCATGGGCGCGGCTGCTCGCCTCACTCGTGATCGCCGCGACCACGGTCTGCCTGGTACTGGCACTGCGCACCCGGCGCGGGCCGTCCGGCTGACCACCGCGCCGACCGGGCGCGGAGGCCGAGCGCGGAGGCCGCCGGGTGGGCGCGGCCTCGCCGACCGCGCCGGTGGCCCGCCGTCAGGCGCTCAGGTGGTCCCGGTCCCCCATCACCACGACGGGGTGGAGGCGGGGGTTGAGGGTGCTCAGCAGCGTCTTCATCCCGGACTCGGGAACGGTGACACAGGCGGACGTGCCGTCACCGTGGTCCAGGTGCAGCCATATGCCGCCGCCCTTCTCCACTCCCTCGGGGCGGTTCCAGTCGAACGGCGCGACGCCCTTGAGCCGGTTGTAGTCGATGGCGATGACGTAGTCGAAGTCGTGGACGTGCTCGTCGCCGTCCTCCGTCATGGCCGCGTAGGCATTGTCGTCGTACCAGTAGGGCAGTCGGCTGCCGGGGTCCTCCAGCGACCCTCCCGCGTCCGTCAGGGAGAACGCGCCGACGGGGCTGCGCTCGTCGTCCAGGTGATGGTCGGTCGTCCAGCCCTGCCTGCCGTTGTGCGCGGGCCAGGTACCGGTGAGTTTCCAGGCGTTGCCCTTGCGCTCGTAGAGCACGACGGTGCTCTCGTCCGAGTCCTGGTCGTCGCCGTAGACGACCACCGCCTGGCGGGTGTCAGCCGGTACGCGCTTCGACATACGGCTTCCGATGCCCGGAAGGCGGGGCACCGCGCCCGGGTTGGGAGACCCGGACGCCACCGGGATGTTGAGACCCGGTGCGCCGGCGTGGTTCCGGCGACCGCCGTCCGAGCCGCACGCCGCGGTGCCGGCCAGCAGCACACCGCAGACGAGGGCCACGGGTATGACATGACGCGCTCCACGGCGCCGCGCCGACAGTGGACTGGTCCGTACGACAGTAGATATCCGCATGATCAGGATGCTGCGGCGGTCGACCCCGGCATGCATCCGCAGACGGCATCCGGCCTAACAAGGGGGGTCCGCCTCGGGTGCCGCCTTCGGGACCGGCTCTAGTCCCACTCCCAGGTGATGCCGAGGACGCCCGGGCGGATCTGCTGTTCCACCAGGTGGACCGAGCCGTGGGCGTTGAGGGTCAGGTCGGTGACCGCCTTGCGGGGGGCGGTGGCCGAGGGGCGGGTGAAGCGACGGCAGTGGACGGGGAGGGCGGCGCGGTCGAAGCCGATCTGGAGGGCGTACTGGCCGCCGCCGTAGGTGAAGCCGCGCACGTACTCCTCGCTGGGCGCGCCGGTTCCGTCCTCGAAGCGGTACCCGAGGACGGCGGTCTCGCCGGCTCTCAGCCGTGCGTCGAAGAGGAGTTCCACGACGACGATTCCCGAGGCGCCGTCGCGCCGGGTCCGCCCGACCCGGCAGTTGCCGAGGCCGCGTACCCGGACCCGCTCGGTGTCGCAGCCCGGGTCGCCGAGGTGGATGGCGAGATAGCGGTCGACGCCGTCGCGGTGGGCGCGTACGACATGGTGCGAGTCCCGTGCGAGCAGCTCCCGGCGGGCGCCGATGTGAACGTGCTCGTAGTGGATCACGGTGTGCAGCCCGCCGTCCTCCGGCGCGGCGAGGCTCGCCAGCAGTGCTTCGAGCGCGGCGGCCGGTTCGAGGAGGGCGCGGTAGGGACGGGACGGGGGGCGGTCGCCGTTGGCGCGTGGCCCTATCAGCCGGGTGAGCGCGTGCGGGGGAAGCTCCAGGACCTCTTCGAGTACGGTGACGGCGCGCAGCGACTCGGGCCGATCGGGCCGCCGTAGCCCGCGCTGCCAGTAGCTGAGGCTGGTCACCCCGACCCGTATGCCGCGCTGGGCGAGCCGGTGCTGCACCCGGTGCAGGGCAAGGCCGCGCGCGGCGAGCGCGGCCCGGAGCGCGACATCGAACGGGCCGGTGCGCAGGGCTTCGGCGAGTTCGGCCTCGGGGGTGGTGGAAGGGCCGGGGCGGCGGGACGGGCCGAGGGCCGGATCACTGGCGCGCGGGGTGCCATGGCGATCGGTAGCACGTGCTGCCATCGGGGCTCTTCCCTCTTCCGGCCCCCATGAGCGTCTTCCAGTGAACGTTCACTTCCCGTACGGGCACGGGGTGTTGCCTACGGGCCGCCACCTGCCGGCACCGCGGGGGCGTTCACAACCGTACGCGCGAAGTTTACTTCACCACCATCCCGCGGCGGATGCCGTTGACCGGGGCCCGGCGGGTGATCAAAGCTGCTGTGGCAGCGTCCGGACGCGCACCGCCACCCCCCACCTTGACTGGGAGCACTGCCATGTCCACCTCCAACCGACGCCGTATACGGCTGGCGTCACTGGCCCTCACGGCCGTCGCCGTCCTGACGCCCGCGTTCCTCCCCGCGGCCACCGCGCACGCCGCACCCGACTCCGTGCGACAGACGGCGCCACGGGCCGCCGCACGCCCCGCGCTCGCCACCGCCAAGCGCCTGAACATCACCATGCAGGCGCAGCAGAACAGCAATTGGTGCTGGGCGGCGAGCGGCAACACCATCGCCTCGTGGTTCGGGCGCGACTACAACCAGAACCAGTTCTGCGACGCCGCGTTCGGCCGCCCCCAGGGCAGCCCCTGCGGCAACTGGCAGGCGTCGCTGGGCAATGTGCAGGACGCCCTGGACTGGATGGGCATCAACCCCGGTACGTACGTGCGGGGTTACTTGCGCTACGCCACCGTGCAGAAGGAGATCGACGCCGGCCGCCCCGTCGAGACACGCATCGAGTGGAGTTCCGGGGGCGGGCACATGCATGTGCTCTACGGCTACGACCCTGCCGCCGGCCAGGTCTACTGGGGCGATCCGTGGCCCTCCAACTCCCGCTACAACTGGGCGGATTACGACTACTACGTGGACAACAACTCGTTCACGTGGACGCACTCGCTCTACGGGATCGGAGCGTGACCCCCATGACCTCGACCCACCCGCGCACGGCCGTCGTCGCCCTGCTCGCCGCCACGGCCCTCGGCGCCCTCACCCCCGCCGCCGCGCACGCGGCCTCCGGGCCCGCCGGTTTCCCCGCGCCCTTCACCGCCTCGGCCACCGCCCAGGCGAGGGAGGCGGCGTCCAGCCCCGCCACCCTCCACACCCTGTCGCGCTTCTTCGCCCGCGCCGGCGCCCTCAAGGCGGACGCGGCCCGCCCGCATCTGGTCGGGCCCTCGGTGACCGTCTACTCCCTCGCTCCCGGGTTCGTCGCCGGGCGCCCGGGCGCTCCCGTCGCCGCGCCGCAGTTCGTCGCGAGCAAGGCGGTCTCCGCCGACGGCCAGGTCGCCTCGCTGTGGACCGTACGGACGGCGCAGGGGTGGAAGGTCGTCAACATCGCGACCGGCGGTGACGAGACCGACTACGTCGGCAAGGCGCACGGCCGCGGAACCGTCTTCCAGGAGCCGCAGATCGACGCCTGGTACGTGGTGCGCGACGGCCGTGTGCTCCCGCTCGACCCCGACGCGCGCCGCGCCGTGGGCAAGGCCGGCGTCTCCCTCGCCGACTATCAGCGCCTGGTCCACAAGAAGTACGGCGACAAGCTCCCCGGCTCCGCCTACGACCGGGCGGGCAAGGGCGGCGGTTACGACGGCGCCCCGGCGGCCCCGCCCACGTCCTCCGTCTCCGCGTCCTCCGCCGACGCGCCCTCCGCCTCCGCGGCCACCGCGACGTCCACCACATCCACCACGTCAACGGCCTTCACCGCGACCGCCATCGCCATGGCCGCCGCGGCCGTGCTCGCGGTCTGCCTCCGTCTCCGCCGCGCCCGGCGCTCGCGCCGCGTCGCGGTGTGACCGGGCGCCGAAGGCTCCGGCCGACCGAGGTCTGAGCAGGGCGGGGACCGGCGCGGTGCCGCTGCGGCGCTCCGTGTCCGGTCCCCGCCCGAGGCATGCACCACCCGCGCGACCTCCTCGGCGCACACCGTGTGCTCAGCGTGCGCTCGCCGTGCGCTCACCGACCGGACCGCCGACGCGCGCTCCCGCCTCGCCACCGCGCGCCTGTCCGAGTTCCCGCAGCGCGCCGCGAAGTCGCCCGGCAGAACGAGCAGTTGCACGGCCTCGGCCGCGCCGCTACCACGCGACCCGCCACTCCCCCTTCACTTGGCCGCCGCCCCCGCCGCCGCGGTGAACAGCGCGCGGACCGCGGCGCGTACCCGGTCGGCGACCCCCTCGGGGGTGGAGGCATCGAGCTTGCCGTCGAGGTGCAGGAACGCCAGACCGTGGACCAGGGCCCACACCGTGGTGGAGAGTACGTCCGGATCGGCGCCGGGGAAGGCGCCGCGGACGATGCCGTGGACGTATTCCGAGATGGCGGTGGTCGCGCCGACCCGTTCCTCGTTGTCGGGATCGCAGGGCTCCGCGAACATCACCCGGAACAGCGCCGGTCGGTCCAGCGCGAAGCGCACGTAGGCGACGGCGACCGCCGCCAGCTCCTCAGGGGTCGTGGGCGAGGGATGCGCCGCGGCCAGATGTCCGGCGAGTTCGCGATAGCCCTGCGCGGCGACCGCGGAGACCAGCGCGTCGCGGTCCGCGAAGTGGCGGTAGGGAGCAGCCGCCGAGACACCGGCTCGCCGCGCCACCGCCCGCAGGGAGAGCCCGGCAGCGCCGTCCTCCTCCAGCAGTTCCCGCGCGGCCCGCAGACAGGCGGCGCGCAGATCGCCGTGGTGGTACGTGCCGCTCGCTTGCGACATAGGTCACACTCCCTCATGTTTACAGCGCTTACATCGCCGACCTAATGTGAACGCTGCATACATCGTAGGCGACCGAGATCGAGAGGAGAACCCGGATGACCAGCGAGCTGTTCTCGCCCTTGTCCCTGCGCTCCGGGCACGTGCTGAACAACCGGATCGCCAAGGCGGCCATGGAGGAGAACATGGCCGGTGACGGCCAGCTCCCGGGCAAGGAGCTGTTCGGGCTCTACCGGCGCTGGGCCGCCGGCGGCGCCGGGCTGCTGATCACCGGCAACGTCATGGTCCACGCCGAGGCGCTGACCGGTCCGGCCGGAGTGGTGCTCGACGAGGCCGCGCCGCTGGAGCCGTTCGCCGAGTGGGCCGAGGCGGGCAGGTCGGGCGGTGGAGCGATCTGGATGCAGATCAACCACCCCGGCCGCCAGATCGGATCCGACATGCCCGGAGTCGTCTGGGGCCCGTCCGCGGTCGGCGTCGACCTGGGCAGGCACAGCGGCCGTTTCGGCCGCCCCGTCGCCATGACGCCCGAGCAGATCCGGGCCACCGTGAACCGGTACGCGGTCACCGCCCGGCGCGCCGAGCAGGCGGGCTTCGACGGTGTGGAGGTGCACGCCGCGCACGGCTATCTGCTGTCGCAGTTCCTGTCCCCGCTGGTCAACAGGCGCACCGACCAGTGGGGCGGCCCGCTGGAGAACCGGGCCCGGATGCTGCTGGACGTCGTGCGCGCGGTCCGCGCCGCCGTCTCCCCGTCCTTCGCGGTCGCCGTGAAGCTCAACTCCGCCGACTTCCAGCGCGGCGGGTTCGACGCCGACGACGCACGCCAGGTGATCGCGATGCTCGCACCGCTCGGCGTCGACCTGGTGGAGCTGTCCGGCGGCAGCTACGAGAGCCCGGCGATGTCGGGCCGCCCCGCGGACGCGCGCACCCAGGCCCGCGAGGCGTACTTCCTCGACCTGGCGAAGGACCTGGTCACGACCAGCCCGCTGCCGCTGATGCTCACCGGCGGCATCACCCGGCGCGACACCGCGGAGCGGGTCCTCGACAGCGGTGTGGCGCTCGTCGGGATGGGCACGGCCCTCGCCGTCACGCCGGATCTGCCCGAGCGCTGGCGCCAGGGCCGCGAGGCCGACGCACGACTGCGGCCGGTGACCTGGTCCGACAAGGCCCTCGCCTCGGCCGCGGGAATGGCACAGGTCCGCCACCAGATGCGCCGTATCGCCCGTGGCAGCCGTCCCACACCCGGCACCCATCCGGCGTTCGCCCTCGTTTCCGAGCAGCGCAGGCAGCGACGGGCGCTGCGCCGCTACCGCGCCTGGCTCTCCACGTCGCAGGGCACCGCGTAGGCGTGCCGGGGCACGGCGGGATCGTACGACGCCTCTGAGCCCGCTCCCAACACGGCGCCGGTATACGGGTGTTGCCGGTGTACGGGTGCGGGTGTTGCCGGTGTCCCGGACGGCGTCGGGCGCGACGGCGACGCACGCGGACGCCCACCCGCTGCCCACCACCCGCTGCCCTCTGCCCTCTGCCCGCCACTCGCCGCCCGACCGGGCCCGGGTGAGCGAGTCCGGCAGCCGTCGTACAGGCCGCCCTTGGGGGCCGTCAGGAAGTCGGGGCGACGAGCATGCGCTCCCCGCCCAGGCTGTTGCCCGAGGTGTCGGTGTACATGGTGGTCTCGCCGTCGGACCGCCGTACGACAAGGTCGTCGGTGCGGCCGTTCTCGGTGAAGTCGCCGGCCGTCATGGTGGCGACCTTGGCCCACCGCCCGTTGGGGTTCTGGATGCGCCGCTCGGTACCGAGGCCGGACGTGCCGGTGCCGGGGTAGTCGTCGAGTTCGCCGTCGGTCCAGCGGACCATGAGGTCCCACTGCCGGCGACCGGAGAAGTCACCACTGGTGAGCAGGGTGGCCTTCTTCCAGGTGCCGTTGGGGGCCTTGAGCCGGTGCTGCTGCCCGAAGGTGCCGGCGCCGACGTCGGTGTACAGGGTGAGCCCGCCGTCCGCCCAGCGCACGATCAGATCGGTGACGTATCGCGTGGTGCCGAAGCGGCCGGCACTGATCTGGGTGGCGTTCTTCCAGGTGGCGTTGGGTTTGATCATCCGGGTGCCGGCCCTGTTCAGCCCCTTGGAGCCGACGTCGCCGTACAGAGTGACCTCGCCGTCCGTCCAGCGCACCAGGAGGTCGAACTGATCGGACCCGGTGAAGTCGCCCGCCGTGATGGTCCTGGCGTTCTTCCAGGTGCTGTTGGGCGCCATCAGCCGTCGCTCGGTGCCGTAACCGCCGTGTCCGTTACCGGGGTACAGCGTGACCTCACCGTCGGTCCAGACCACGATCAGGTCGCTGTGACCGGTCCCCCGGAAGTCGCCCGAGGTCATCAGCGCGGCCTTCTTCCAGGTGCTCGCCGATCCGGGCAGCCAGGGGTCCGTCGTCCCCGTGTACGGGGGGTTCTTGCCCAACTGCTGGTGGGCGGCGGCGTGTTGGAAGAGGTTCTGGGCGTCCTTGCCGTAGACCGGCGCGTACGACACCCAGTCGTCGTCGGCGTCGTTGCCGCCGCCGTTGTATCCGCCGGTGTTGCCGATGACCTTGCCCTTGCCCGTGGCGCTGTCGTAGCCCTCGATCCAGGGGCCGCCGGAGACACCGCCGTAGAAGCCCTTGCAGGTCATGCGCAGTTGCCGGAACCCGGGCAGCTGGGAGGTGGTGACGGGGCAACGGACCGGCAGATGGCCGGGGTTGACGCTCCCGGAGCCGGGATAGCCGATGACGGTGACCTTGTGGCTGTAGCCGCTGGTGGGGGTGAAGGTGAGGGCGCCGGTGGCGTCCTCCACCTTGCCGCGGCTGTTGGCGTCGACCTGGGCGAAGGACAGATCGAGGTCGGAGGCCGCCGACTTGGTGTTCGCCGTGTAGCGGGGGTCCGTGTAGACCTGGAGGACCGGGAAGACGCCGAACGGCTGCTGCGCGGCGCTCTTGCCGCTGCGGTACTGCGGGACGAAGACCCGGTGCGTGGCCTTGCTCAGCCCGATGCCGCAGTGTCCGGCGGTCAGCACGATGTCCTTGGCGGCCGTGTGCACGACGCTGCCCGTGCAGTAGGTGTCGCCGCCGAGCGGTCTGCCGTCGAAGAAGAAGGTGCCGATCATCGGGTGGCCCGCGAAGTGCTGGGGTGCGGGTGTGCCGGGCGGTGGTGAGCTGTGGCCCGCGGCCCGCTGTGCGCCGAGGCCGTGCCGCGGGGAGGCGGGGGCCGTGGGCCCGTCGGCGGGTACCGCGTTCTTCATGCGGTCCGCCGTCCAGTACCTCTCCTCGCCGACGAGACCCGGCCCGTTCGGCACGTTCGGCCCCTTCGGAGCGACCGCGGGGGCCGTGGTCCCGGAGGTCTCCGTCGAGGAAGCCGGGGCGGCACCGAACATGCCCGCGCCCAGTCCGAGCGCGAGGACCGGAACCCATCTGTAGCTGGAACGCACCAGGGTGTCTTTCCGTCTTGGAGGAAGCCGAACGGTGCGCGATACCGGACCGTTGAAATCGCATATATCGCACATGCGTTCGCCGCGAAGAGGATCAGCATACCGATCGGCGACGCCGCCTGACACGGCGTCGAACGACAGACGTCGAAAGACAGACAGGGCACAGGCGATGGACAGATTCCGCAGGGCGGCTTGGGCGGCCCTCCCTCTCCTGCTGCCCTTGCTCGCGGCCGGGCCGGCGTCGGCCGCGCCGTCGACGCCGTCGCCGTCGCTCACGTACGGCGGCCTAGCGTCGGTGCGGCCCGGCGACACACTGACCATCGACGCCCGGTCCGGCGAGGCCTCCTACGGCGACACCATGCACGCCTCCGTGTTCATGGCCACGGGCAAGCTGCGCATGAGGGATCCGCTGCTGACCACCACCGTCACCATCGCCTGCGACGCCCGGCCCGGCACTCAGCCGGTCATCCGGCGCGGCGCCGGAGACGTGGGCCCGGACGAACATCCCTTCCATTGGGCGCGGGTGCGCGTCCAGCCGGTCGACGGGGACGCGCGCCGGGCCTGTCGGGAGAAGGTGAAGCGGCTGCCCGCGCCCGATCTGGAGGAGCGCTGGGCTCCGGGCGACACATGGCCCCAGTCGGAATGGGATGTGCGGACCTTCCGGGCCGGCAGCCGTGTCACCCTCACCGACAACGACGACGAAGGCGCGGACGGGTACATCAGCCTCACCTCCCGCGCGTTCGCCGACCGCCCCGTCCTGCGGGGCGCCCGCGCCGTCCTGACCGCCACCGCCACCCTCAAGTGCGGGGCCGCGCCGGGCCTTTACGTCGTCTACCGGCACGATGCCGGTCAGAGCGGTCCGGACCGGCCATGGGCGCGTCTGCGCGTGGCCCCCGCCACATCCGGAAAGTCCTGCTCCACGGACCAGGCCGCGGCCCGCTCCGCCGGGACGTCCCGGGCGCCCGTGGTGGCCTGGACCGCGGGCGGTGTCTTCCTCGCCGCCGCGGCGGGCACGCTGCTCTTCCGACGGGCCCGGAACCGCCAACTCGGGGCGGAAGGGGAGCGGGCCCGGTCCACGGTCTGACGGAAGCCGCCGCGAGGCACGCACGCGGCGCTTGTGCGGCCCTCGCCGTGGCTCGCGCTGACCCAGGAGCGGACGTCGGTGACCTCGGGGTCCTGGCGTGAGCCGTAGATGTAGACGCAGCCGATGACATCGTTCCCGGGGACCGACAGGACGGTGTAGGTGAAGCCGGAGCGGCGCTCGACGTCCTCGGCGTGCCGGCGCAGGTCTTCGAGGTCGGCCTCCAGGGACATGCCCGCCAGCGGGGGCCAGGAGCGGCCGGTGAAGTCGGGGTTGGCCCGGATGTGGGCGATGCTGGAGGTCCAGGCGGCGTGGTCGGCGGCGTTGTGCTGCGGGCCGAGGGGTTCAGCCGGAAGCGGTCGGTGGCGGGCGGCGGCGGTACGACGAAGCCGGGTGCCCACGAGGGGCTGGGCAGGTGAGGTCATCGCGGGAGGCTGTCCCCGAACCCCTGCCGATCTCTCGCGAATATCGCCGGCCTTCCTTGCCCGTGCGCCAACTCCCGCCATGGGTCGCCACGTTGACCTCCGAGGCGTCTTCGTCTTCTCCTGGTGAGGTGTCTGCGAGGGGCCGAGAGCAGGTGGACATCCGTACCGATGGGGGTTTTCCGGTGATTCGGGCTCCGTGCGGCGCGAGGCTGTGCACTATGGGGCTCCGCGGGGCGGGGGCGCGGGCAGTCCCACGGGGAGAGGCGAGGAGGGAACGTTGATCAGGCGGATAGCAGGGGTCCCGGGGCCGGTCGGAAGCGGGAGCGGCGGCGACCGGCCGGGCCGCCGGGGCACCGTGCGCTACCTCAAGGACGAGGCCGTTCCGTCCGCGCCCCGGATGCTGCTCGGGCACGCGTTACGGAGCCGGCGGCACCATCTCGGGCTGAAGCAGGAGGAGGTGGCGCGCCGAATGGGCTGCTCCTCCTCGAAGCTCAGCCGGATCGAGAGCGGCATGCACCACTTCAAGGAGAAGGACCTGCTGCGGCTCTTCGTGGTGTACGAGATCAGCGGCGAGAAGGAACAGGTCGTCCTCCTCGAACTGGCCGAGATCGCCAACCAGCCGACGTGGTGGCAGGAATGGTCGACCGTGGCGCAGCCGTACCTCCAGGCCGTGATCAGCTTCGAGGACATGGCGACGCGCATCAAGGCGTACAGCAGCGATCTGTTGCACGGCCTGGCGCAGACGCCGGCGTACGCCGAGGCCCTGATCAGACGCGGCCGTGGGGAGCGCGGCACCCATGACGCGCTGCTGGGGCTGCGCAAGGAGCGCCGGGCGAGGTTCGAGGCCGCGCCGGGCAAGAAGCTGATCATCGTGGTACACGCGGCCGCGCTGCTCAATCGGGTGGGCTCCCCGGAGATCATGGCCGACCAGATGGAGCATCTGGCCGGCCTGTCCGAGCGGCGCAACTACCAGCTGCGGCTGATCGATCCGGCGCATCACTACGATCTGCCGGTCGAGCTGGGCACCACGACGATCTTCGACTTCGAGGGCCGGGTGCCCAAGGTCGCCTACGCGGAGAACCTGGACGGCGCTCTGTTCATCCAGGACGAGGACCTGGTGGACCACCGTGAGGTCGTCTTCGACGAGCTGCGCTTCAAGGGGCTGGGGCCGGACGCGGCGCGGCGCAAGCTCAATGATCTGGCGCGCATGTACCGGAAGTTCCAGGCCCCTTGACGCGCGCTCGCGCCGCGTCGGTCACGGTTTGCGGGCGACTCCGGTGTAGAGGGACACCTGCCGCTCGCTGAGGACACCGGGTCCGCTGCCGGGCTGCGGATGCCACTGATGGGCGAGGACCACGCCCGGGTCGACCAGTTCGAGGCCGTCGAAGAAGCGCCGCACCTCCGTCCGGCCGCGCACCTGGACGGAGGTGCCGGCCTCCGCGTAGGTGTCGATGATGGCCTGCCAGGCTTCCGGGTCGAACTCCCCGGTGCAGTGGCTCAGGCTCAAGTACGAGCCCGGCGGCAGCGGTTCCAGGAGGCTCCTGACGATCTCGTACGGCTCCTGGGAGTCCGTGACGAAGTGCATCAGGGCGTGCAGGCTGAGGGCGACCGGGAGTTCGGGGTCGAGGATGTTCCGCTCCCGTACGGCGGCCCAGACCTCATCCGGCTTCGTCGCGTTGGCCTGGACGTAGGCCGTCCGCCCCTCCGGGGTGCCGTCGAGGAGTTCATCGGCGTAGACGAGGACGATCGGGTCGTTGTCGACGTACACGACCCGGCAGTCCGGCGCGACCTCCTGGGCCACGTCATGGAGGTTGGGCGAGGTCGGAATGCCGGTCCCCACGTCGATGAACTGCCGGATCCCCTGCCGCGCGAGGTAGCGGACGGCCCGGTGCATATAGGCCCGGTTGACCTTCGCGACGGTCTCGATCGCCGGGAAGACCCGGATCACCTCCTGGGCGGCCTCCCGGTCCACGACGTAATTCGTCTTTCCGCCGAGGTAGTAGTCGTACATGCGTGCACTGTGGGCCCTGTCCTGCCCCAAGTCCGTGTTCGTACCGTCCTGTCCTTGTGCAGGCACAGGCTGTTCCGCCACGGCACACCCCCAGGTATCCGCTGATCATCCGTCCCCGTCAGGAACGGAATGCACTTGCATTATCCCTATGCATACTGGTCGGTTACGGGCGATGTCCAGAGCTGCCCGATTTCTTTGACGGAGCATCAGAACTCTTTCACGGCCGGGCGCGTCGTCCGCGGCGGACGGTGCGCCCGGCGGTGGTCGTCGCCTCAGATGTCGCCGCGGCGCACGGCGGTCACGAAGGCGACCGCGGCGGCCGTGGAAACCTCCACCACACGGCCCTCGCGGACCTTCGAGTCGTCGAAGAGCACCTGGGCGCCCGACGGCTGCGCGACTTCGACGCACTCCCCTTCCGGATAACTGTACGAACTCTTGCGCCACATCACGCCGGCGTCGTCCGCGTCCTGCCGTGACACATACATCGACTTCCCCACCGAACTTCCTCCTACGGTGAACGAACTCCCCGTCGTCGAGATGCAATTGCATCTCGCCCGGCGAGGTCAGGATCGCCCCGGAGCCGGTGATGTATGCGTGCTTAAGGCAACAATGTCTCGATTCAACCGTTGCTCGCGCATGCAAGTGCAGCCGTCGGACCACCGGTTCATCGCACCGCCGGACCGCGTTCCGGTCGGGAGGGCGCGTCGGCGGCGTCAATTCGCACGCGGGCCGCGGCATGTTTGTCGTGTGGCGGCCCAAGTAAGCCTTTCAGCAGGGACAATTGACAAAGTCGTCCGCCCCGTAGACCCGCCATGTGAATCGAACGGCGCACAGGTGGTCGGGGGCAACTGAAGGCTGTTGAACAGGCGTTGGCGAGGGTCTGTGCCGACGCAGGGTTGAGAAAAGGGGAGATGCGGCGCCTTTGCGCGCCTAGCGTCATTCCCGCACCAGTCCGAACAACTCCCCTGACCGAGCTCCAGGCATGAACCAGCACGTCCCCAGAGCCCAGCGGAGCCCAGCAATGTCCGATACACGCAACCGCCCGCTGACGGGTCCCACGCACATCGGTGTCGTTCTCGAACGAGTGCGCCGGCAAGCGGGCATCCAGCACGAGATCCTGGCGCACCGGACCGGAGTCGGCGTCGACTACCTCGCCAGAGTCCTCGGCGGCGCCCATTTCCCGCCCCGCCGCTTCATCCTCCTGTACGCGCGCACCTGTGGCGCCGACCCCCAAGTCCTGCTGAGGGTCTGGGAGGACGAGCACGAACGGCTCTCCGCGGGGCCGGGGCAAGGAAGCGGGGAGCACCCGTCTGCGGGGGGCGGCTGACCGCCGTCCTCGGCCGCCGCTACGACGCGAGTCCTACGGTTCCGGCCGGGTCACGGCGGCGAGTGGCGCCGGACCCGGGCGTCCGTGGTCTGTACGGCCTCGGCGGCATCGCCCGCGAGGTCGTCCGCGACGGCTCCTCCGCCGCACCGGCTCCGCGCGTCAGTCCCTCGCGCCGTACCGCCCGTGCGGCGAGCCTCCGGTCCGGCGCGGGCTCGTCCCGGCGGGGTGGTGCCGGGACGAGCCCGCGC
>NZ_MUNF01000138.1 GCF_002154555.1 Streptomyces murinus
GATTCCCGGGCCCCGGCCCGGTGGCCTTCACCGAGCCGGGGCACAGAGTGATCAGTCGGTCGTCAGCAGGCGTCGTACGACATAACCGGCGGAGTCCACACCGGAGGTGCCGCCCTCGACGAGGGCCGCGACCGCGATGTGCGCGTTGTAGGCGGTCAGCCAGCCGTTGGTGTGGTCGCCCTCCTCGGCGGTGCCCGTCTTGGCGCCGACACCGGCGAGGCCGCTGAGCCGCGGTGCGGCGGTGCCACCGGTGGCGGTCGCGCGCATCATCGACTGGAGATAGCCCGCGGTGCGGGGCGTGATGGGCCGCGGCGCGCTCGTCTGCGGCTGCCCCGGCAGGATGATGGGCTGCCGGAAGCCGCCGCCCCGCACGGTGGCCGCCACGGACGCCATGAACAGCGGTGTGGCGGTGACCTTGCCCTGCCCGATGAACTGGGCCGCCTGGTCGCTGCCCTGGGCGTCCACCGGAATGCTCGGGTCGGAGGTGGCGACCCCGCCGCCGATGGACCAGCTGCCCATGCCGAAGACGTTCACGGCCTCGTCGTGCAGGGCGGAGGCGTCACCGTCGTGCACGAGGTAGTGGAAGCCGTCCTTGATGAAGGAGGTGTTGCACGAGACGGCGAAGGCCTGCGCGATATTCGACCCCGGATTCGCCTTCACGCCGGGGTCGTTGTGGAACGACTGGCTGTTGGCCGTCAGGGAGTCGGTGCACGGCGCCGGACTCGCCGGGGTCAGGCCGGCCTTGTCGAACAGGGCCGCCGACGTGATGATCTTCATGGTGGAGCCGGGGGACTTGATGCCGTTGATGGCGATGTCCCCGTCCGCGCCCGTGTGCGCGACCGCCAGGATGTGTCCGTTGCTCCAGTCGACGGCCACCGAACCGGCGGGCCTGCCCCCGAGATGCGGGTCCTTCACCGCCTGCTCGGCCGCCGACTGGAGCCGCGCGTCGATCGTCGTCCTGATGACCGGCGCGGTGCCCTTCTTGAACGTCTTCAGCGTCTTCACACCGGCCCCGTCGGAGTCCACGACGGCCACGCCGGTGCCGGCACGGCCGCCGGTGGCCTCGCCGTGCTGCCGGATCGTCGCCGCGATGTCCCGCAGCGAGTCGAACCCCGTCAGATCCGTCTTGCCGTCACTGGCCACCACCTTCGCGTCGCTCGAACCCGCGGGCAGCGTGCCCGCGGTCAGCGACTGGTCGTCCCCGAGACCCGGGTACAGCACCGAGTTGTTCCAGTGCACCGCCGTCGCGCCGTTGTCGCTCTTGCGCACGGCCACCGCACTCGGATAGCTCCAACTGCCGCCCGCCACCTGCGCGGTGACGGTGAAGGTGACCTTCGTCGCCCCCGGGGTCACATTCGACGGACCGGCCGGGAGAACGTTGTCGAACGTCACCTTCACCAGGTGCAGCCCGTCCTTGTACTGCCGCAGGGCCACGGCGGCCGCGTCCGGCTCGTCGGTCTCGGCGGCCGCACCGCCGACGTTCTGCCCGGACCAGTGGTCCAGGAAGGCCCGGGCCGACTTCACCGCCTCGGTTCCGGAGGGCGGCGTGGTCGAGGCCGCCGACGGGTCGAATCCCGTGTCCTGCGCCCGGTCCCCGGCCGTACCGCCGGTCAGCCCGTGCAGGAGGTTGTAGGTGCCTATTCCCCCCAGAACGAGCAGCGCGGTGGACGTACCGGCAATGCCGATCTTCACAGCTCTGTTCATGCGCCGGATCGTATGTACGTTCCATGAAGTGACGAGACGACTACGGCGAGATCGTTACCGGAATGTCAATACGGACCGCTCAAAAATCAGGCATGGAGGGACTCGCCGGCCCCGGCGGTGCCACTGTCCCCGGCCATCGGACGATTAAACCGGCCGATACTGGTGTAAAAGTGAGACTGATGGAACCAGCGCGCAAGAGCGACACCGCAGCCACGTCCGTGGGGTCGGCGGACCTCTTCGACGCGTCCACGGACGCGGCCGCGGTGATCTCGCGGGACGGTGCGGTGGTGGGCTGGACCCGCGGTGCCGAGGCACTGCTCGGCTACTCCGCGCCGGAGATGGTCGGCGCCTCCGCCGGGCGCCTGCTCGCCGAGCCCGAGGCCCCCGCCCGGGTCGGCGGCATCGCGGACCGCTGCCGCGCCGGAAACGGCTGGAGCGGCATGATCCGGGTGCGGCACCGCGACGGCCGTCCGCTCGATGTCCTGCTGCGGGTCTCGGCCGCCTTCCGTATGGACGGCCGGGAGTGCTTCCTGCTGTCGGCGCGCGAGGAGCGCGGGCGGTGGACCATGGCCCAGTCCGTCCTCGACGGATTCCTGGCCCGCTCCCCGGTCGGCATGGCCGTCCTGGACCGCGATCTGCGCTACGTATGGGTGAACGGCACCCTGGAACAGCTCGGCGGGGTACCCCAGGAGGAGCGGCTCGGCCGGCGCCTGAGCGAACTGCTGCCGGGGTTGCAGGGCGAGGCCCTGGAAAAGCTGATGCGCAAGGTGCTGGCCACCGGCGTGCCCGTCACCGACTACGAGTACGACGGCTGGAGCTGGGCCGACCCGCACCGCAGACACGCCTACTCGGCGTCGTTCTTCCCCCTGGTGGACACCGACGACACCGTCACCGGCATCTGCTACATGGTCCTGGACGTCACCGAACGCTGGGCCGCCCGCCGGATCCTGTCCATGGTCAACGAGGCCGGCACCAGCATCGGCACCACCCTGGACGTGCTGCGCACGGCCGAGGAACTGGCCGACTTCGCCGTCCCGCGCTTCGCCGACTTCGTGGTCGTGGACCTGCTCGAACCGGTGCTCGGCAGCGAGACCCATGAGGCGCTGCTCGACGACGCCGGATCAGCGCCCGCCCAGCCCGCGCTGCGCCGCGCCGCCGTGCGCTCGGTGCGCGAGGGCTGCCCCGAGGCCGTCTACCGGGTCGGCGACCGGGTCGGCTTCCTCGGCCCGCCGTACGACGCCAGGACGCTCATCAAGGGCGACCCGCTGTTCATCCCCGTCCTCGACGCGGACCAGGACTCCTGGGCCGCCGCCGAGCCGCGGCGCCCCGACCGCATCCGCCGATTCGGCATCCACTCCCTGATCTCCGTCCCCATGCGGGCCCGCAACACCGCGCTCGGCCTCGCCACCTTCGCCCGTACGACCAACCCGGCGCCCTTCGGCTCCGACGACGTGCTGCTGGCCCGGGAACTGGTGGCCAGGGCGGCGGTCTGCCTGGACAACGCCCGCCGCTACACCAGGGAGCACACGGCCGCCCTCGCCCTCCAGCGCAGCCTGCTGCCCCCGGCCCTGACCGGCGGCACCGCGCTGGACGTGGCCTCCTCCTACCTCCCGGCCGACTCGGCGGGCGGCGTCGGCGGCGACTGGTTCGATGTGATCCCGCTGTCCGGGGCGCGGGTCGGGCTCGTCGTCGGCGATGTGGTGGGACACGGCATCAGCGCCGCCGCGAGCATGGGACGGCTGCGCACCGCCGTACAGACCCTCGCCGACATGGAGCTGCCCCCGGACGAGCTCCTCGCCCACCTGGACGACCTCGTGCTGCGGCTGGGCGGCGAGGAGTCCTTCTCCGGCGCCGACGCCCGGGGCACGGCCGCCTTCACCGGCGCGACCTGCCTCTACGCCGTGTACGACCCCGTCACCCGGCGGTGCACCATGGCCCGCGCCGGCCACCCGCCGCCCGTCGTCGTGCCCCCGGACGGGCCCGCCTACTTCCCGGAGATCCCCGCGGGCCCCCCGCTGGGCCTGGGCGGCATGGCGTTCGAGGCCACCGAGATCGAGCTGGCCGAGCACAGCCTGTTCGGCCTGTTCACCAACGGCCTCATCCAGGCTTGCGACGACGTCGAGCGCGGTATGGCCCGGCTCGCCGAGGCCCTCGCCCGTCCCGAGCCGGACCTCGAAAAGCTGTGCGGCACCGCCGTACGCGACCTGATCCCCGGGCCGCAGCCCGACGACATCGCGCTGCTGCTGACCCGCACCCATGCCCTTGGCGCCGACCACGCCGTCTCCTGGGACGTCCCGGACGACCCCGCAGCCGTCGGCGAGATCCGCGCCCTGGCCGCCCGCCAGGTCACCGAATGGGGCCTCGGGGAGCTGGCCATGACGACGGAACTCCTGGTCAGCGAGCTGGTCACCAACGCGATCCGCTACGCCGCCCCGCCGATCCGGGTACGGCTGCTCCGCGACTCCCGGCTGACCTGCGAGGTCGCCGACGCCAGCAGCACCGCGCCTCGCCTCAGGCACGCCCGCAGCACCGACGAGGGCGGCCGCGGACTGTTCCTCGTCGCCCAGATGTCGCTGCGCTGGGGAGCCCGCTACACCGGCGAGGGAAAGATCATCTGGGCCGAGCAGAAGATCCCCGCCGAGCAGCGGGCCTCCGCCGAGTACCGGATCCCCGACGAGCGGGAGACTCCCTAGGAGACGGATGGCGGCTCGGCTAGGACGTGTGCGGCTTGTCCACGGCGCGGATCCCGTCGTCGGCGAGCAGACACGCCGCGAGGGCCGCCGTGTCGTCCTGGAGGTTGTCGCCGCTGTACTCCAGCAGATCGTGGTGCAGCCGCTCCAGCAGCTCGTGCGGGGGCAGCGGGCCGAAGGAGCGCAGGCGCTGCGCCAGGGGGTAGAAGGTGCCGGACGCGTCCCGGGTCTCGGTGACGCCGTCCGTGTACAGCAGCAGCTGCTCACCGGGCTCGAAGGGGTAGCTGTCGACATGGTGCGGGTCCGGCAGCAGCACACCGAGGTTCAGCGGGGGGCCCGAGCACCCGTTGTCCAGCTCCCGCACCTCGTCGGCGCGGATCAGCAGCGGCGGCGGATGACCGCAGTTGACGACCCGGATGACCCTCCCGTCGGCCGGGATCTCGGCGAAGATCGCGGTCACGAACCGCTCGCCGATCTCGCTGCCGCCCAGGTGCTCGGCCCGGCGCGTCATGCTGCGCTCCATGCGCAGGGCCAGGGCGGCGAGATCGGGCTCGTCGTGCGCGGCCTCGCGGAACGCGCCGAGCAGCGCCGCGGCCGTCTCCACCGCGAGCAGTCCCTTGCCGCGCACATCGCCGATGAGCAGCCGTACCCCGAACGCGGTGGGCACGGCCTCGTAGAGGTCGCCGCCGATGCGTGCCTCCGCGGCCGCGGACAGATAGAGGCTCTCCAGGCGCAGATTGCCGATCCGCTGCGGAAGCGGCCGCAGCAGCACGCGCTGCGCGATATCGGCCACGAACCGTACGTCGGCCAGGGTGCGTTCACGGCGGATGCGGTGCGCGGCGAGGATCGTGCCGAGCGCGCCGACCAGGGCCGTGCACACGTAGTCGGCGACGTAGTGGCGGTCCCACAGATAGCCGACCGGGCGGCCCGCGCAGCACGGCGTGCCGGCCAGGACCGCCTCCATACCGACCGCGAAGACCGTGGCGCCCGCGACGGCGTACGGTCCGTGCGCGAACGCGGTCACCAGCGGCAGGGCGACCAGCAGAAAGCTCACGGGCCAGTCGACGGGCGTGATCGGTTCGAGGATCAGTACGCCCGCGACGTAGAACACCGGGAGCCAGCGCATCCAGCCCGGAGGCGCCGGCGCTCCGGTGCGCGTGGCGGCACCGACCTCCGGCTGGCGGCGTGGACTTCGCACACGGGACTCCTGTCACACGGGCTGGACAAGGATCCAGCCTGGTGCGCGGGTCCGCGCCGCACCGGTCATTGCTCCACTCAGCGGCATGTTCCGGTCCCCGGGGGCCGGCGGACCGGTCCGGGGGACCGGGACGCCCGGCCGGGGGACCGGTTCACCAGTAGTGCCGGCGGCCGGCGACCGCGTGTCCCATCGATCCGAGGATCCACAGCACCGCGCCGACCACGAGAAGGATGATCCCGATGGTCCACAGAATGGATATCCCGGTGAGGAATCCGACGATGAGCAAGATGATGCCGAGGGCGATCATGGCCCGCCTCCTGTCGACGAACGTTCCTGGTAGTCGGGTGCCCCGAAGTACGCCGAGTCATCATCCGGGACGCGAAAATCTGACCGGGTACGTCCGGCGGAGCCGCTGCGGACACTTCCGGCGTGACCGCCCCCGCTCGCGCCGCGGCTCAGCCCTCGGGCGCGCCCCGGCGCAGTCCGTCCATCACCAGGTCCAGGAGCCGGGTGGCGCGCGGCCGCCAGTCCTCGCGGGGGTCGAGCTGCCACAGGCCGGCGATGGCCAGCAGGAAGTCGTCCGCGGTGACGCCGGGCCGGATGGTGCCGGCCTCCTCGTTGGCCCGCAGCAGGAGCGCGGCCGCGTCGGTCACCGGGGTGTGCGCGGGCTTGGCCGGGCCGCCCGGCGCGCCGGTGACCTGCCGGATCGCGCCGGCCAGACCGGCCTTGGTCATGGCGAACTCGGAGAGCCGGTCCATCCAGGCGCGCAGGGCCTGCGCGGGTGGCCGGGTGTCCAGCAACTGGGCCGCGCTGTCCGCGACATGCCCCATCTCATGGCGGTAGATCTCCAGGACCAGCGCCTCGCGGTTGGGGAAGTTGCGGTAGAACGTCCCCTGCCCGACGCCCGCCTTGCGGGCGATGGCGCTCAGCGGGACGTCCGGGCAGCGCGACAGCTCGGCGAGGGCCACCTCCAGGATGCGTTCGCGGTTGCGCTGCGCGTCCGAGCGCCGTGGTGAGTCCTTCATGTGTGGCACTCGTCCTCCCCGAGGGTCGTGGCCGAACCTCGCCCTTGCTAAGCGGACAGGTGTCCGTTACGTTTCTGAAGTAACGGACAGTTGTCCGGTTGACTCCACGATAGCCGCGGAACCGCCACTGCGGCAGCCATCAGGTTGCCGCACCCCCCTCACGGCGGTCCGCACCGGCCCCGGCACGGCGGTCCGTACCGCCTCCACATCATCGCTCCGCACACCGACGGCTCGATACAAAACGGCTCGGCATACACGGTTCGGCATACAACGGCTCTGCACACCCTGTGTTTCTGGAAACGCGAAAGAAGCTGCCATGGCCTCCCCGACGTCCAGTGTCATCACCCTGCACATCAACGGCGAGAAGTTCACACTGCCCGTCGACCACCGCACCACCCTGCTCGACGCACTGCGTGAACGACTCACCCTGACCGGCACCAAGAAAGGCTGTGATCAAGGGCAATGCGGGGCCTGCACCGTCCTGTTGGACGGGCGCAGGGCGGTCGCCTGTCTGCAACTGGCGGTGGCGGCCGAGGGGCGGGAGATCACCACGATCGAAGGCGTCGCCGAGGGGGACCGGCTGCACCCCGTGCAGCAGGCGTTCCTCGAACTCGACGGCTACCAGTGCGGTTACTGCACCCCGGGGCAGATCTGTTCGGCGATCGGGGTGCTCAGGGAACACGCGGAGGGCCTGCCGAGCGCCGTCACCGACGACATCCGGCCGGAGGCAGGACCGCCCCCGCTGACGCCTGCGGAGATCCGGGAGCGCATGAGCGGCAACCTGTGCCGGTGCGGTGCCTACGTCGCCATCGTCGAGGCGGTGGCCAGGGCGGCGGCGGACGGCGAACGCACGGCTGCCGTGACCGAGTCCGAGGAGGCCGTGGCATGAGGGAGTTCGACTACCGGCGGGCCGGCGATGTCGCGGGCGCTATCGCCCTGCTCGGCGCCGACCCGGACACCCGCTACCTCGGTGGCGGCACCAACCTCGTGGACCTGATGAAGACCGGTGTCGAACGCCCCACCCGGCTGATCGACATCCGTGAACTCCCGCTGGACCGGGTCGAGTCGACGCGGGACGGCGGTCTGCGCATCGGCGCCACCGTCACCAACGCCGACCTCGCCGCCCACCCCGAGGTCCGCCGCCGCTACCCGGCGCTTGCCCAGGCCGTGCTGGCCGGTGCCTCCGGACAGCTGCGCAACATGGCCACCGTCGGCGGGAATCTGCTCCAGCGCACCCGCTGCGGCTACTTCGCCGATGTCACCCAGCCCTGCAACAAGCGGATCCCGGGCAGTGGTTGCCCCGCCGTCGAGGGTGAGCACCACAATCACGCGATCCTCGGCGCCTCCGAGCACTGCGTGGCCGTACACCCCTCGGACATGGCCGTCCCGCTCACCGCCTTCGACGCCGTCGTCCACTACGAAACCGCCGACGGGCCGGGCGAGTTGCCGCTCACCGAGTTCTATCTGCCGGTCGGCGGGACCCCGCATCTGGAGACCGCACTGCCGGCCGGCGCGCTGATCACCGGTGTCGTCCTGCCGCCCGCGCCGGTCGCCGCCCGCTCCCGCTACCGCAAGGTCCGCGAGCGCGCCTCGTACGCGTTCGCCATCGGCTCCCTCGCGGCCGCGCTCGACATCAGGGACGGCGTCGTGCGCGAGGCGCGCCTCGCCCTCGGCGCGGTCGCCTCCCGGCCCTGGCGGGCCCGGGCCGCCGAAGAGGTGCTGACCGGGGCGCCTGCCGTACCCGAGACCTACGCCGCCGCGGCCGAGGTCGAACTGGCCGCCGCCCGGCCGCTGCCGCACAACGGATACAAGGTGACCCTGATGCGCAACCTCGTCGTGGCCGTACTCACCGAACTCGCCGAGGAGGCCGCCCGATGACCACCGTCACCGCCACCGGGACGGCCACCCGCGCGCCGTCCGTCGGCACCGCCCGCACCCGCGTGGAGGGCGTGGCGAAGGTCACCGGCGCCGCCCGGTACGCGGGCGAGATCCCGTTCACCGACCTCGCCCACGGCTGGCTGGTCCTCTCCACGGTCGCCCGCGGCCGGATCAGCGCCCTCGACACCGACGCGGTGCTCGCCATGCCCGGTGTCCTCGCGGTCCTCGACCACCGCAACGCACTGCGCCTGGACACCGACTTCCCCAGCCTGCTGGGCATGCGGCCCGACCCGACCTGTGCCGTCTTCCAGCACGACCGGGTGCCGCACCTGGGCTGGCCGGTGGCGCTCGTCGTGGCCGAGACCTCCGAACAGGCCCGGGAGGCAGCCGAGTCGCTCGTGGTGCACTACGAACCGGAGCCGCACAGCACCGACTTCACCGCGGAGACCCCCGACGCCTACGCGCTGGACGGCGTCATGCCCGCGCTGACGGAGAAGGGTGACATCGAGGCCGAACTCGCCGCCTGCGCCGTGGTGTTGGATGCCGAGTACACCACTCCCGAAGAGCACCACAACCCGATGGAGCCGCACGCGGCCACCGCCGTGTGGGACGAGGGCCGCCTCGAAGTGGTCGACTCCAACCAGGGCGCCACCTGGGTCGGCGGCGACCTCGCCGGCCTCTTCTCGCTCGACCCGGCCGCCGTACGGGTGCGCTCCGAACACGTCGGCGGCGGCTTCGGCAGCAAGGGCGTGCGCGCCCATCAGGTGGCCGCCGCGATGGCCGCGCGCGTGGTGGGGCGCCCGGTGCGCGTGGTCATGACCCGCCGTCAGATGTTCACCCTGGCCGGCCACCGCAGCCCCACCGTCCAGCGGATCAGGCTCGGCGCGGACGCGGAGGGACGGCTGCGCGCCCTGGAGCACCGCGCCCTCAGCCACACCTCCACGGTCTACGAGTTCGTGGAGCCCAGCGCCGGGGTGGCGCGGGTGATGTACGACGCGGATGCCCACCGCACCGAGAACCGCGTGGTACGGCTCGATGTGCCGAGCCCGACCTTCATGCGCGCCCCGGGCGAGGCACCGGGCTCGTTCGCGCTGGAGTCCGCGCTGGACGAACTCGCCGTCGCCTGCGGGCTCGACCCGATCGAACTGCGGCTGCGCAACGACGCCGAGCGGGGGCCGGTCTCGGGCCTGCCGTTCGCCGGCCGACGGCTGGCCGACTGCTTCCGGGAGGGCGCCCGCAGGTTCGGCTGGGCCGACCGCGACCCGCGCCCCGGCACGCGCCGCGACGGCCGCTGGCTGCTGGGCACCGGCACCGCGGCGGCCTCCTTCCAGGCGGGCGCGGCGCCCTCCACGGCGACCGCCACCGCCCACCCGGACGGCGCCTTCACCGTCCGGATCGCCGCCGCCGACATCGGCACCGGCGCCCGTACGGCCCTCACCCTGGTCGCCGCGGACGCGCTCGGCGTCGCACCCGAGCGGGTCCGGGTCCGTATCGGCGACAGCGCCTTCGGGCCGGCGATGATCGCCGGCGGCTCCATGGGCACCCGCTCCTGGTCCTGGGCCGTCACGATCGCGGCCGAGGAACTGCGCGAGCGGCTCGCCCTCGGCGCCGACATCCCGGCCGAGGGCATCACCGTCCGCTCCGACACCACCGCGGCCATCGGCGCGCTCGCCGCCGCCGAACGGCACTCCTTCGGCGCCCAGTTCGCCGAGGTGGCGGTGGACGCCGGCACCGGTGAGGTGCGGGTGCGCCGGATGCTCGGGATCTTCGCGGCGGGCCGCATCATCAACCCGCTCACCGCGCGCAACCAGTTCCTCGGCGGCATGACCTGGGGCATCTCCATGGCCCTGCACGAGGAGGCGCTGCGCGACCGCGCCTCGGGCGGCCTCGTCGGCGCCGACCTCGCCGGGTATCACGTCGCGACCCACGCCGACGTCCCGCGCATCGAGGCCGACTGGATCGAGGACCCGGACCCGGACGACCCGGTCGGCATCAAGGGCATCGGCGAGATCGGCATCGTGGGTGCCGCGGCCGCCGTCGCCAACGCCGTCTGGCACGCGACCGGCGCCCGCCACCGCGATCTGCCGATCAGTCCGGACCGCGTCCTGACGGCGGGGGCGCCGGATGCTTGATCTGGCGGCCGAGCTGACCCGATGGCTGGCCGAGGGGCGGGAGTTCGCGGTCGCCACGGTGGTGGCGGTCGGCGGCAGCGCCCCGCGCGATCCCGGCGCCGCCCTCGCCGTCGACCGCGCGGGCACCGTCATCGGCTCGGTCTCCGGCGGCTGCGTCGAGGGCGCGGTCTACGACCTGTGCCAGGAGGCGCTGGAGAGCGGCCGGAGCGTCGTCGAGCGGTTCGGGTACAGCGACGAGGACGCCTTCGCCGTGGGCCTGACCTGCGGCGGGGTGATCGACGTCCTGGTCACACCGGTGGGCGCCCAGGCGCCCGCCCGGCCGGTGCTCGCCGCGGCCCTCGCGCTGGCCGCCGGGGGCGAGCCCGCGGCCCTCGCCCGGGTCGCCCGCGGCCCGGCCGACCTGCTCGGCCGAACCCTGCTTGTACGGCCCGAGGGCGCCCATGAGGGCACGCTCGGCGGCCACCCGGACCTCGACCGGACCGCGGTGGCCGAGGCGAGCGCCCTGCTGGAGGCGGGTCGTACCGCCACGGTGGAGATCTCCGCGGACGGCTCGCACTGTCCCGGCGGCCTCACCCTGCTGGTCGAGTCCGATGTGCCGCCCCCGCGCATGATCATCTTCGGCGCGGTGGACTTCGCCTCGGCGCTGGCGCGGGCCGGCAAGTTCCTCGGCCACCATGTGACCGTCTGCGACGCCCGCCCCGTCTTCGCCACCCCGGCCCGCTTCCCCGACGCCGACGAGGTGGTGGTCGACTGGCCGCACCGCTATCTGCGGCGCACCGCGACCGACGCGCGAACCGTGCTGTGCGTGCTCACCCACGACGCGAAGTTCGACGTACCGCTGCTCAAGGTGGCCCTCGGCATGCCGCTGGCGTTCATCGGTGCGATGGGCTCCCGGCGCACCCACGAGGACCGGGCGCGCCGGCTGCGCGCGGAGGGCGTGAGCGAACGCCGGCTGGCCCGGCTGCGCTCGCCGATCGGCCTCGACCTGGGCGCCCGTACGCCCGAGGAGACCGCCCTGTCCATCGCCGCGGAGATCGTCGCCGCCCGGCGGGGCGGCACCGGGGTGCCGCTGACCGGCGGCCGGGCGCCGATCCACCGGGACCGGCCGCCCGCCGTGGCGGCGGGCGTATGAGCCGGGGACGGTGGGTAGAGTAGGACCAGGATATTCATCGTCCGATGAATTACTGCTCCGGCGAAGGGCAGGACCGCGATGGACACGGTGGACCGGGTGGACGCGGGTGACCCCGGGGAGCGGACCGTGTGCTGTGTGGTGGGCGGCGGCCCGGCGGGCATGGTGCTCGCCCTGCTGCTCGCCCGCTCCGGCGTCGAGGTGACGGTGCTGGAGAAACACGCCGACTTTTTGCGCGACTTCCGCGGCGACACCGTCCACCCCTCCACCCTGGCGCTGCTGGACGAACTGGGCCTGGCCGAGCGGTTCGCCCGGCTGCCGCAGCGCCGGGTGCGCACCGTACGGCTGCCGGTCGACCCCGGCCGCCCGCAGGTCACCGTCGCCGACCTGTCGGTGCTGCGTGGCCCCTACAACTACGTGGCGATGGTGCCCCAGTGGGACCTCCTCGACCTGCTCGCCGACGAGGCCCGCCGCGAACCCTCCTTCCGTCTGCGGATGAACACGGAGGCCACCGGCTTCCTGACCGAGGCGGGGCGGGTGGCCGGGGTGCGCTACCGCACCGCCGACGGCCGCACCGGCGAACTGCGCGCCCTGCTCACCGTCGCCTGCGACGGCCGGGGCTCGCTCGCCCGCGCCCGGCGGGAGCTGGGCCCGCGCTCCTTCGACTGCCCGATGGACGCCTGGTGGTTCCGGCTGCCGCGCCGCACGGGCGATCCGAGCGGGCTGGTCGGCGGCGCGGGCGACCGCTTCCTCACCGCGATGATCGACCGCGGCGAGTACTGGCAGTGCGCCGCGCTCATCCCCAAAGGCACCGACGGCAGCCGCCGCGCCGCCGGACTCGGCCGGTTCCGGGCCCAGTTCACCGCCGCCGTGCCCTGGCTCGCCGACCGCACCGACGCCCTGCGCTCCTGGGACGAGGTCAAGCTCCTCGACGTACGCCTTGACCGGCTGCGCCGCTGGCACCGCCCCGGACTGCTGTGCATCGGCGACGCGGCCCACGCCATGTCCCCGGTCTTCGGCATCGGCATCAACCTCGCGGTCCAGGACGCCGTGGCCGCCGCCCGCCATCTCGCCGGACCGCTGCGCCGGGGCGCCGTGAGCGAGCGCGAGCTGCGCGGGGTGCAGCGCCGGCGCCGGCCCACGACGGTCGCCACCCAGACACTCCAGCGGCTGGCCCACGCCCGTCTCATCCGCCCCGTGCTGGAGGGCCGGCCACCGCTCGGCAACGCGGACCGGGCCCGGCGGATCGCCCATCTGCTCGCCGGATCACGTCGGTTGCGCAGGCTGCCCGCCTACTTCATCGCGTACGGCGCCCTGCGCGAGCGGCCCCCCGCGGCGGCGGTTCGCAAGGCCGCCCGAGCCGGTGGAGGGGGTCAAGGCGAGGCGTCGTAACGGCGGGGGAAAGTTACTGACAGGGTGTCGTCCGGACAGGAAATTCCCAGCCAATGGACAGGTAACCGCGGGTAAGCGGGGTAATCCATAACGATCTTGGCGCAGACCTTGTGCAAGGGACGAGCGCCCCTAGCCTCCCCCCATGGCTTTTCTTTCAAGTCGCCGCAGGAGAACGCGTCTGGCTCCCGAGCTGGACGACCAGGAGCTGGGCAGACTTCTCAAGTCCCTACGGGCGACGACCCGGACGGGGACGATCGCGACGACCGACCTGTGCGCGGCGCAGATCACCCGCCTGCTCGACCAGGACCCGGGTGACTGGGACCGCCGTACGCACCGCCTCGACGTCCTGGCGGACTTCCTGACGGCGTCACACCTGCCGCGCTCCTGGGCCGCGCGCGAGCCGCGCAGCGCCGACGCGCTGGTGCTGCACGCCTGGACGATGGTCGCCGACGCCCGTGCCCAGGGCCGCCCGGAGGACGCCTCCGAGGCCACCGACCTCTGTCTGCGGGCCGCCGAGATCGCCCCCGACGACCCGACCCCCTGGGTCACCCTGCTGGCGGTGGCCCGCCTCCAACGCTGGGCGCAGCCCCAGGCGTTCGGCGTGTGGAACGAGGTGCTCGCCCGCGACCGCTGGAACCGCGAGGCCTACCTCGGCATGCTCGGCTACCTCAGCCCCGAGGAGGGCGGCTCGCGCATCCAGGTCCTGGAGTTCGTGGACACCCTGTGCGCCCGCATGCCGGCGAACGCCCCCTGCGCGGGAATCGAACTCACCGCCCAGGTCCTCCAGTACCACTCCGTCCTCGGCCGCGGCGGATTCGAGGCCCTGGTGGCCCGCAACCACTGGTCACACGCCATGGCCGCCCAGGCCCTCGACCGGGTGGCCCACACCTGGCCCCAGCCGGGTTTCCTCCGCCACGCCAAGGCGCTCGCCGACCTCAACCTGCTCGCCTACGCCCTGATGGCCGCCGACCGCCGCCGTGACGCCGCGCCCGTCTTCGAGGCCCTGGGCGGCATCGTCACCTCCTGGCCCTGGCACCTCGGCGGCGAGGCCCTCGCCGAGTACGACCAGGCGCAGCGCAGGGCCACCGTCGGCCTGTGACGACGAGGCGCGGGGGCCTGTGGCGACGGGGCGCGGGGTCTGCCGGTGAGCGTCTGCCGGTGCCGGAATATCCGGGGTCGGAGTCCCGTTACATGCGCTGATTGGCATGCCCGGAACAGAGCCCGAGAAGGGCGAGAGCGAGCGCCGGGCGGAAAGGCATCCCATGGCACGCAGTACCGCGCGTCCCGTCGTCAGGCTGAGGTCGACGGCCGGGACCGGCGTCACCTACGTGACGCGAAAGAACCGTCTCAACGACCCCGACCGCCTCGTGCTGCGCAAGTACGACCCGGTCGCCGGGGAGCACGTCGCGTTCCGCGAGGAGCGCTGAGCTTCGGGGGATGACCCCGGTGTCCCCGGTGTTTCCCGATGACCGACCGGCCCGGTTCCGCGCGTGGCGGCACCGGGCCGGCCGCCGTCACGGGCCACCGACCTGCTGTGATGTCCCCCACCCGCCCTTGTCCTGACGGGGAAGGGCTACCTAAGTTCGTATGTATGTCCGCTTATGACCCCACCCTGTCCGCCCAGCCGGTCGAGTTCTCCGTCGACCTCACCGCCCATGAGATGCTCCGGCGCGCCCATGTCATGGACGCCGTCGGCCCCACGTGGGACCCCGTCAAGGCGCTGCGGGACGAGGACGCGGCCCAGGATCTGCTCTACTCCGACCTCGACGAGGAGCAGCAGCGCATCTACGACCAGCTGGTCGCCGCCGGTGTCCTGCCCGAGCGCGGAGACGGCCGTGCTACCGCTTGATCCGCAGGCGGACATCGGCCGTCGCGCCTGGGTGACCTGCCCGAACTGCTCGGACCATCAGGGCTGCGCCACCTGCGAGGAACGCCGCAGATGCACCCGGCACTGGCGCTATCTGCTGTCGAACACCGGCAGCATGCTCCACCTCCAGTGCCCGACCTGCACCTATGTCTGGGACCACGAGACGGGCTTCGGCGCGAGCCGGGGCCGACGGAACCGGGCCTCGGACGACCGCTGACCGCTGACGTCCGTGCATCCCGCGCCGTCCGGGCCGGGGCGCCCGGCCTCAGGCCGCGCGGGTGAACAGGGGCAGATAGCCGAGGGACTGTCCGGAGGCGTTCGGGTGGTACGACTCGGTGAGGTCCAGCACCTCGACGCTGCGCAGCCACGGCCCCGCGGAACAGATCTCGTGCCCGTCGAACGCGCTCCGGGCGTCCGCGAACGCGAACCCGTGACCGGTGGCATGCTGGGCGATCACGCCGTCGAGGTGGTCGATGGCCGCGTTGAGCGCCGCCCGCTCCGTGTCCTCGAGCCCCCGCGCGCAGGTGCCGTGGAGCTGGTAGAAGTGCGGATAGCCGAGCACCACGACACGGGCGCCCGGCGCCTTGCCCCTGATCCCCGAGTAGAGCCGGTCCAGGTTCGCGGGCAGTGTCTTGTCGACGTAGGCGCGCGCGGTGTCGATGGCGTTGAGACACGCCTTGGTGCCGGGCAGCGCGCAGATTCCCATCACCTTGGCCCAGCTCGCGTCGCTGCCGCCGGCGGTGACGCTGACCAGGTTGGTACGGCCGCTCAGCGCCCCGAGCTGCTTGTTCAGCACGTCCCCGGTCTTGGCGCCGTTGCAGGCGGCGAAGGCGAAGGACGAGGCGTGCGTCGAGGCCCACAGCGCGGGGTACGCCCTGCTGCTGCGCAGACAGCTCGCGCCCTCGGGGAGGTAGTCGCCGGCGCCGACACCGGCCGAGTAGGAGTCCCCGAGAGCCACGTAGTCCAGGGCCGCGCGGTTCGGCGCCGCCGGTGCGCTGGCGGGACCGGCGAGGGTGCAGGCGCCCGCGAGGGACACGGCGGCGGCCCAGGACTGGATGCGGAACGGTCTCATGCCCCCGTTTATCGCGGACCCACGACACCCGCGCCTCGTCACGGTCCGCGACCTTGACAATCCGCTCCGTCAGTGCACCCGGGGCCGGGGCTCGGAGTGGACGGCATCGTGCGGGATGCCGGCCGGACCGCCGCTCGCCCGGCGTTCACCCGAAAGGACGTCACCCGCACGGCCGAACGGAAACGGAAAAGGCAAGGAGTACGTACTCCTTGCCACTCTCAACTTATAGCGGGTGGGGGGCCTTGCGGCAAGGCCCCTCCCATGCCGCACAATCTCCGCTCTGGACGGCGAACCGCAGGTGGGACGCCTGCTGTGGGTGAGGACTTTCATGATCGACGTGATCATCGCGGGCGGCGGACCGACCGGTCTGATGCTGGCCGCCGAGCTACGGCTGCACGGCGTGCGCACCGTCGTGCTGGAGAAGGACACGGAGCCCACCCGGATCGTCCGGGCACTCGGGCTGCACGCGCGCAGCATCGAGGTGCTGGACCAGCGCGGCCTGCTGGAACGCTTCCTCGCCCAGGGCAAGAAGTACCCGCTCGATGGCTTCTTCGCGGGCATCCGCAAGCCGTCGCCGACGGGCCTGGACACCGCGCACCCGTACGTCCTCGGCATTCCGCAGCCCGTCACCGACCGGCTGCTGGCCGAGCACGCCACGGAGCTGGGCGCCGAGATCCGCCGCGGCGCTGCGGTGGTCGGGCTGAGCCAGGACGAGGACGGGGTGACCGTCGAACTGGCCGACGGCGCCCGACTGCGCTCGCGCTACCTCGTGGGCTGCGACGGCGGCCGCAGTACGGTGCGCAAGCTGCTCGGCGTCGCCTTCCCCGGCGAGTCCTCCCGGGTCGACACGCTGCTCGGCGAGGCCCGGCTGACCGCCTCGCCCGAGGAGGTGGACGCCGTGGTGACCGAGGTCCGCAAGACCCAGCTGCGGTTCGGCCTCGGTCCCCTCGACGACGGGGTGTACCGCTTCGTCGTACCGGCCGACGGCGTGGCCGAGGACCGCACGGCCCCGCCGGCCCTGGACGAGGTACGACGGCAACTGCGGGTGATCGCCGGCACCGACTTCGGCATCCACGCGCCGCGCTGGCTCTCCCGCTTCGGCGACGGCACCCGGCAGGCCGAGCGCTACCGGGTCGGCCGCGTCCTGCTGGCCGGCGACGCGGCCCATGTCCACCCGCCGATGGGCGGACAGGGGCTCAACCTCGGCGTCCAGGACGCGTTCAACCTCGGCTGGAAACTGGCCGCCGAGGTCGATGGCTGGGCACCCCAGGGGCTGCTCGACACCTACGAGCGCGAACGCCACCCCGTCGCCGCCGACGTGCTCGACAACACCCGGGCCCAGATGGAACTGGTCTCCCTCGAACCGGGGGCCCGGGCGGTACGCCGACTGCTCTCGGAACTCATGGACTTCGAGGAGGTGAACCGGTGTCTGACCGAGAAGATCATCGCGACCGGCATCCGCTACGACCTCGGCACCGGCCACGAACTCCTCGGCCGCCGCCTCCCAGACATGCCCCTGAAGCAGGGACGCCTCTACGAACTGCTGCACCGGGGCCGCGGCCTGCTCCTCGACCGTACCGGCACCCTCTCCGTGACCGGCTGGGCCGACCGGATCGACCACGTCGTCGACGGCAGCGACCAACTGGACGCCCCCGCCGTACTCCTGCGGCCCGACGGCCATGTGGCCTGGGCGGGCGAGGACCCGTCCGACCTCGCCGAACGACTGCCGAGGTGGTTCGGCGCACCCGGGGCGCCCCGCTAGGGGCCACCGGCCCGGCCGGAACGTGTGCCGGGCACGGGAGCGGGCTCGGCCCCCGAATCCCGCCCCGCAAAGGAATCCCACGGGGCGAGCCGCCCGGACGCGCACGCCCGGACGCGCACGCCCGGACGCGCACGCCCGGGGGCCGTCCTTCGGTGTCAGACGGTGCTGTCCTCGGTGGCCCGGAAGTAGTGGCCCTCCTCCAGGTCGGCGAGGAGGCTCGGCCCGGTCGGGTCCCAGTCGAGCAGGGCGCGGGTGGCGGCGTTCGACGCGGGGGCGTCGAGGCCGACGAAGCCGCTCATCCAGCCGAAGTGCCCGGCCAGATCCTCGGCACCCACCGACACCGTCGGCAGCTTCAGCTGACGCCCGATCACCTCGGCGATCTCACGCAGCGGCACACCCTCCTCGGCGGCCCCGTGCAGCACCGTGCCGGCCGGGGCCTTCTCGACCGCGAGCCGGAACAGCCGGGCCGCGTCCAGCCGGTGGACGGCCGGCCAGCGGTTGGCGCCGTCACCGGGGTAGCCGGAGACGCCCTTCTCCCGCGCGGTGCCGATCAGGGAGGTCATGAAGCCGTTGTCCCCGTCGCCATGGCAGGTGGGCGAGAGCCGCACCACGGACGACCGCACCCCGCGCTCCGCGCACGCGAGGACGGCCTGCGCGGTGATGGCACGGATCAGGACCGGCGAGTCGCCCTCGATCACCGGCATGTCCTGCTCCGTCGCCACCCGCCCCGGCTTGAGCCCGGCCAATCCGGAGGCGAGCACGAACGGGCGGTCGCTGCCGACGAGCGTCTCGGTGAGCGCGTCGACGGCCCTGCGGTCGGCCTCCGCGGCGCTCTGGAAGCCGCCGGAGAAGGCCACGTCGTGCTTGAAAGCGAGGTGGATCACGCCGTCCGAGTCGGCGGCCGCGGCACGCAGGACGTCCAGGTCGTCCAGGCTGCCCCGGACGACCTCGGCGCCGGCCGCGGTCAGCGTCTCGGCGGAGGCGTCGGAGCGGGCCAGGCCGACGACCTGATGACCCGCCCCGATGAGCTCCGGAACGACGGCCGAACCGATCCAGCCGGACGCCCCGGTCACGAAAACACGCATGAGAGATCCCCAGACACTTTGATGTCAGTTACTGACATCGACGCTAGCACTGATGTCAGTCGCTGTCATCGCGTAGGATGCGGGCCATGGGCAGATGGGAGCCGAACACACGCGAGCGCCTCGCCAAGGCGGCGTTGGACCTGTACGGCGAACGCGGGTTCGAGCAGACCACCGTGGCGGAGATCGCCAAGAGCGCGGGACTCACCGAGCGCACGTTCTTCCGGCACTACGCCGACAAGCGCGAGGTGCTGTTCTCCGGCGCCATCGAACTGGAACAGCTGTTCACGCGGGCGGTCGCCGGTGCCCCACCGTCCGCCGCGCCGATCGACGCGATGGCGGCGGGCCTGGACGCGATCTGCGCGGTGTTCGAGGAGCGGCGCGACTTCGCCCGTAAACGCCAGGCCGTGATCTCGGCGACCGCGGAACTCCGTGAACGTGAACTGATCAAACTCGCCTCCCTGGCCGCCGCCCTCACCGACACCCTTCGTGGCCGCGGCGTCCCGCCCTCGGTCGCCAGCCTCACCGCCGAGACCGGCGTCGCCGTCTTCAAGGTGGCCTTCGAGCGCTGGATCGTCGCCGACGAGACCCGTCCGCTGGACCGGCTGGCGCGGGAATCGCTGGACGAGCTCAGGGCCGTGGCCCTGGGCGGGAACGCTCCGATGAGTGAGGTGTGACGGGTGGGGTAGACGCCTCCACCGGACGGTCGAGCCGTAAAGTCGGGCAATCCGCTACATGGTGCCCAGGGCTCGTCACCGGCCGTAGTGGAAGGAGACGAACATGATCAAGCTGGCACGGCACGCGGGTACGGTCGGAGCTTCGGCGGCACTGGTCGGTGGGGCCCTGCTCGCCACCGCCGGGACCGCGGCGGCGGCCCCGCAGAGCACCGCGCACCTCCCCGCCCGCACCACCGCGAGCCAGACCGGCAGCCCCAGCTGCTCCGCTCACCGTGGCGGGCACCGGCTCGACCCCTGGATCGAGGGGCAGCTGGCGCGGTTCGACCCCGCGGCCAAGCGCCGGCTGGCCGTGTTCGACCCCTGGGTGAAGGACCAGCTGGCCCAGTACGTGCCCGCCTTCTGCGGTCAGGGCTGACGCAAGCCCCCTGCCCGTCCGCCCCATCGGCGCCCTCAGCTCACGAACTCCCTGGCCGGATATATCGGTGACGGCCTCTCCGGCAGCCGTCCGTCGCGGCCGCGCAACCAGTGGTCGAATTACGCCGCACATACGCCGCGGTCGTGCGGATCGCCGTGGCCGGAGCGATCGTGCCGAGGGCGCCGGTCAGGACGGACGCCGGTAGCCCCAACTGCGGGAGCAGGGCCTCCGCGTCGGTGAACGAGGCCTGTTCCGAGCCGCGCAAGGCGAGTTGACGCGTCCAGCCCGGGATGCGGGCCCGGTACGCCCGCCGACCGGTCCGGTCTCGTCGGCGAGGGCGGCGCCGAGCGGTGCGTGGGTGGCGCGGCGAAGGCGGGGCCGGTGGGTGCGGCGGCACCGGCCCGCAGGGCCGCCGCGAGAGTGCAGAGTGCGGCGACCGCGCAGGCGAGAAGCGCCCCTGGCCCCGTGATTCCGCGGCGGATGCGCGGGTGTTCATCAGTCATGTCCCAAGGGTGACGGGCCGTCACTATTCGCACATCAGGGACGAACCCCGGTCTTTTCGCTCGGGGTATCCGTAGGGGATGGACGCCAGACTCCCTTGGCTCCCCGGGCTTCCGGGGTCCGGCGCCCCGGACTTCCTGTCACCCCGGGCCTCCGGCCTCCCCGGTGTCACCCCCGCACGGCCCCCGGCCCCGCCGGCGGAGCCCCGGTGGTGGCGGCGTCGTACAGCGCGCGGGTCGCGGAGCCGAAGTACGCGCTGTACGAGACCTGCGCGGTGTTGCCGCCCGTGTGGTAGCCGCCGATCACGCCGATGACCGCCCATCCGTCACGCCGGGGCACGAGCATGGGGCCGCCGCTCGTGCCGCCGACGAAGGCATCACAGGCGATACGCGGGAACGTCCCCGGGTCGGCCGGATCGTCGCTCGGCCACCTCGTGGTCCGGCTCCAGCACTCCAGCGGTTTCGCCGCGCCCGCCGGGTAGCCGATCATCCGTACCGGCGCGTGGTCGTACCCCGTCCCGGTGAGTAGCCGGACCCCGCCGACCGCGTCCTGCAAGGATGTGCCGTCCTGGTTGGGTTCCGTCACCGCGAAGCCGAAATCGTAGGCGGCGCCCGCGTGTTCGCCCAGGTCGTAGTACTGCTGCGGCACGTAGACGCCGTTGGCTCCGACCGGGAAGACCCCGTAGGGCTTGACCCCGTCGTGGTACTGGGGGACGAAGGCCAGCCGGCGTTGCGGGGCGGTGCCGGAGTAGCCCTTCAGGCAGTGGCCCGCGCTGAGAACCAGGTAGCGTCCGGGGCCCCGGACGACGGAGCCGCTACAGGTACGGCCGGTGCCCTGGGCGTCGGTCCAGAAGAAGGTGCCGGCCTGCGGGATGCCGTCGAAGCTCCGGCTGGGCGGAATGTACTCGCCCGGCCGGGGACCGTCCACCGCGGGGGAGAGGGCCGGGCCCGTCTCGGAGCCCTTCGCCGCGTCGGCGGGCAGGGCGGCCGTCATCCGGGCCGCCGTCCAGTAGGCGTCGAGCCGGGCGGCGACCGGATTCGGTCCGGTCGGCACACCCGCCGCCGCATCCACCGTATCCGTCGCATCCGTTGAAGTCGGTGAAGTCGGCGAAGCCGAGGCCGCTGCGGCCGGGCCGCCCGACAGCAGCACGGCGATCGCGCAGACGGCGAGGTGACGTAAGCCCGGGAGCCTATGCACCATCAGTTCCCTTCGGAGCAGGGGTACATGACGGCTCACCCTAGGCCCGGGGCCGACGCGGCGGAAGAACGCACCACGGTGCCGCGCGACCCGCCAAGTCGCGTAGGGCGCTTACGGCGACGGTCCCCCACCCCGCTCCGCCCCGCCCGGTCGACGAAGTGGGGCGGCGTCAGCGGCGAAACCATACGAGACGCAAATGCTATGAAGTGCGGTAAATGGGTACATTCTGTACAGGTGTATCTACGTGGCACGTACGTGTCACAGCCCGCCTCGGGGGCACTGACCAGCATGTTTGCGGGCTCGGCGAGCAAGGGCCTCCGGCCCTGCTGACCATTGGTCGAAGGGATGCCCGGATATGAACGAGGACACGAGGAGCCTGCACCCGGAGCAGCCGCCGCCCGGGGCGGTCCCGCCCACGGGCGCCGCGTCCGAGGCGGCTCCGCGCGCGACGGCCTGGGCCGATCCCGCCCCCCTGGGCCTGGCCGGCTTCGCCCTGACGACTCTGCTGCTGTCGATCGTCAACACCAATCTCCTGAAGGAGACCGCCGGAATCCTGCCCGTCCTGGGTCTCGCCCTGTTCTACGGCGGCCTCGCGCAGTTCGCCGCGGGACTCATGGAGTTCCGCCGGGGCAACACGTTCGGGGCGACCGCGTTCGTCTCCTTCGCCGCGTTCTGGCTGTCCTACTGGTGGATCGCGCCGCGCGTGGCGCTCGCCGGGGACGCGCACAACGCGCTGGGCCTGTTCCTGCTCGGCTGGGCGATCTTCACCGCCTATATGACCATCGGCGCCCTGCGGGTCAGCCTTCCGGTGCTCGCCGTGTTCGTGCTGCTGACCCTGACCTTCCTCTTCCTGGCCATCGGCTCGTTCCAGGGCGGCGCCGGGCACGTCATGACCGAGGTGGGCGGCTGGTTCGGCATCCTCACGGGACTCGCCGCCTGGTACGCGTCGGCGGCCGGTGTCATCAACGCGGCGCACGGGCGCACCGTGGTGCCGCTCGGCACCCTTCCGGGCCGGACCGAGCCGGGCGAACGGGTCCGCCACGAAGAGCGATCCGTCTGACGAGGAGCGATTCGTCTGACGGGGGGCGATTCGTCTGACGAGGGGCGATCCCTCTGACGAGGGTGGTGCGACCGTCGTACCGGTCGGCGGCGGCACTGTCGTAGCGGTCATGGCGTCGCAGGCGCCGCGCCCGCTGTAGCGTCCCGCCGCCACCCACGCCCGCGCACCCGGCACCCGCACCCGCGCGCCGTCGTGCCCTCGCGCCCGCGACAATGTCCGCCATGAGCGAGGACATGGACGACGCCGACGGCCGCCTGGCCAGGATCGAACGGCTGTTGCAGAGCGGCGAGCGTGGGCTTCAGCCGGCGTGGCGCCGGGCGACCCGGGGTGAGACGCGATGGGCCGTGACCACCGTCATGCTGGCGGCGGTCGCCCTGCAACTGGTCCTGCCGCACCGGCTCGTGCTGCTGCGTCCGGTCTGGATCCTGCCGGTGCTGGAACTGGTCCTGCTGGGCGCCCTGGTGGCGAGCAACCCCCGGCGGGTGGAGCCCAGCACGGTGTGGTGGCGATGGCTGGGGCTGCTCCTGATCGGCGTCATCAGCCTGGCCAACGGCTGGTCGGCGGGCCAGCTCGTATGGGACCTGGTGCATGGCATCGGCGGCCAGGACGCGGTGCCGCTGCTGCGGGCCGGCGCCGTCATCTGGTTCACCAATGTCATCGTCTTCGCGCTCTGGTACTGGGAGTCGGACCGCGGCGGCCCGATGGCGCGGGTGCGCGGGCAGCAGCAGTACGCCGACTTCCTGTTCGTCCAGATGCAGAGCCCCGACATGGCGCCCCCGGACTGGGAGCCGGAGTTCCTCGACTACCTGTACCTCTCGTTCACCAACGCCACCGCGTTCAGCCCGACCGATGTGATGCCCCTGTCCAGGTGGGCCAAGATGCTGATGATGCTCCAGTCGTCGGTTTCGCTGGTGACCGTCGGGCTCGTGGTGGCCCGCGCCGTCAACGTCCTCAGGTAGGCCGTCGGCATTCTCGGGCGGCGGGTGGGCGGACAGGACGGCCGGCCCCGGCGGGCTCCGGGTCGGTGGCCAGCCGGGCGTGCGTCTCGACGTCGTGACGCACCCCGTCGTACTCCAGCTTCTGCCGTTGCAGGCCCTCCACCGCGAACCCGGCCGCCATGGCGACCCGGCAGGACGCCGGGTTGTTGACCCGGTGCCCGAGTTCTAGGCGGAAGAGTCCGGCGTCGGCGAAGGCCCAGCGGGCCAGGGACCGGCAGGCGCCGGAGGCCACACCGCCGCCCCGGGCGGCCCGGGTGGTCCAGTAGGACACCCAGCCCGTCGAGTGCCGCCGGTCGATCGCGCTCACGGCCACCTGGCCGAGGACCGTGTCCTGCCCGTCCACGACGGCGAACGCGAAGGCCGTTCCCGCCCGCCACCGCTTGTGCTGCCCGGCGAGCCAGCGTTCCGCGTCCCCGGGCGAGGCCACCGGCTCCCTGGCCTGCTCGCGCATCAGGGGGTCCGCGAACGCCGTCTGGACCGCCCGCGCGTCCCCCTCCGACCAGCGCCGCAGCCACAGTCCCGGCGATGCCTCCAGATGATCACGCATCGCCGTAGTCTCCCGCATCGACGGCGCGACCGGGTGGTGGCGAAGGCGCGGAGCGAGCGCATCGACGTCACGGAGATCCCTCTCACCCGATCGGTGGACGGTTCGACGCGCGCTGTCCGGGGAGAGTGGGGTGGGGCGCATGATCCGTGCGTGCCTCCGCGCGGCCGCCGGACCGACGGCGCCCGGCATGCGGAGCAAAGCTGCGCAGCTGTGAACGCGGAGGTGAACGCCGTACATCGGCGGAAGAGCAGAATTGCATCGTTCGTTTTCTTGAATCCTTCGTGTTTGTGAGAGTAGGTTCGGCCTCATGACCGCCTCCCCGACTCCGACCACCGCCGAGGAGCTCCGCGGTGCCGGCCTGCGCGTGACGGCGGCTCGCGTCGCGCTGCTGGAGACGGTCCGGGACGGCGACCACCTCGGTGTCGAGGCGATCGCCTCCGGGGTCCGTGACCGCGTAGGCCATATATCCCTGCAAGCCGTCTACGAGGCTCTGCACGCGCTCACCGCGGCGGGTCTCGTGCGCCGCATCGAGCCGGCCGGTCATCCGGCCCGGTTCGAGGGGCGCGTCGGCGACAACCACCACCACATCGTGTGCCGGTCGTGCGGGGCCGTCGTCGACGTCGACTGCGCCGTCGGCGAAGCGCCCTGTCTGACCGCCGCCGACGACCGGGGCTTCGCCATCGACGAAGCCGAGGTCGTCTACTGGGGCGTGTGCCCCGACTGTTCCACCGGCCGCAGTTCCTGAGCACCTGGTTCCGCTTAGTTCGGAAGGATTGCCATGACTGAGAACCACGACGCGATCGTCACAGACGCGAAGTCGGAGGAGGGGAGCGGTGGCTGCCCCGTCGTTCACGACCGGGCCCTGCACCCGACCCAGGGCGGTGGCAACCGCCAGTGGTGGCCGGAGCGGCTCAATCTGAAGATCCTCGCCAAGAACCCGCCCGCGGCCAACCCGCTGGGCGAGGAATTCGACTATGCGGCGGCCTTCCAGAGCCTCGACCTCCCGACGGTGAAACGGGACATCGAGGAGGTGCTCACCACTTCGCAGGACTGGTGGCCCGCCGACTTCGGCCACTACGGCGGTCTGATCATCCGTATGGCATGGCACGCCGCCGGTACCTACCGGATCAGCGACGGCCGCGGCGGTGCCGGTCACGGCCAGCAGCGCTTCGCCCCGCTGAACAGCTGGCCCGACAACGTCAACCTGGACAAGGCCCGCCGCCTGCTGTGGCCGGTGAAGAAGAAGTACGGCCAGAAGATCTCCTGGGGCGACCTGATGGTCCTCGCGGGCAATGTGGCGCTGGAGTCCATGGGCTGCGAGACCTTCGGTTTCGGCGGCGGCCGCAAGGACGTCTGGGAGCCGGAGGAGGACGTCTACTGGGGTCCCGAGACCACCTGGCTCGACGACCGCCGCTACACCGGCGACCGCGAGCTGGAGAACCCGCTCGGCGCCGTCCAGATGGGTCTGATCTACGTCAACCCCGAGGGCCCGAACGGCAACCCGGACCCGCTGGCCGCGGCCCGCGACATCCGTGAGACGTTCCGCCGTATGGCGATGAACGACGAGGAGACCGTCGCCCTGATCGCCGGCGGCCACACCTTCGGCAAGACCCACGGCGCCGGCCCCGCCGACCATGTCGGCCTCGACCCCGAGGCCGCAGGCCTGGAGGAGCAGGGCCTGGGCTGGCGGAGCACCTACGCCAGCGGCAAGGGCAGGGACGCCATCGGCTCCGGCCTTGAGGTCACCTGGACCTCCACCCCGACCCGGTGGGGCAACGGCTTCTTCGACAACCTGTTCCGCTACGAGTGGGAGCTGACCGAGTCCCCGGCCGGCGCCAAGCAGTGGGTCGCCAAGGACGCCGAGGCCACGATCCCCGACCCGCAGGACCCGTCCAAGAAGCGTCTGCCCACGATGCTCACCACGGACCTCTCCCTGCGCTTCGACCCGATCTACGAGCCGATCTCCCGCCGCTTCCACGAGAACCCGCAGGAGTTCGCCGACGCCTTCGCCCGCGCCTGGTACAAGCTCACCCACCGCGACATGGGCCCGAAGTCCCTGTACCTCGGCCCCGAGGTCCCGGAGGAGACCCTGATCTGGCAGGACCCGCTGCCGGCGCGCGAGGGCGAGCTGATCGACGACGCGGACATCGAGGCCCTGAAGAGCAAGCTGCTCGGCTCCGGGCTCGGGGTCGGCCAGCTGGTCACCACCGCGTGGGCCTCCGCGTCCACGTTCCGCGGCAGCGACAAGCGCGGCGGCGCCAACGGCGCCCGCATCCGCCTCGCGCCGCAGCGCGGCTGGGAGGTCAACCAGCCCGACGAGCTGGCCCAGGTACTGCGCACCCTGGAGGGCATCCAGCAGGACTTCAACGCCGCGGGCGGCAAGAAGGTCTCGCTGGCCGATCTGATCGTCCTCGGCGGTGTCGCCGCGGTCGAGAAGGCGGCCAAGGAGGGCGGCTTCGAGGTCCGGGTGCCGTTCACACCGGGCCGGGTGGACGCCGGTCAGGAGCACACCGACACCGAGTCCTTCGAGGCGCTGGAGCCGACCGCGGACGGCTTCCGCAACTACCTCGGCAAGGGCAACCGGCTGCCGGGCGAGTACCTGCTGCTCGACCGCGCCAACCTGCTCACCCTCAGCGCCCCCGAGCTGACCGTCCTCATCGGCGGTCTGCGCGTCCTCGGCGCCAACCACGCCCAGGCCCAGCAGCAGGGCGTCCTCACCAAGACGCCCGGCGTCCTCACCAACGACTTCTTCGTCAACCTGCTCGACATGGGCACCACCTGGAAGTCGACCTCCGAGGACCAGACCACCTTCGAGGGCCGCGACGCCGTGACGGGCGAGCTGAAGTGGGCCGGCAGCCGTGCCGACCTGGTCTTCGGCTCCAACTCCGAGCTGCGCGCCGTCGCCGAGGTCTACGCGAGCGACGACGCGAAGGAGAAGTTCGTGAAGGACTTCGTCGCCGCCTGGGACAAGGTCATGAACCTGGACCGGTTCGACCTGGCCTGATCCACGACACGATGTCCGGGCCGCCCCTTGGTGGGCGTCCCGGACATCGTCGTCTCATCAGTGCGCCGGGAAGGAGAGGTGACGACGCTCCGGCGCGCCTGAGCCGTCAGCGGTCCAGCGCCGCCGCGCCCGCCCGGGCGTACTTCTCGTCCAGGTCGCCGGAGGGAGCGCCCGCGACGCCGATGCCCGCGACCGGGGCGCCCTTGGCGGTCACCGGGGTACCGCCCGCGAGGAACAGCGTCCCCGGGATGTCCTTCAGGGTCGGTGCCTGCGCCAGCCGCCCGGTCAGCTCCGAGGTGGGGGCGTTCCAGGACACCGCCGTGAACGCCTTGCGCTCGGCGGACTCGTAGGACTGCGGGCCCGCGCCGTCCCCGCGCAGCGTGACCAGCGTGTCGCCGTTCCGGTCGACCACCGCCACGGACACCTGCCGGCCGTCCTTGACCGCGGCGTCCAGCGCGGCGCGCGCTGCCTTCTCCGCGGCCCGCACGGTGAGGTGGGTGCTCCGGGTGAGATCGCCGGGGCGGGCCACGGCGGGCGCGGCGGCCGGGGCGGCGCCGCTCGAATCGGCGGCATGGGCGGCGACGGTGCCGACGACACCCGCCCCCACGACGGCCAGGGCGGCACCGCCGACGAGGACACGGGTACGGCGGGACGGCTTCCTACGGCTGGACATGAGGGGCAACCTTCCGGTGGCGGTGAGGCCGCGGCCGAGGTGCGGCCGGGCCGAGGCGGAATCGCTTCGGTACCGATCCTCGGCCTGTCTTCCGCCGTCTCCCGTCGATGGACCGGTGGTCCCCCGGGTCATCCGATCGGATGACCCTGCGTGCTCGGGGCGGGGGCACAATGAACCTTGTTTGCCCAGTTCAGCGCGGTGACACGGGAGGTGGTGGCGGTGCCGGAACCCGCACAGGACGACACCCGCGCCCTCACGATCGTCATGCACACGGCGTTCTTCGTGCTGCTGGGCGCGTCGCTCGCCCGCTACCTCGCACGGCACGGCGAAAGCCCCCACACCCCCTGGATCGTCGCCCTCTGCGCGCTGCTCGCCGTGCTCTACGTCCTCGGCCCCGCCCTCGGCACCCTCCCCACCCCGCGCCGGCTGACCTGGCTCGGTCTGGTCGTGGCGGCCTGGGCGCTGCTCGTCGTCCTGGCCCCGAGCTTCGCCTGGTGCGCGGTTCCGCTCTTCTACACCGGTCTGCGCACCCTGCCGCCGCGCGCCGCGATCCCGCTGGTCGCGCTGCTGACCGCGCTCGCGGTGGCCGCCCAGCTCGAACTCGCCGGCTGGCCCGACCCGAATGTGCTGCTCGCCCCGCCGGCCGTGGCCGCCGTCGCCGCCACCGTCTACGTCGTCATGCACCGCCAGGCCGCCCGGCAGAGCGACCTCATCGACGACCTGGTCCGCACCCGGCGCGAACTCGCCGCCACCGAGCGCCGCGAGGGCACCCTCGCCGAACGCGAACGGCTCGCCCGGGAGATCCACGACACCCTCGCCCAGGGCCTGTCCAGCCAGCGCATGCTGCTCCAGGCCGCCGACCGGCTCTGGGACAGCGCGCCCGGCACCGCCCACGAGCACGTCCGCACCGCCGCGCAGATCGCCGAGCGGGGCCTCGCCGAGGCCCGCCGCTTCGTGCACGATCTGACCCCGGCCGACCTCGCCGGGGGCGGCGGCCTGCTGCGGGCCCTGCGCGCGGTCGCCGCCCGCGAGACGACACCCGGACTCACCGTCCGGGTGCACACCGAGGGCGCCCCGCCCGAGCGGCTGCCCGCACCCGTCGAGTCCGCCCTGCTGCGCATCGCCCAGGGCGCCCTCGCCAATGTCCGCGAACACGCGGGCGCCACGACCGCCACCCTCACCCTGACCTGCCTGGACGACCAGATCGTCCTGGACGTCATGGACGACGGCGGCGGCTTCGACCCCGCCGAGGCGCGCCGCGACGGCGCCGGTGGTGAGGGCCGCGGCCACGGTCTGCCCGCCATCCGCGCCCGGCTGCGCCAGCTCGGCGGCACCCTCACCATCGAGTCGGCGCCGGGCGAGGGTACGGCCCTGTCGGCGGCGATCCCCCTGGAGCGACGATGACCGAACGCCCGGTGCGCATCCTGGTCTGCGACGACCACGCCGTCGTACGCGCCGGACTGCTTGCCCTGCTGCACAGCGCCCCGGACATCGAGGTCGTCGGCGAGGCGGGCAGCGGCGAGGAGGCCCTGGCGCTGGCCCGGAAGACCGCGCCGGACGTCGTCCTGATGGACCTCCAGCTCGCGGGCATCGACGGCGTCGAGACCACCCGGCGGCTGTGCGCCACGAGCCCCGCGCCGCACGTCCTCGTGCTCACCACGTACGACACGGACGCCGATGTCACCCGGGCCGTGGCGGCGGGCGCCACCGGGTATCTGCTCAAGGCCGAGCGCGCCGAGGACCTGTTCACCGCGATCCATGCCGCCGCCCGGGGCCGCCCCGCGCTCTCGCCCCCGGTCGCCGACCGCGTCATGTCCCGGCTGCGCAACCCCCGCCCCACCCTCACCCCGCGCGAACGCGACATCCTCGCCCAGCTCGCCCAGGGCCTGCCCAACCATGCCATCGCCCGCGCCCTGTTCATCAGCGAGGCCACGGTGAAGACGCATCTGCGGCGCATCTACGACAAGCTCGGCGTGGACACACGCGCCGGCGCGGTCGCGGTGGCGAAGGAACAGCGGCTGCTGTCCTGACCGGGACGTCGTCGGCGCGGACTCGGTCCCGGCCCCTTCAGCGGCGCAGTGCCTCGAACGCGTCCCGGGCCGCCGCACCCATCGCCAGTTCGATGTCCGGGGCGAGACCGGCCCGCCGGTCCGCGCGGGTGAGCGCGGCCATGGCCACCCGGTCGCCCGACTCCGCCTCCACCACACCGATCTCGTGCCGCAGATGCAGGAACGTGCCCGTCTTCCCGCTCCACCGCAGCGAGTCCGCGCGCAGCTCGCACGCCAGCCGCTGGGTGAAGACCTGGCAGCCCATCAGCCGCCGCAGCTCGGCCGTCGCCCCGGGTACGGCGATCTCGTCGCCCCACACCCGCCGCAGCAGGCCGACGAGCGCCGCCGCCGAGCCCGCGTTGGCGTGCGCCGGATCCAGGGTCTCGATGGTGGGCAGACCCGCCCGTTCGTCCCGTACGGCCAGCTCCAGCGCGAGCGAGAAGTCGTTGCCGGCGGCGCCGACCGCGCACTCGTACATATGGTTCATCCGGTGCCGCATCCGGATGCCGTCGTACCCCCACGCCCGCAGCCGCGCGTCCACCTCCGCCACCGGCACCAGGTCGAACAGCGCGTCCGCGGCGGCGTTGTCGCTCACCGACAGCATCAGCAGGAGCAGATCTCCGACGGCCACGGTGGCCGGGTGCCGGAACGCCGAGAGACCGGTGGAGCCGACGCTGCTCCATGCCGGATCGACGGTCACCGGCCGCGCCGCGTCGAGTTCTCCGGCCGCGATCCGGTCCAGTACGACCAGGGCCAGCGGGACCTTCGCGACGGACGCGAGGGGCACCGACTCATCGATGTCGAACCCGAGTCGCTCGCCCGTGTCCAGGTTCAGGGCGAGGAAGGAACCGCGCACCCCGAGCGCCGACCAGTCGGCCGCGACCGTCTCGGCGACATCCAGCAGGGCACCGTCGTCGCCGACGCACACGGGCCGGTGCCGGCTGCCGCTCGCCTCCACCGCGCTCATCCGCGGGCCGCCAGACGGGCGGGAGCGTCGCCGACGGCCCGCGGACCACCGGCGTCACCGTGGCCTGCCGCTCCAACTGCCGTGCCCAGCAGTCGGGTCAGCCACTGCGGTACCTCCGGTGTGCCTCGGGGACCGGGTGGCGCGCTCACGTCGTACCCCCGGTGCAGAGCGGTGTCGCCCAGGGGCGCCCACCGGGCGTCGTACCGGCGTGCGTACGACTCGGTGCACAGCAGCAGGGCGCGCCCGGCCAGGGTCTCGGTGAGCGCGTCGGCCGCCGGTCCCGCCGGTCCGATCCGTCCCTCGGGCAGCCCGGCACGTGCGACGGCCCGGGCGAACCGGTCCTCGAAGCAGGGGACTTGGTCCTCGGCCAGGACGAGGAGCGGCAGCGGGGACACGGGCGGTTCGCCGGTACGGCGGCGACGTGGCCGTAGCTCTTCGAGGTGGAGGGCGCGCGGCGCCTCCCGGGTGTCGGCCGGTGCGGAGGCCAGTCCCAACGGCACCCGGAAAGCGGCCCGTTCCGGTGCGACACGGAGAAGCGCGTAGGCGAGCGAGCCGTCACTCAGGCCCGACTCCCGCTCAGTGGGCGGTAGTTCACGCATGCCGAGGGTGATCCCGCGCTCGGTACCGGCGCGCAGGGCGCGGGCCAGGGCGGCCGGGGCGCAGTCCGCGGGCACGCCGACGGCACGCACCCGCGCGTGCCGGGCCGAGTGGGCGGCCTGCCGTAGCCGCTGGGCCCGGTCCAGGACGTCGCGGGCGTAGGGGAGGAGCAGTACGCCCAGCTCGGTGGTCGTGACCTGGCGCCGGGAGCGGTCGAACAGCAGACCGCCGAAGTGGCCCTCCAGCGTCTTGATCCGTCGGCTGAGCAACGGCTGGGCGATACCGAGCCGGTCGGCCGCCCGGGAGAAGCTCGCCTCGTCGGCGGTCGCCACGTAGGCCTCCAGATGCGCCAGTAGATCCATCCAGTAGTCATATCAATAAGGCATGACACCTGCACAGTTCACTCTTGGACATGAGCGCCCTCGTGCTGTTTCGCTGTTCCCCACGGATCACCCCGCCCGACAGGGCATGACCTGGGAGGACTTCACCATGACCGCTTCCGGACCGCTCGCGCGCCGTGGCCTGTTGAAGGCAGGCATCGCGCTCACCTCCGCGGCCGCCGTGGCGTCCACCGGGCGGGCCGCCGCCGCCCCGGCCGCCCCGACCTCCGGCGAGTTGGCCGACCTGGAGCGGCGCTACGGCGCCCGGCTCGGCGTGTACGCGCGCAATGTGCGCACCGGGCAGGTGCTCGCCCACCGGGCGGGTGAGCGGTTCGCGATGTGCTCGGTGTTCAAGGCGTTCGCGGCGGCCGCGGTGCTGCGTGACGAGGCGCGCTGCGCGCCGATGGACAAGGTGATCCACTATCCGCCGCACGACCTGCTGCCCAACTCGCCCCGCACGGAGGAGAACCAGGCCACCGGGATGGCCATGGCCGAGGTGTGCGCGGCGGCGATCCAGTACAGCGACAACGCGGCCGGCAACCTGCTGCTGCGCCAGCTGGCCGGGCCGGCCGGCCTGACCCGGTTCTTCCGCTCGCTCGGCGACGAGGTGAGCCGCCTCGACCGGTGGGAGCCCGAGCTGAACACGGCGATCCCCGGGGACCCGCGCGACACCACGAGCCCCGAGGCCCTCGCCCGCAGCATCGAGCGGCTGGCCCTCGGCCGTGCCCTGGCCGCCCCCGACCGGGAGCGGTTCGTCACCTGGCTGAAGGGCAACACCACCAGTGGCGCACGGTTCCGCGCCGGGCTGCCCGAGGGCTGGACCATCGCCGACAAGACCGGGACCGGCGACTACGCGAGCGCCAACGACATCGGCGTCGCCTGGACCACCCGGCGGACCCCCGTCGTGCTCGCCGTCCTGTCGACCAAGGAGGGCAAGGACGACAAGGACGCCCCGGTTGACGAGGCGCTCATCGCGGAGGCGGCCCGCATCGCCGCACGGACGGTGGCACCGGGGGAGTGAGGAGCGGAGGGGCGGGGAGACGGCGTCGAGGCCGAGTCCGCTGAGGGCGGGCCCACCACCGGGGTCGGCCGAAGGGGTCGGCGGAAGGGGCTCGGGGCCCGCAAAAGGCCCGCGGAATCGGGGTGATGCGAGGTCGGGCCCGCCGAAGGTCCGCACCAGCCTGGGCCGCCAGGACCGGGTTCGCCGAAGCCGGGCTCACCGCCGGGCTCGCCGAAGCCGGGCTCACCGCCGGGCCCGTCGACATCAGCCCGTCGGCATCAGCTCGTCGACATCAGGTCTGCCCCGGCCGTTCCCCCTGTGCCGCCTGGAGGTCGGCGAGCAGCTCCGCCTGTTCCGCGAGGACTCCGGACAGGATCGTCCGTGCCACCCGCAGCAGCTCGGCCACATGCGGGCTGGTCAGGGAGTAGTAGACGTTCGAGCCTTCCTTGCGGGTCTTGACCAGGTTGGCGCGGCGCAGCACGGCCAGTTGCTGGGAGAGGTGGGCGGGTTCGATGCCCACCTCGGGCAGCATCTCGGCGACCGCGTACTCGCGTTCGCTGAGCAGTTCCAGTACGCGGATACGGGCCGGATGGCCGAGCGTCTTGAAGAATTCGGCCTTCAGCTGGTACAGCGGCTTGCTCACCGGACCGTCCCTTCACCGGCCCGGCGGCCCGCCCCCTGCGGCCCGGTCCCGGCCCGTCCCATCCACCCATACGTCAGCACCATGGGGTCCATCCTCACCCGGAGGCCCCGCGGTGACCGAATCGGCCCCCGGACACCCCGCGGACCGGCCGTCGCCGGCCGGTCCGCGGGGCTCCGCTGCTTATGCGCTCGGCCAGCCGCCGTAGGGAACGGTGAGCAGTTCCATGGCATGTCCGACCGGATCCATGAAGTACACGCCCTTGCCACCATCGTTGTGGTTGATGGTGCCGGGGTGCTTCTGGTGCGGGTCGGCGTAGTGCTCTATGCCGCGCTCGGTGATACGGGCGTACGCGGCGTCGAACTCCTTCTCGGAGACCAGGAACGCGTAGTGCTGCGGGGTGATCCTGTCCTCGGGGACGGTGGCGAAGTCCAGCGTGACGCCGTTGCCCAGGGCGACGGCCACGAACGGGCCCCACTCCCCGGTGATGTCCAGGCCCACGATCTCGGTGAAGACGCGGGCGGACTCCCGGTTGTCCCGGGCGTGCACGATGGTGTGGTTCAGATCGACCGACAAGGAATGCCTCCAGAGGCATCTCCCGGCACCTCCATGCCTCACCCGGACGGTGACCGGCACGCGATGCCACCGTCCAGTGTAGTCAGCCGTTCGGCGGAGCGGAGAGGGCAGGATTCGAACCTGCGCGGGCCCCGAAGGGCCCGACCGTGAGCTGTGCTCGCTGGTCCCCGATAAACCACTCCGGGCACCTCTCCCTGGGATCTCCGGGATTGCTGTGATCCCGGCTGTCCCTGTGACCGGTTCCGGTTTCCCGTCCCGCTCACAGGAACAACAGTGCCAGGAGGCGCTGACCGGGGACTGACCTACCGCTGACCCAGGGCGCCCGTCAGGGGGCGACGGGTGCCACGGCGCGGAGCGGGAGCGCGATCAGCAGGGCGAGCGCGACCAGGGCGCCGCTGACCCACAGCGGACCCAGGTCCGTGCCGGCGAGGGTGGCCGAGGCGAGGAGGGGTCCGGTGGCGGCGCCGGTGTTGAGCGCGGCGGTCGCGTACGAGCCCGCCATGGTGGGGGCGTGCGCGGCCTCGTACCGGACCCGGGTGATCAGGGTGCTGCCCAGCGCGAACGACAGCGCGCCCTGCACGAGGACCAGGGTCAGCAGGGCGACCGGCCGGTGCGCCAGCAGGGCCGGCGCGGGCCAGCCTGCGAGCAGCAGCGGTCCGCCCACCGCGACGACGAGTCCGGGGCGCCGGTCGGACAGCCGCCCCGCGACACCGACCCCGGCGAGGGAACCCGCGCCGAACAGCACCAGGGCGACGGAGATCCACAGCTCGCCCAGCCCCGCGGTGCCGGTCACGACGGGGGCGAGGAAGGTGAAGCTCGCGAAGGTCGCCGCGTTGACCAGGGCGCCGAGCAGCATCACCAGGAGCAGCCGTGGCCGCCGTAGCTGCGCCAGTTCGGCCCCCAGCGCCCGGGCCGTGCCCGGCTCGGGGCGGCGCCCGGGGATCGAGCGGAGAATGCCCGCCGCCGCGGGCAGGCACAGAACGGCTACGGCCCAGAACGCGGCCCGCCAGCCGAGCAGCGTGCCCAGCACCGAGCCCGCCGGGACGCCGACGATCGTGGCCACCGTGGTGCCCGACAGCAGCACCGCGAGCGCGCGGCCCTTGCGGTCGGGCGGGACCAGCGCGGCGGCGGTCGTCAGTGCCACGGCGAGGAATCCCGCGTTCGCGAGCGCCGCGACCACCCGGGACACGAACAGCACGGGCAAGCCGGTGGCGACGGCGCCCACCGAGTGGGCCGCCGCGCAGAGGAGGACGAAGCCGAGCAGGGCGGCACGGCCGGACCGGTCGCGGGCGAGGGCCGCCATCAGCGGGGCGCCGACGGCCATTCCGATGGCGAAGGCCGAGGTCAGCAGGCCCGCTGCGCCGATGGTGACACCGAGGTCCGAGGCGATGTCCGGTACGAGACCGGCGAGCATGAACTCCGAGGTGCCCATGGCGAAGACGGCGAGGGCGAGCGGATAGAGCGCGAGAGGCATCGAGGGTGACTCTGGGGTGAGGAGAAGCACGAGACGGTCATCTCGTCACCGCGGTCAGCACCCGGGGGCACACGCGTCCGGCCGTAGCGCGCGAAGGCGCGGCGGAACGGTGGTGAGGTCAGTGGTTCCGGGGGCTGACGGCGTGACCGAAAGCCCCCACCCTGTCCGACTCAGGACTCGACATGGCCCCGAGACTACCCGAGCGACTCCCGGAGCCCGTAAGGGATTTCGCCTGGTCTCCCCCGGGGGACGTCCCGCCCGGGCAGGGACCGTTCGGCCCAAGGCGGGCAGGGTGGGGCGGCCGTAGGGTTTTTGATCGTGCGGCGTCGGGTCCGGCCTCCGGTGGGGGGAGGCCGGACCCGACGGTCTCCGGATGCCCCGGCGTACCCAAGTGGTAGGCGGGGTGTCCCGGTGGTAGACGTGGTACGAGCCAGGGCCCCGGCGAGGAGTGAGCGAGCATGGCAGAACGCCCCACACCCGGGCACGGCGAACCGCAGCCGGAGGACGGTCGCGCGCGGGGCGACCTCGGACGCCGGCTCCAGCGGCGCCGGGCGGAACTCGGGCTGAGCCGGGAAGAAGTGGCCGAGCGCGCCGGCATGGCCGAGGCGTACGTCGCCCATCTGGAGCAGCACAGCACTGCCGCACCCGACTCCGGCACCCTGCTGCGGCTCGCCGGAGCGCTGCGCACCAGCCCCCAGGAACTCGGCGGCGGATACTCCGGGCTGCCGTCCGGACTGGGGCAGGCCGCCCGCGATCCCCGGATGGGCGAACTCGACGAACAGGAGTGCAGGGAGCTGCTGTCGACGCACGGCGTCGGAAGGTTCTCCCTCAGCACCGAGGGCGCGCCCGTCGTCCTCCCGGTGAACTACACCGTCGTGGACGGCGCGATCGTGTTCCGGACCCGCGAGGGCTCGGTGATCACCCAGGGCCTCGACCGTGAGGTGGCCTTCGAGGTGGACCGGGTGGACGACGCGTTGAGCGAGGGCTGGAGCGTACTGGTGCGGGGGACCGCCCGCGTGGTGAGCGACCCCGGCGAGGCGGAGCGGCTGGCCGAGCGCGCGTACAGCACCCCGTGGGCCGGCGGGGGCCGCGATCTGTGGGTGCGGATCGAACCCACGGCGTACACGGGCCGTCGTATCGAAGCGGGATGAGAGCGACGGGGGTTCGGCGCGGACGGATCTCGCCGAGCCCCGCGCTCCGCCGCACGGGCCTCACCCCGGGCGCGCCACCCCTTCGGGGGTTACCGACGGCACCAGATTGACCACTCCGACGACTCCGTCCAGCCGCCAGGCCGCGAAGCCGGCGCGGGCGATGGCGCCGCGCAGTTCCGCGCCGCCCGCGAGGGTCACGATGCCGTCCCGCACGGACACGGTGACGGCCTCCGGCGGCAGGCCCAGCTCGCCCGACACGATCTCCTCGGCCACCTGGCGGCGGATCTCGTCGTCCCCGCGCAGAAAGACCCGGAGCAGGTCACGGCGGGTGACGATGCCGATCAGCCGGTCCTCCTCGTCCACCACGGGCAGCCGCTCCACACCACGCCGCTCCATCAGCCGCGCGGCGTCGGAGACCCGCTGCTCGGGGTGGACGGTGACGGCGGGCGTCGACATCAGTTCGCGCGCCGGTGACTCCCGTGCCGGCTCGTCGGGGGCCTGCGCCTGCCGGGCGGCCCGTTCGCGCACCAGGTCGGAGGCCGAGACGACGCCGAGCACCTTGTCGTCGTGGTCGATCACCGGCAGCCCGCTGATCCCGTACCGGTCCAGCAGCCGGGTCACGGCCGCGGACGACATCGTCTCCGACGCGGTGACGACATCGCCGGTCATCACCTCGCCGATCGTGCTCTGGATCACGGCTCTTCCTCCTTCAGGGTGGGCGGGCCCGCTTCGCCGGCTGGCGGTCGATGTCCCGCCTTCGTGAGCCCGCTCGACGCCCCGGCCACGCGCGTCCCCGCTGTCCGTTTCGAGCCGGTACCACCAGCGTGCCGCCTCCGTCGCCCGGGGCCGAGGGCCGGGCGCCCCCGTGAACGGGACCTTTGGTCCTGTACCCGGACCCCTTCCGGCTCCGCCGGAGTGGGCGGACCGGCCGCCCCGCCACCGCGCTAGGGCCTGTCTGACAATTCCCGTCTGCCGCGCGACGCCATGCACGCACTCTCGCGGCACCGGGCGCAGACCCAAGTACGTCCAGTACGAGGGCCTACGCCCGGCACCCCGAGAGCACGCACCTGACGCCGCGCGGCCGCCCTCCGGGCGACGACGGGAATTGTCAGACAGGCCCTAGGGGCCGCGCCCGGACGGTGCCCGGCCCCATGCCCGGACGGTGCCCGGCCCCGTGCGTGCCGCCCGAGGACGTGCGCCGTCGCCGGTCGGGGGCCCGGTCGCCCGCCCGCGTCGGCGGGGCGCTTCTCCAGGGGACGCCCGGCCTCCGGACGACCCACTCGGCCCACGGGCGCGAGTCCCCTTCACGAGGCACGCTTGTCGTACGGGAGAGCGCTCGGTGGACGGCGGGAAGCGTCGGGTCGGATCCGGAGGGACACGTCATGGCTGGTCATATCGCGGTGGGAGTCGACGGGTCCCCGCAGAGTGTCGCCGCCGCTCACTGGGCCGCGCAGGAGGCGGTGCGCCGGGGTGCCGAGCTGGTCGTGGTGCACGCGTGGGTCACCCAGGTGCGGTCGGCGCCGCTGGCGACGCGGGACAGCACGGAACGCGGCTGGGCGGAGCGCGTGCTGCGGGAGGCGGTCGACAGCGTGCGCGCGGCGCATCCGACGCTGGCCGTGACCGGCAGGCTGATCACCGAGTCGCCCGTGCCCGCGCTGCTGTCCGTGGCCGCCGAGACGGACACACTGGTGGTGGGCACCCTCGGGCTCGGCCGGGCCGCCGGGGTCCTCGTCGGCTCGGTCTCGCTGCGGGTCGCGGGCCGCGCCCCCTGCCCGGTGGTGCTGGTCCGGGCGGGCCGCAGCGCCGCCGACGAGCATCTGCCGGCCGCTCCCGGACTCGCGCCGGACGAGATCCCGAGCATCCCCTACCGTGCCGTCGTGCTCGGCCTGGACGTCGACAGCGCCTGCGACGAGCCGATCGGGTTCGCCTTCGAGGCCGCCCGGCGGCGCCGCACCGAACTGCGGGTGTGCCATGTCCACGAGCCGGACGGCGGCGCCGGACCCGAGGGGGCGGCCGCCGCCGAGCACGCCGTCATCGCGCTGCTGCGGCCCTGGCACGAGAAGTACCCGGACGTGTCCGTCGCCACGACCGTCACCGAGGGCCGGGCAGGGGACGAACTCGTGCGGGCCACCGACGGCGCGGGACTCGTCGTGGTGGGGCGCCGGATCAGCGGCAGCAGGCTCGGCGAGCGCCTCGGCCAGGTCGCCCACGCGGTCGTCCAGCACGCCGAGTGCCCGGTCGCGGTCGTCCCGCACGACTGAGCACGGCGGAGAGCCGTACGAGGCCGTACGAGCCGTACGAGAGGGATACGAGAGGGAAGCGGGCAGGATGTGTGGACCGAACGCCCGTCAGCGGGCGCCCCGGTGCACCACCTGCCCGCCCGTCACCGTCAACTCCACCGGTGCGTCGGCGAGTTCGTCGGCGGACGCGAGCACGGGGTCCACGCCGAACGCGGTCAGGTCGGCGCGGAACCCCGGCGCGATACGACCCGCTGCCCCCGACTCGCCCGCCGCGGCGG
>NZ_MUNF01000139.1 GCF_002154555.1 Streptomyces murinus
GCTGGCCCGGCGGGCCCTCGCCCGGCTGGCCCCGGCCGCCGCGCTGTGGACCGTCACGGGCTGCGCGGTGGTCCTCGCCGGCTGCTCGCTGGCCGCGCTCGGCGCCTTCGTGCTGATCGGGCTGCTCAGGCTGCCCCTGTTCGCCGCGTTCGGCGAGTTCATCCACCCGCTGCACACCGCCTCCGCCCTGATCGTGGTGCCGGCTGCCGCCACCTCGGTCGGCGTCCTCGCCGTCTGCTGCTGGACCCTCGTCCGCTCGGTGCTGCGCCAGAGCCGGGCCTTCCGGATCGCCCGCACCGAGGCCGGTCGGCGGCCCGCCGCCGGTGATCTGTGCGTGGTGGACTCGCCCCGCCCCGACGCCTACGCGCTGCCCGGCCGCCCGCACCGCATCGTCGTCACCACGGCGATGCTGCGCAGCCTGGACGGGCCCGAGCGGGAGGCGCTGTTCGCGCACGAGCGGGCGCACAACGAGGGCGGCCACCACTACTTCCTCGCCGCCGCCGAACTCGCCGCGCACTGCCATCCCGCGCTGCGACCGGTCCGTACGACCATCCGGCTGGCCGCCGAGCGGGCCGCCGACGAGGCCGCCGCCGCGCGGGTGGGGGACCGGCGGCTGACCGCGCGGGCCATCGCCCGCGCCGCCCTCGCCGGGCATGCCGCCGGTACCCCGCGGCCGGACTTCGCCGCCGCGGCGACCACGGGGCCGGTTCCACAGCGGGTGCAGGCCCTGCTGGGCGCGCCCGGCGGGCCCCGCGCGGGCCGTGCCGTCGCCGCGCTGCTCATCGCCTGCACCGCCCTGTCCGGAGCGGCCGCGGCGGCCGGTCTTGTGGACTTCCATCACCGGGTGGAGGTGGCGCAGGGCGAGGAAGCGCCCTGACGCGGCAGGGCCGGGGCGCCCCGGCGTGAAACCCTCGGGGCCTCTTGAGCGACCCTCGTGCACGGCCTTGCGTGACCCCCTGAACGGCCTTGTCACGACACCCGTCCGACGTCTTCGCGACGCGCGTAGACAACTCCCTGGCAACGCGCGTAGACAAGGATCTGGTTTTACGTATAACCTCACCGGCTAACCAACCCCGTCGGCACCGTCGGCCGTCTGATCGACCCCGGTACAACCCCTGCTGAGGAACGCCCTGCCATGACCGCCCCCCGCATCGACACCGACACCCTCCGCCGCCTCCCCAAGGCCGTGCTGCACGACCACCTCGACGGCGGTCTGCGCCCCGCCACCCTGGTGGAGCTGGCCGCCGAGGTCGGGCACCAGCTGCCCACCACGGACCCGGACGAGCTGGCCGCCTGGTACGTCGAGGCCGCCAACTCCGGTGACCTGGTGCGCTACATCGCCACCTTCGAGCACACCCTCGCCGTGATGCAGACCCGCGAGGGCCTGCTGCGCACCGCCGAGGAGTACGTCCTGGACCTCGCCGCCGACGGCGTGGTCTACGGCGAGGTGCGCTACGCCCCCGAGCTCAACACCCAGGGCGGGCTGAGCCTCGCCGAGGTCGTGGAGAGCGTGCAGGAGGGCCTGGCCGCCGGTATGGCGAAGGCCGCCGCAGCGGGCACCCCGGTGCGCGTCGGCACCCTGCTGTGCGGCATGCGGATGTTCGACCGCGTCGCCGAGGCCGCCGACCTGGCCGTGGCCTACCGGGACGCCGGCGTCGTCGGCTTCGACATCGCCGGTGCCGAGGACGGCTTCCCGCCCGCCGACCACCTGGCCGCCTTCGAGCACCTGCGCCGCGAGAGCGTGCCCTTCACCATCCACGCCGGCGAGGCGTACGGCCTGCCCAGCATCCACCAGGCGGTCCAGGTGTGCGGCGCCCAGCGCATCGGACACGGTGTGCGGCTGACCGAGGACATCGTGGACGGCAAGCTCGGCCGACTCGCCTCCTGGGTGCGCGACCGCCGGATCGCCCTGGAGATGTGCCCCACCTCCAACCTCCAGACCGGCTGCGCCACCTCGATCGCCGAGCACCCGATCACCGCGCTGAAGGACCTCGGCTTCCGGGTCACCCTGAACACCGACAACCGGCTGGTGTCGGGCACCACGATGACCCGGGAGATGGCGCTGCTGGTCGAGGAGGCCGGCTGGGGCGTCGAGGACCTGCGGACCGTCACGGTGAACGCGCTCAAGAGCGCGTTCATCCCGTTCGACGAGCGCACGGCCCTCATCGAGGACGTGGTCCTGCCCGGCTACGCCGCCGCGCTCTGAACCAGCCCCTTGAGGTAGGCGGCCTGTCCGATGTGCTGGAGATCGTCGGACAGGACGCTCACCAGGCGGACGCCGAGCGTGACCGGCGGATCCCAGCGCTCGTCCACGACGCCTTCGAGATCCTTGGCGGCCAGTGAGCGCAGCGCGCCCAGCGTCCGCTCGTGCACCGCGTCGTAGTAGCCGGTCAGCAGGTCGGCGCTCGCCACCCGCACCTTCGCGACCTTGGCCGGGGTGTGCCCGTAGCCGGTGTCGGCGCGCGGCAGATCGAGTCCGAACCGCTTCTCCCAGCCGTCGGTGAGCCACACCTGGTCGAGGCCGAAGGCGTCGGCGATGTGGTCGTCCTGCACCCGGGTGAGATGCCAGACCAGCCAGGCGATGGTGTTGGCGCCCGGGGCCGGGCTGTGGTGCAGCTCGTCCGGTCCGAGGCCGTCGACGGTGTCGTGGACTTCTTCCTGGATGCGGCCGTAGCCGTCGATGAGGATGTCCTTGGCATGCATACCGTCCACCATCACAGATGGACGGCGCGGTCGCGTCCGCAGTTCAGGACGACCGGTACGGTGCCAGGCCCTCCGCCTCCAGCAGTGCGAGGAGGGCCCGGGCCGCGGGGCTGGTGGAGTGCTCGTGCGGCAGCAGGGCCACCGTCTCGTACGCCGCCTCGCCCGTCCCCTTGAGCGGCAGCGCGGTCAGCGTGGGCCGCTTGTGCCGGAAGTGCCGGGGCACGACCGCGATGCCCAGGTTCTCGTCCACCAGGTCGAGCAGCGTGTGCACGTCGTTGACCTCCAGCGCGACCGTGCGCCGTACCCCCGCCGCGGCGAAGGCGGCGTCGGTGGCGCGGCGCGGACCCCAGTCCGGATGGAAGTCGACGAAGACCTCACCGGCGAGGTCGTCCGGGCACAGCAGCGTCCCGGTCGCGGCGAGCCGGTGCCGGGGGTGGCACAGCACGGTCATCGGCTCGCTGGTCAGCGACACCGAGCGGAGCTGGTCGCCGTCCGCCCGGGTGCGGTACGCGAAGGCCAGGTCGAGGCGCCCCGCCGCGACCTCCTCCGCCAGCGCGCCCGAGCCCGCCTGGCGCAGCCGGATCTCCACGTCCGGGTGCTCGCGCCGGAACGCGGCCAGCAGCCGGGCCACATGCACTCCGGCGATGCACTGCTCGGTGCCCAGCGCCAGCGTGCCGCGCAGCACGCCCTGCACCGCCGCGACCGCCTCGTGCGCCGCGCGCACCTGCGCGAGGATCCGCTCGGCCTCCACCAGCAGCGCCCGTCCCGCCTCGGTCAGCGTCACCCGTCGTGTGGTGCGCACGAACAGCGGTGCCCGCAGCTCGCGTTCCAGCGCCCGGATGGACGCGGACAGGCCCGACTGGGACACCATCAGCCGCTCGGCGGCCCGGGTGAAGTGCTGGTCCTCGGCGACCGCGACGAAGTGCTGGAGATGGCGCAGTTCCATGATTGAGCAGCCTAGCCGCTCAATTCCATCCGATTCTCCCATTGGACCGCAGGCCGCCGCCCGGGGAATCCTGGACCGGAAGATCCGTGCCCACCCCCTGGAGTCGCGTTGTACACCGCATCCCCCGACCGTTACGCCGAGATGCCCTACCGGCGCACCGGACGCAGCGGCCTCAAGCTCCCCGCGCTGTCGCTCGGCCTGTGGCACAACTTCGGACCCGACCGCCCCGAGGAGACCCAGCGGGAAATCCTGCGCCGCGCCCTCGACCTCGGCGTCACCCACTTCGACCTGGCCAACAACTACGGCCCGCCGCCCGGCGCCGCCGAGTCCGCGCTCGGCGCCGCCCTCGCCGCGGACCTCGCGCCCTACCGCGACGAACTGGTCATCTCCACCAAGGCCGGCTACCTCATGTGGCCAGGACCGTACGGCGAATGGGGCTCGCGCAAGTACCTGCTCGCCTCGCTCGACCAGAGCCTTGCGCGGATGGGCCTGGAGTACGTCGACATCTTCTACTCGCACCGCCCCGACCCGGACACTCCGCTGGAGGAGACGATGGGCGCCCTGCACACGGCGGTCCAGCAGGGCAAGGCGCTCTACGTCGGCGTCTCCAACTACTCCGCCGAGCAGACCCGAAAGGCCGCCCGCATCCTCGCCGACCTCGGCACCCCGCTCCTCATCCACCAGCCGCGCTACTCGATGCTCGACCGGCGCCCCGAGGACGAGGGCCTGCTCGACGCCCTGGACGAACTGCGGGTCGGCTCCATCGTCTACTCCCCGCTGGAGCAGGGCCTGCTCACCGGCCGCTATCTGAGGGGCGTCCCGGAGGGCTCCCGCGCCGCCGGCGACAGCCCCTTCCTCAAGCCCGAGGCGATCACCGAGGACCTCGTCGGACGGCTGCGCGCGCTCCAGGAGATCGCCGAGTCCCGCGGCCAGAGCCTCGCCCAGCTGGCCCTCGCCTGGGTGCTGCGCGGCGGCAGGGTCACCTCCGCCCTGGTCGGCGCGAGCAGCGCCCGCCAGCTGGAGGACAGCGTCGGCGCCCTGCGCAACCTGGACTTCGACGCGGCGGAACTGAAGCGGATCGACGCGATCGTACGGCCGTAGCGCCGCACCCCTCGCGCCGACCCCCGCACGCGGCCCGGCCGCCGCCCCACCCGGGGCGGGGCCGGGCCGCGTGCCGTCACGCACCCGCGGGGACCCGGTCCAGGAACCCCAGGACCTGGCGGATACGGCCCTCGCCGTCCAGCGTGACCACGTCGAACCCGGCGACCGGCGCCGAGCCGTCGGCCTCGTTCACCAGCTCCCAGCCGAAGCGCGCGGTGTCGTGGTGCCCGTCCACCGTGCCGAGCGGGCGGAAGACGAACCCCGGGAACTGCTCGTGGGCCGCGGCGATCACGGCCGCCACGCCCTCGTGCCCGCGGACGTCGGCGAGCGGGTCGGTGTAGGAGCCGTCCGCTGCCCAGGCGGCGGCGACCGCCTTGCGCAGCGCCTCCGGCTCGGTGGCGTTCCAGGCCTCGAAGTAACGCGCGGCGGCGGTCTCGTAGCGTTCGGTGTTCACGGACATGGTGAATCAGCCTCCATCGGAGTCGTCTGCGCTGGTCGGAACCCGGATCGGGGTTTCGCCGACCCGGTGGAACCACCATGCCCGAGGGGTGCCCGGGAGGTCGATTACCTCCGGGGTCATGCCCGTGGCGCCCGGCGGGACCCCATCATTTCGACCAAAAAGGGTGGGGAATATGCCAGCAGAGTGGCCGGAAAGTTGTGGTGACAGTGTTTCGGCCGTGGCGATACTCGAACAGCGAGGGGCACTTCACCGCACGGAGCCGCACGGAGAGCGAGGTCCGCCCGGCACACCGGACGAGGCGACGGGGGAGTGATACGTGCACGACGAATTCCTGTGCCATGTCACGGCATACGGGGTGTGCGGCGGCCGGCGTATCGGCGTACCGCTCGGCACCTACCGTGCGCCGACCCTGGCACTGGCTCTGTGGTGGCTGCGCGACCGCGCGTCCTGGATCGCCGAGCGGCTCGACCCCACTCCGGAGGCCGCCCCCTTTCCGGCGGGGGCGCTGGTGCCGGTCGCGGAGACGGTCGCCGACGTCCCCACGCTGCTGCGCGCCTGGTGCGCCGACGACGGCCAACAGGAGCGCGTGGCCGAGGAGTTGGCGGATGGGCGGCTGGTGCGGATCGCCGCGAACGACGACACCACCGAGTACGAACTGCTCGCCGAGTCCGTCGACGCCCTACGGATGCAGCGCACCGTCCCCGCGCTCGTGGTGCCCATCGGGTGACCGCCGCCCGCGGCGCGCCACCGGGGCGAGCAGAGCGCCGAGGAACCCGGCGACCAGCCCCCACAGCGCGCCCAGGCCCACCGCCTGCCAGATCCGCGGCCGCAGCAGCAGCTCCCCGGACAGCCCGCCGCCCAGGTCGCCGATGCCGAGCAGGGACAGCCCGTAGTGCGCGGAGATCCGGCACAGCAGGCAGATCGCGAGCAGGGTGAGGGCGAGCGCGACGGCGAGCCGCACGGCGTGCAGCCATGGCGGGGTCCGGGACGGTGAGCGCAGGGCCGCCCGGACGGCGACCCCGAGCAGCAGCACTCCGGCCGCCACCGGCAGCCAGGCCATCCGGCCGTCGTACTCCGTCAGGGTGCGCAGATTGACCTCCGAGACGTCGGGGGTGCGCAGCAGCACGTCCAGGATGTGCGGTACCGGCAGCCCGAACGGGCCGTCCACCCGGCCGTTCCAGGTCGCGCCGAGGCCGACGGTCAGCGCGGGCCAGACCAGGTTGGGCAGGCCGAGCAGGATCAGTGCGAACGTCGTCCGCGCATGCCCCCGGGAGGCCGCCGTGACGAGCGCGACCACGAGGCCCACGACGACCGCGGCCAGCAGCAGCTCCACCATCGCGCGGGCGACGGGACGCGCCCGCTCCCGCCACCGCGGCAGCCGCCCCGGCAGCGGCACCCGGCGCGCCGCCAGCAGCGCCACCACCAGCACCCCGGCCAGCCACAGCAGCGCGAACAGCACGGTCGGCGGCACGTCCGCGACGAACCCGATCCGCGGCTCCGCCTCGAAGAGCGAGGTCAGATCGTTGAGCGTGCCGCTGCCCACGTCCACCGCGAACGTCTCCCGGGCCGCGAAAGCGAGCCCGGTCAGCGCCGGCAGCCACAGCACGACGATCCGCGCGGCCCACCGGGCCAGTTCCCCGGCCGAGGCGACCGTCCGGTGCCGCAGCGGGCGCAGAAAGCCCGCGCCGACCACCAGGGCACCGGCCAGCGCCACCGACAGGGGGAGTACGGTGATCCCGGCCTCGGTCCTGGCCAGGGCGCCCGCGTCGCCGGCGAGCCGGATGCTGCCGCCGACCGCCGTCACCACGGTCGCCGCCAGCACCCGGGGGAACGCGCCGTCCGGCAGTCCCGCCGCACCCGCCGCCCAGAGTCCGGCCGCGGCCACCAGCACCATCACCGCGAGCCCGGTCAGCACCACGGCCAGCGCCTGGGGCCAGCTGTGCCGGGCGGCGGGCCGCGCGGAGACGGTCAGGGGGCTCACGCCTGCCACGCTAAGCAGCGGCCGGGCACCCCGCCCGCCGGGTGGTCCGTCCGCGCCGCGGGCAGGCCGGGGCCGTGACGCTCGCCACTGTGCGCGGTCGGCGTACGCCTGGACTGCGGGGCGCGGCTCGGGGTAAGAGGACTGGTGCGAATACGGCCGAACGGACCGGGCCCGTGGCCCGCGAGAGAGACAGCATGACCGAGCATCTGGGCGGGGCAGTGATACCGACCGGTTTCGACGTACCCGTCGAGCCGCTGAGACGCGCGACGCATTTCACCGGCGAGCCCGGCTGCATCGCCGAGGCACGGGCCTTCGCGGCCCAGTTCCTGGAACAGCTGCGCACCGAGTGGTGCGCCGACATCGACCGCGGCGCGGACGGGGAGCTGCTCCTGCTGGTGAGCGAGCTGGTCACCAACGCCGACCGGCACAGCGACGGCCCCTACATCCTGGAGCTGGAGGGCACCGACACCGCCGTCACGGTGTCCGTCTGCGACAGCAGTACGGCGCTTCCCCAGCTCTTCCCGAAGAACCCGCAGCGCATCGGGCGGCACGGCCTGGAGATCGTGCACGCGCTCGCCACCGAGGTCGCCGTCGAGCGGGTCCCGGTCGGCAAACGGGTGATCGCCCGCTTCGCGCTGCGACGCTGAACGCCCGGACCGTCTCGGTGCCGGGCGTTCAACGTGCGTTCAGCGGGTGCGGGAAACCCTGTTGCTTCGATCGCCTCGCGGCTCAGGCGCAGCCCAGCTCGCCCAGCATCCCCTGCCGCAGCCGGGTGATGATCCGCTTGATCAGCCGTGAGACATGCATCTGGGAGCAGCCGAGCCGTTCCCCGATCTCCGCCTGGGTGGCCTCCTCCACGAACCGCAGATGGATGATCTGCCGGTCCCGCTCGCTCAGCTCCGCCATCAGCGGCGCCAGCGCGTGGAAGTCCTCCACCAGGCGCAGCCCCTCCTCCTCCACCCCGATGAAGTCGGCGAGCACCGCCTCGCCGTCCTCCGGGCCGTCACCCGTGAGCGCGGCGTCCAGCGAGGAGGAGTTGTAGCCGTTGGCGGCGAGCTGCCCCTCCAGCACCTGCTCCTCGGAGAGGTTCATCAAGGTGGCAAGCTCGGCGACCGTCGGATCCCGGTCCAGGCGGCTGGACAGCTCCTCGCGCGCCTTGGCCAGCTCCACCCGCAGCTCCTGGAGCCGCCGCGGGACGTGCACCGCCCAGGTGGTGTCGCGGAAGAACCGCTTGATCTCGCCGACGATGTACGGCAGCGCGAAGGAGGTGAACTCCACCTCCCGGGACAGCTCGAACCGGTCGATGGCCTTGATCAGCCCGATCATGCCGGTCTGGACGATGTCCTCCATGTCGTCGCCGCGGCCCCGGAAACGGCCGGCCGCGAACCGCACCAGCGACATGTTCATCTCGATCAGGGTGTTGCGCGCGTACTGGTACTCGTGGGTCCCCTCCTCCAGCTCGGTCAGCCGGCGGAAGAACTGGCGGGACAGCTGACGCGCGTCCCGCGGGGCCACGGACGTGGGGTCTGCGATGCCGGGCAGAGTCCCCGTGTCCGTCCCGTCCTGCTCGGTCCTCTCGACGACCACTGTCTGCGACCGCATGCCGGCGGTATCCATTACCTCTCCCACGAAAGTCACGGTTCGACGTCTGCCCTTTTCGGCCTCTGCGTCCGGTCCCTGCGCTGTTGTGTCCTCGGCGCGTACCCCGGATCCGGCAGATCATTCCTACCGGTGGGGTCGCTCACGGCGCGGGTACCCCCGGTGACTCGGCGCATGCCCACCTCGTACGGCACTGGCTGGAAACCGACGTTCCGGCCGGGCCCGCACGACTGAGCGGCCGCCCCCCGGCCGTGCGATATTTCCCCGTAGCTCCGGGAAGAACGCCCGCACGCCCCCGGTCGGAGCGAAAGGCCGCACCGATGAGTTTTCGGCCGTGCGCCGGTCTGCACCCCGACCGTGTTTCCCCCATCCAGGAGGTGCTCATGACCACCGACGGTTTCACCACATGCCTCTGGTTCGACGGCCGGGCGGAGGAGGCCGCGCACTACTACGTGTCGATCTTCGAGAACTCCCGCGTGGAACGGGTCGGCCGCCACACCGACGCGGGACCCGGCCCGGCGGGCTCCGTGCTGGCGGTCGAGTTCACGGCCAACGGCCAGCGGTTCATGGCGCTCAACGGCGGCCCCCAGTTCACCTTCAACGAGTCGGTCTCCTTCCAGATCTTCTGCTCCGACCAGCAGGAGATCGACCACTACTGGAACCGGCTCACCGAGAACGGCGGCGAGGGCGGCTCGTGCAGCTGGCTCAAGGACAAGTACGGCGTGTCCTGGCAGGTCGTCTACGACCGGCTGCTCGACCTGCTGAACGACCCCGACCCGGAGAAGTCCGCCCGCGTGGCCCGCGCCATGATGAGCATGGGCAAGCTGGACGTCGCCGCCCTGGAGAAGGCCTACGCGGGGGACTGACACCAGGGACCGACACGGGGGACCGGCCTCGGTGCCTCACCCGGCCTCGGTGAGGATCTCGGCGATCACATGCCGGGAGTTCTCCGCCAGGGCCGGGTTGGTGTCCCAGTAGTACGGCAGCTGGATCAGCGCGACCGACAGCGCCCAGCCCCGCCCCCGCGCCCACTCGGCCTCGTCCGCGCCGACCGCCTCCCGGAAGACGCCCCGCACGGAGGCGGGCAGCAGGTTCCACGCCGGCATGAGGTCCACCGCCGGATCGCCCACCCCCGCACAGCCGAAGTCGATGACCGCGCCGAGCCGCCCCCCGTCGACCAGCACATTGCCGGGGGACAGATCGCCGTGGGCCCACTCGGGCGGCCCGCCGTGCTCCGGGACGGAAACCGCCCGCTCCCACAGCTCCGTGACCGCCCGCGCGTCCACCCGGTCGCCCAGCTCGGCGACCGCCGCGCGGGTGGGCTCGTCCCGCTCGGGCAGGGGCCCGCCCCGGTAGCCGGTCGGCGCGCCGTCCGCCTCGACGCGTCGCAGCGCCCTGACGAACAGCCCCAACTCCTCGGCCAGCAGCTCCGGTTGCTCCACCGCCCCGGCCACCGGATTCGTCCCCGCGAGCCAGCGGTAGACGGACCAGGGCCAGGGAAAGTCCTCGTCCGGCTCACCCGCCCCCACCGGCTCGGGTACGGCCACCGGGAGCCGCGGCCCCAGCAGGGGCAGCCAGCGCCGCTCGTGCGCCAGGTCCGGCACCGCCCCGGGACGCCGGGGGAGCCGTACCACCAGCTCGCCGCCCAGCCGGAACATGGCGTTCTCGGTGCCCCAGGAGGCGAGCCGGCGTACCGGCAGCGCGGACCAGTGCGGAAAGCGGCGCGCGATCAGGCGCCGGACCAGCGGGGCGTCGAGATCCAGTTCGTCGGCGTGCATCCTCGGTGTGTCCACAGCGGCCATCCGAGCGCGCCGACGCCCTTGCTGTCGAGGGAATTTCAGCGCCCAGGCACCAGCACCGCGGCGCCGTCGAAGCGGCCCGCCTTCAGATCGCGCAGCGCCTTCGGGGCTTGGTCGAGCGGATAGGGATGGGTGGTCGCGCGGACGCCGTAGCGGGCCGCCAGAGTGAGGAACTCCCGCCCGTCCGCACGGGTGTTGGCGGTGACGCTGCGCAACTCCTTCTCGTAGAACAGGTCCGTCTCGTAGCGCAGCGGCGGTACGTCGCTGAGGTGGATGCCCGCCACCGCCAGCACCCCGCCCCGGTCCAGGGCGCGCAGCGCGACCGGCACCAGATCACCGACCGGCGCGAAGAGGATCGCCGCGTCCAGCGGCTCCGGCGGCTTCTCGTCCAGGTCCCGCGCGGAGGCCGCGCCCAGCTCCAGGGCGAGCCGCCGCGAGACCTCGTCCCGGGTGATCACATGCACCGTGGCGCCCTCGGCGAGCGCGACCTGCGCGCACAGATGGGCGCTGCCCCCGAAGCCGTACAGGCCAAGGCGCCCGCCCCGCGGCAGCGCGGAACGGCGCAGCGCGCGGAAGCCGATGATCCCGGCGCACAGCAGCGGCGCCGCCGACACATCGTCCAGCGCCTCGGGCAGCCGGTAGGCGAAGGCGGCCGGCACCGTCGTGTACTCGGCGTAGCCGCCGTCCGCGTCCCACCCGGTGTACCGGGAGCGCGGGCACAGATTCTCGGCGCCCCGCGCGCAGTAGCCGCACACCCCGTCGGTGCGGCGCAGCCAGGCCACGCCCACCCGGTCGCCCGGCGCGAAGCCGAACACCTGCGAGCCGAGCCCCGCCACCTCGCCGACCACCTCGTGCCCGGGTGTCACCCCGGCCCGGCGCACCGGCAGCTCGCCCTCGGTGACATGCAGATCGGTCCGGCACACCCCGCACGCCCGCACCCGCACCAGCAGCTCGTCCGGACCCGGGGCGGGCACCGGCCGCTCCACCAGCTCCAGCGGCTCGCCCTCGACCGGTCCCGGCGCCACCACCGACCACGCCCGCATCGTCATCGCCCAAGCCCTTCCGCAGACGGCCCCCGTCCAGTGTCCGACAGCGCCCCGCTCGGCGCGCGGCCCGGCCGGGGGCTGGCTAGCGTGAGCAGGCGGGGGCCCCGACGACTCCAGGAGGGCGGCGAACATGGCCGTACATCCCGAGGGAACGCCCTGCTGGGCCGATGCGATGTTCACCGACCTGGAGAGCGCCAAGAAGTTCTACGGAGAGGTCCTCGGCTGGACCTTCGGCGACTCCACGGCGGAGTACGGCCACTACACGCAGGCATCCGCCGACGGCAAGGCCGTCGCCGCCGTCGTCCCGCCGATGCCCGGCCAGGAGGGCCAGTCGCGGTGGTGCCTGTACCTTGCCTCGCCGGACGCCGCCGCCACGGCCGAGAAGGTACGGCGGCACGGCGGTGACGTACTGATGGAGCCCATGCGGGTTGGCGACTTCGGCACCATGTGCCTGGCCCGCGAGCCCAGCGGGGCCGTGTTCGGGGTGTGGCAGGCGGGCACCCACGAGGGCTTCGAGGCGACGGCGGTGCCGGGCGCCTACTGCTGGGCCGAGGTGTTCACCCGCGAACCCGAGAAGGCGGACGCGTTCTTCCGCGCGGTCTTCCCGTACCGCACCAAGGACATCGTGGACGACGCGGTGGACTTCCGGATGTTCGCGGTGGGGGAGGACACCGTGCTCGGACGGATGCGGATGACCGACGACTTCCCGCCCGAGGTGCCCTCGTACCTCAATGTCTACTTCACCGTCGCCGACTGCGACGCGGCCGTCGCCGCGGCGACCCGGCTCGGCGGCACCGTCTGCTTCGGGCCGATGAGCAGCCCCTTCGGCCGGTTCGCGACGATCAGCGATCCCCAGGGCGCCGACTTCTCGGTGATCGACATCACGACCACCGAGGGCGAGCTGCCCCGGATCAAGGACGCCTGAGCGAGGGCCTCGCCGGGTCGGTCGGGGCACCGGCGCCGCCATGGGATGATCGTGCGCATGCGTGAACGAGTGGTGGCCGCGTGCGACGGGGCTTCGAAGGGAAACCCCGGACCGGCCGGATGGGCGTGGGTGGTCTCGGACGACGACGAGCGGACGCCCGCTCGCTGGGAGGCGGGCCCGCTGGGCCGGGCCACCAACAACGTCGCCGAACTCACCGCCCTGGAGCGGCTGTTGAGCTCCGTCGACCCCGCCGTCGAGCTGGAGATCCGGATGGACTCCCAGTACGCGATGAAGGCCGTCACCACCTGGCTGCCCGGCTGGAAGCGCAACGGCTGGAAGACGTCAGGGGGCAAGCCGGTCGCCAACCAGGAGCTGGTGGTCAGCATCGACGCGCTCCTGGAGGGCCGCTCGGTGGAGTTCCGCTACGTCCCGGCCCACCAGGTCGACGGCGACCCGCTCAACGACTTCGCCGACCGCGCGGCCAGCCAGGCCGCCGTCGTGCAGGAGCCGGCGGGCAGCGAGCTGGGCTCGCCGGTGCCGCCGCCCTCGCCCGACACGCCCAAGTCGGGCGCCCCGCGCAAGAAGACGGCCCGCCGCACCGGGGGCGCGTCCGCCGCGTCCTCCTCGTCGCGCACCATCAAGGCGAAGTTCCCCGGGCGCTGCCTGTGCGGCCGCTCCTACGCGGCGGGCGAGTCCATCGCCAAGAACGCGCAGGGCTGGGGCCACCCGGAGTGCCGCACGGCCGAGGCCTGAGCGGGCCGCCGCCCCGAGCGACCCGGCCTCCCGTGGGAGCGGGCGCCGGGTGACAGACTGTCGCCATGGACGAACGTGTAATCGACAGATCGGGTCAGTGGGCGTCGGCGATCGGACTCGGCACCTGGCAGCTGGGCGCGGACTGGGGCGATGTGGCCGAGAAGGACGCCCTGGCCGTCCTGGAGGCCGCCGCCGAGTCCGGGGTCACCTTCTTCGACACCGCCGACGTCTATGGCGACGGGCGCAGCGAGCAGACCATCGCCGCCTTCCTCAGCGGCCGCCCCGATCTGCATGTGCTGGTGGCCACCAAGATGGGCCGCCGCGTCGACCAGCTCCCCGAGAACTACGTCCTCGACAACTTCCGCGCCTGGAACGACCGTTCGCGGCGCAACCTCGGCGTGGACCGGATCGACCTGGTGCAGCTGCACTGCCCGCCCACCCCCGTCTACTCCACCGACGCGGTCTACGACGCGCTGGACACCCTGGTCGATGAGGAGCGCATCGCCGCGTACGGGGTGAGCGTGGAGACCTGCGCGGAGGCGCTGGCCGCGATCGCCCGGCCGCACGTGGCCAGTGTGCAGATCATCCTCAACCCGTTCCGGATGAAGCCGCTGCGCGAGGTGCTGCCCGCCGCCCGCGCGGCCGGTGTCGGCATCATCGCCCGGGTGCCGCTCGCCTCCGGGCTGCTGTCCGGCAAGTACACCAAGGACACCGTCTTCGCCGCGAACGACCACCGCACCTTCAACCGGCACGGCGAGGCGTTCGACCAGGGCGAGACCTTCTCCGGCGTCGACTACGAGACCGGTGTGGAGGCCGCCGCCGAGTTCGCGGCGCTCGCCCCCGAGGGCTACACCCCGGCCCAGCTGGCGCTGCGCTGGATCATCGAGCAGGACGGCGTCACCACGGTCATCCCCGGCGCCCGCAACCCCGAGCAGGCCCGCGCCAACGCGGCCGCCGCGAAGCTGCCCCCGCTGCCGCCCCAGACGTTCACCGCGATCCGNNCGGATCGCGGAGCAGGTCGAGCACCGCTGGTAGCCGCGCGCGTGCGCACCGTTTGAAGGCGTGGCCGGGCGGTTACCCGGATCGCATGACCGAGGACGACCGCCACCGGGGGCGCCATGAGACCGAGGAGGAGCGGGCCGACCGGATGTGGGGTGAACTCATCCAGGAGGTCCGCGTCGCCCAGACCGGCGTGCAGATCCTTTTCGGCTTCCTGCTGACCGTCGTCTTCTACCCGAAGTACGGCCAACTGCCCGACACCGACCAGCACATCTACATCGTCACCGTGGTGCTCGGCGCCTGCACCACCGGCGCCCTGATCGGACCGGTCTCGCTGCACCGCCTGGTCTCCGGGCGCCGGGTCAAGCCCCGGGCGGTGCGGCTCGCCGCCCGGCTGACCTTCCTCGGCCTGGTGCTGCTGCTGGCCACCATGACCTCGGCGCTGCTGCTCATCCTGCGGGTGGCCACCCATGACAGCTATGTGCCCTGGCTGGTCGCGGCCGTCGTCGCCTGGTACCTGGTGTGCTGGTTCGGCCTCCCGCTGTGGGCCAGGCGCCGGCACACCGCCGACCCGGAAAACCGGTAACGGCCCGGCGAGCGGGACGCGTAGGGTCCCGCCATGCCCGAGCTGCAACCGCTGCGCCCCGACCACGCCCCCGCGCTGCTCGTCTTCGAGCGGGAGAACCGGGCGTACTTCGCCCGCGCCGTCCCCGACCGGGGCGAGGAGTACTTCGCCCGGTTCGCCGAGCGGCACCGGGCGCTGCTCGCCGAACAGGAGGCGGGCGGCTGCCGCTTCCATGTCGTGGCCGGCCCGGACGGGGAGATCCTCGGCCGGATCAACCTCGTGGACATGGCGGACGGCGGCGCCGACCTCGGCTACCGGATCGCCGAGCGCGCCACCGGCCGGGGCCTGGCGACCTGGGCCGTACGGGAGCTGTGCGCACGGGCCGCCGACGCGTACGGGCTGACGTTTCTGACGGCCGCGAGCAGGGTGGAGAACCTGGCCTCGCGGGCCGTGCTGGCGCGCACCGGATTCACCGTGGTCGGCGAGACCCGGCTGTCCGGCCTGCCGGGCCTCATCTACCGCCGGGCGCTGACCGCCGCCCGGTGACGGCAGCCGCTCATCCGGTGGCGAGGATGTCCGCCAACAGCTCGTCCACGGGGGCTTGTTCACGGCCCGGCGGCACGATCTCCCGGGTCTCGCGCAGGAACATGGCCACGGCCGGCGCCCAGGCGTGCACCACCGCGCGCTGCCGCCCGCCGTCCGGGCGCGGCTCCCCGAGGAACTCCAGGCGCAGTTCGTGCCACATCCCGGTGTCGGCGGGCCGCAGCCGTACGTCGCCGACGCCGACCGGCCTGTCCAGTCCCTCGGCGAGCATCTCCCGGTCCAGGCGCCACTGGGCCAGCACATGGCCGTCGTGGGCGAAGACGGCGGTGACGGCGAAGGGGTCCTCGGCGTCGTAGCCGAGATGGGCGAGGACCGGGAAGCGGCCGGTGCCGGGGGCGTGGAGCTGCACCACCAGGGTCTTGTGCACGAAGGTGTTCACGCTGGGAACCTCCCGGGACGATCGGCGTATGGGCCTCAGGTACCCCGTTCGCCCCGGTCGAGGCCCCGTCAGCCGAACGCCTCCCGCAGCGCGGGCAGCAGGGTCTTCGCCGACCAGCGAAGGAACTCGGGCTGGGTGTCGCCACCGATCTGCACCAGGGCGAGCTCCTCGAACCCCGCCCGCGCGTACGGTCGTACGGCCTCCACGAAGGCGTCCGGGTCGTCGCCGCACGGAAGGGCGGCGGCCACGTCGTCGGGGGTGACGAACCGGGTCGCGGACTCGAAGGAGTCGGGGTGGGGCAGCTCGGCGTTCACCTTCCAGCCGAGGCCGAACCAGCGGAACTGGGCGTGGGCGCGCTTGACGGCCGTGTCCCGGTCGGGGTCGTAGCTCACCGGCAGCTGGCCGACGCGGGGCTTGCCACGGCCGCCGTGGCGGTCGAACGCCGAGAGCAGCTCGGGCCTCGGCTCGGTCGCGATCACCAGGTCGCCGAGCCGCCCCGCGAGCCGGCAGGACTGTTCGCCGGAGACCGCGATGCCGATCGGCGGGGGCTGCTCCGGCACGTCCCACAGTTTGGCCGACTCCACCTGGTAGTGCCGGCCGTGGTGGGTGACGTGCTCGCCCCCGAACAGCGCGCGGATGATCTCCACGGCCTCTTCCAGCATCTCGTGGCGCACGTCCACCGGGGGCCAGCCGCCGCCCACCACATGCTCGTTCAGATTCTCACCGGCGCCGAGTCCGAGCCGGAACCGGCCCTCGGACAGCAGCTGCACGGTCGCCGCCTTCTGGGCCACGACGGCCGGGTGATAGCGCCGAATGGGACAGGTCACGTAGGTCATCAGCGGAATCCGCGAGGTGGCCTGCGCGGCGGCGCCCAGCACGCTCCACGCGTAGGAGGAGTGTCCCTGCGCACGCAGCCACGGAAAGTAGTGGTCCGAGATCACCGAGAAGTCGAACCCCGCCTCCTCGGCCCCCACCACATGCTCCACCAGCTCCCGGGGCCCGGCCTGCTCGGTCATCATCGTGTATCCGATTCGCACCATGGGTGCCGAGTCCCCGGCTCGCCGTCCATGAAAACGGGCTCACCCCAGCCCGAAACGCTCCGCCCAGCCCGTCACCTCGGCCAGTGTCGTGTTGCCGCCGCACACCACGAGGCCCAGATGGGCGCCGGGGCCGACGCGGGAGAGGATCTCGCGGGCGGCCGGGAGCAGACAGCCCGCGGCCGGTTCCGCCCAGAGCTTGGCGTGGGTGGAGAGGTCCAGGCAGCCCTGGACGGCCTCGTGGTCGGGGACCACCAGGACGTCCTCGACCAGCTTGGCGGCGTGGTCGTAGGTCAGCCGGGACACCGCGGGCGCGCTGAGGGTGGTGACCAGGGAGGACAGCGGGACCGGAACCGGGCCGCCCGCCGTCAGCGCGGCCGACATCGCCTCGGCGCCCGCCGTCTCCACGCCCCACACCCGCACCCCGGGCCGTCGGGCCCGCAGCGCCGCCGCGATGCCCGAGATCAGCCCGCCCCCGCCGATGCTGACGACGACGTCCGTCAGGTCCTCGGCGGCGTCCTCGGCCAGTTCGAGGCCGACTGTGCCCTGCCCGGCGATCACGGCCGGGTCGTCGAACGGGTGGACCAGCGTCAGCCCCTCGTCCGCGAGCCGCATCCCCAGCTCGAAGGCGCCGTCCATGCCGTCGGTCAGCCGCAGCGACGCCCCGGCCTCCTCGGCGAGCGCCCGCGAACGCGCGGGCGCCGTGCGGGGCATCACCACGGTCGCCTTCACATCCAGGGCCGCCGCCATCACCGCGAGCGCGATCCCGTGGTTGCCGCCGCTGACCGCGACCACGCCCGCCGCCCGCTCCGCCTCGCTCAGCGACAGCAGCTTCGCCGCCGCCCCGCGCGCCTTGAACGAGCCGGTGCGCTGGAGCAGTTCGAGCTTGGCGGTGACCGGGGCGCCGAGCAGCGCGCCGAGCCCGGGGCTCGGCACGGTCGGTGTACGCACCACATGCGGGGCGATCAGCCCGGCCGCGGCTTCGATCTCAAAGATGCCGATCAAGGTGTGCCACCCTTCCCGTTCAGTGCTGCTGCGGCTTGTGCTGGGTCAGCTCGCTCGGACGTACGACGACCACGCCCTCGCCCCGCAGCATCAGCTGTACGGCCTCGCCGGAACCGCCGCGCAGCATCGACCCTATCGACTGCGAGCGGTGCAGCGAGGTCTCCAACGACTCGCTCCAGCCGACCACCGCGTCCGTGTCGACGTACACCGGCTGCTCCGCCGAGACCGGGATGGCCAGCGGCTCGCCCTCACAGACCAGACCGAGCCGGCCGCTGCCGCTGAACACGCTGTTGAACAGGCCGCCCGCGGTGACGCCCGAGCCCTTGACCGTCCGGATCTCGTACGACAGCGACGGGTCGAAGCACAGCACATGCCGGCCGCCCACGGTGAACCGGTCGCCGGGCTCCATCTCCACGACGAAGCAGTTCTGCGCCTCGTGCGCGAGCCAGACCTCGCCCCGCCCGCGCACCGCCATCAAGGGCAGCCCCTCTCCGGTGACCGCGCGCTTGAGCATGCCCCCGACGCCCTGCCCCTTGCGCTCGAACCGCAGCTCACCGCGGTGGGCGACCATCGCGCCCTGCCGGGCGTACATCTCGCCGTCCACCGCGTACCGCAGGCACTTGGCGTTCTCGACGGACATCCCGGGCTCGGTGGCCGCCCGCACCATGTGCCGACTGGAAAAGAGATCACCCTTCATACGGGCATCCTGACCCGAGGGCACACCTTCTGCCAAGATCAGGACGCCCGCGGTCCTGGTCCTGTCTCAGTCCTAGTCCTTGCCCGCGGCCGGGGGCCAGCGCTTGCCCTGTTTGCCGCAGAACGCCGAATCCAGCGTCCCCGCGAGCGTGTCGAGCACCTTGCCGTTGTTGGACGTGGTGGCGACCGCCGTCATGCTCCGGCCGCCGTCCTTCGTCGCGAACGCGTAGGTGTAGTAGCCCTGCACCGTCCCCGTGTGCCCGTACACCGAGATCCCGCACGACAGATCGCGGCGCCGCAGCCCGAGCCCGTACGCCGTGGTGGCGTTGACCCGGTTCATCTTCTCCATCTCGGCCAGCCGCGCCGCCGACATCAGCCGGCCGCCGAGCAGCGCGCTGTAGAAGGTGTTCAGGTCCCGCGCGCTGGAGATGATCGCGCCCGCGCTCTGCGCCCATGACACCGTCTGCTCGGTGGCGTCCACCAGCGGATCGCCCGCCTTGTCGGGGGTGAGGTAGCCATGCGCGTGGGCGCCGGGGATCGCGGTGTCGGGATGGACGTAGAACGTGTCCTGGAGCTTCAGCGGCCCGAAGATCCGGTTCTGGTACTCGGTCCGCACCGAGTGCCCGGTGATCTCCTCGATGAGCATGCCGGCGACCACGAAGTTGGTGTTCGAGTACGAGTACGCCGCGCCGGGCGCGTTGGTGCGGGGGTGCTTGAGGGACAGCGCCACCAACTCCCGGTACGTGAACACCTTGTTGCGGACCGCCTCGAACCCCGGGACACTGTCGGCGAACATGTCGTTCGTGAAGTCGTACAGCCCGCTGCGGTGGCCGAGCACCTGGCGCACCGTGATCGTGTCGTCCGGCAGCAGCCCCGGCAGATAGCGGTTCACCGGCGCGTCCAGCTCCAGCCGGTGCTCGTCGACGAGTTGCAGCAGGACGACCGCCGAGAAGGACTTGGTGACGCTGCCGACGCGGAACCGGTCCCCGGCGTCCATGGCCCGCCGGGTGCCGCGGTCGGCGTACCCGTACGTGGTCCGGTACATCGTGCCGTGGTCGTCGACCCGGGCCAGCGCGCCCGGCGCGCCCTGGGCCACCGCCGACCGCAGCACCGCGGTCAGGCCCGCCGTGTCGGGCGCCGGAAGGCCCTCCGCCGCGGCCGACTTCACCGCCGGTACCGCGAGCAGCGACAGCGCGACCGCTCCGAGGACCGCGCCCCTGCTCACCGTGGCTGACATCATCGGGCATCCACTCCCATCCGTACGACTGCCGATGCGACATCGGTCACATTCCGGCCTGGGAACCTAGGGGATCGAGGCCACGTCTCCACAGCCGACACACAGTTGGTCATTCCTCGATCACTCTCTGGCGCCGATTTGCAAAGGATTGCCCTAGAAGATCGCGAAATGGATCATTCCTGGTTTACGTGCACATGACTGATCCGTAAGGGTGAGCCCTCGGGGGCCCGACCAGCCCCCTGGTGCCGAAGGGCGCCATGTCACAGGGCGGTTGACGATCCGCCGCCCTTCACAGAAGGAACCCTGATCAGATTGCGTAAACCCCACATACGCTCAGTGGCGGTCGCGGTCGCGGTGGCGACCGCCGCAACGGGCCTGGCCGGTACGGCCTTCGCGGGCCCCACGACGGGGGAGGCGCGCTCCGTCGCGTCCGTCACCGACTCCGCCGCCGTGGTGACCGCAGCCCGCACCGCGGCCTTCGCGCACGCGTCCGCGACCGGCGTCTCCACGGGCGACGAACTCCGGGCCCAGGACGTCATGCTGGACCCCGAGGGCGCCCGGCACGTCCGCTTCGAGCGCACCCACAACGGCATGCCGGTGCTCGGCGGCGACCTCGTGGTCCACCTCGACCACAAGCTCGCCTACACGGGCGTGACCCGCGCGGCCGGCCAGACCGTCAAGCCGGCCGCCGCCACGAAGGCCAAGCTGACCGCCGGTCAGGCCGCCGCCAAGGCCGCTCAAGCTGCCAAGGGCGAGGCCGGCACCGCCCAGCTCGTCGTGGACGCCCGCGACGGCGCCTCCGCGCTCGCCTACCAGGTGACCGTGACCGACCAGGACGGCACCAACACCGTCGTGGTCGACGCCGTCACCGGCAAGGTGCGCAGCAACACGCCCGACAGCGACCAGTTCCTGTCGCCGAAGCTCGTCAAGAGCCTTCAGAAGAGCGGCGTGACGGCCACCCCGTCCACGGGCGACGCGCGTGCCGCAGCCCTGGGCCGCGCCGACGCCCCCACCGGCGCCAAGACGGCCTTCCCGTCCGCCGCGAACGGCACGGGCAAGACCCTCTACGTCGGCAGCGTCGGTCTCACCACCACGCAGACCTCGCGCGGCCATTACCAGCTCGCCGACCCGAGCCGGTACGGCACCGAGGTGCGCGACGCCAAGGGCAAGAGCACGGAGAGCTTCAACGCCGGTACGAAGTTCACCGGCACCAGCAACGTCTGGGGCAACGGCGCGACCTCCAACCGCGCCAGCGCCGCCGCGGACGCCCAGTACGGCATCACCAAGACGCTGGACTTCTACAAGAAGACCTTCGGCCGCAAGGGGATCGCCGACAACAGCAAGGCCGCCCACGGCCTGGTGCACTGGGGCAACAAGGTCGCCAACGCCTTCTGGGACCCGACCTGCAACTGCATGCTGTACGGCGACGGTGACGGCCAGACCTTCAAGAAGCCGCTGGTCGTCCTCGACGTCACCGGTCACGAGCTGACCCACGGCGTGGTGGACTCGACCGCCAAGCTGGAGCCGACCTACGTCGACGAGGACGGCAATCAGTACGGCGAGCCGGGCGCGCTCAACGAGTCGCTGGCGGACATCTTCGGCTCCAACGTCGAGTTCTACGCCAACAACAAGCAGGACACGCCCGACTACCTGATCGGCGAGAAGCTGGGCCTTTCGCAGAAGTTCCTGCGCCGCCTGGACCACCCCTCGCTGGACAAGCTCGAGGGCACGATCGACTACTGGACGCCGGACACCTACTACACCGAGGTGCACGCCGGTTCCGGTGTCTCGTCGCACGCCTACTACCTCCTCGCGGAGGGCAGCGGCAAGAAGACGATCAACGGCGTGGCGTACAACTCGCCGACGTACAACAAGTCCACGGTGAAGGGCATCAGCCGTACCAAGGCCACCGCCATCTTCTACCGTGCGCTGACCCGCTACATGGTGTCCACGACCGACTTCCACGGCGCGCGCCTCGCGACGCTCCAGGCGGCCAAGGACCTGTACGGCGCGAACAGCACCGAGTACAAGACGGTGAACCAGGCGTGGGCGGCGGTCAATGTGACCGCCGCGAACACGCCGGCCGCCAAGCACTGACGGCTTCGCGTACGACCGGATGCCCCGCCTCGCGCGGGGCATCCGCATGTCCGGGCCGGTGCGGGGCAACCGGACCTCCCGACGCCGCCGGAGTCACGGACGGTGGCGAGCCGACGAGGGAGGGGAATCGATGACCGCCCACCGAGGTGCGGATCCGGGCCCGCGGCGGGACCATGTCGTGCGTGGGATACGCGGGTACGGCCGCGGGGGTCCGGCCGGGCTCCGATGGGCCGGGCGCCTCGTGAACGGCCGGTGCGGGCGCGGCTGCCGGCTCGCCGCGGCCCTGCTGACGGTCGCCGCCTGCCAGGCCGGGCCCGCCCGCGCGGTGCTCCATCCGCCCGGCGCCCCGGGCCGGCCCTCCGGCGTGCTGACCTGGGCGGCGAGCGCCGAGCGCATGGGCGCGGGCGTCGCGGGCGCGCAGTACCGGATGATCGTGCACACCAGCGTCGGCGGCGGCGCGCCGCGGATCCGCTTCACCAACGCCTTCGGCGACCGCCCGCTGACCCTCGACCACGTCTACGCGGGCCTGCGCGCCCGGGGCGCCGCCCTGCGCCCCGGCGGCAACCACGCCCTGACCTTCGGCGGCGCCCACCGCATCACCGTCCCCGCCGGCTCCGTGGCCTGGAGCGATCCGCTGCCCGGCCGGGTGCCCGCCGGTGCCGACCTCGCGGTGAGCCTGCGCACCCCGGAGGCCGGGGGCCCGGCCAGCGGCCATGAACTGGCGCTGCAGACGTCGTACACGGGCCTGGGCGGCGACCTCACCGCCGAGGACGGCGGCGCCCACTGGACGCGGACCACCGGAGCCTGGTGGTACGTCGACGCCGTCGCCGTACGCCCCGACCGCCCGGCCACCGGCGCCGTGGCCGCGCTCGGCGACTCCCTCACCGACGGCTGGCAGTCCACCGCCGACCGCAACCGCCGCTGGCCCGACTACCTGGCCCGGCGCCTGCACACGGCCGGCGGCGCCCTCCAGGGCGTGGCCGACGAGGGCATATCCGGCGACAAACTGCTCGCCGACAGCGCCGGGGACGGCGCCGGGCAGAGCATCCTGCACCGCCTGGACCGGGATGTGCTGTCCCAGCCCGGGGTGCGCACCGTCGTCCTCTTCGCGGGCGTCAACGACCTCAAGGCGCACACCGGCGTCACGGCGGCCGAACTCATCGCCGGATACCGGCGGTTGGCGCACCGGACGCACGCGGCCCACCTGTGCGTGGTGGCCGCCACCATCAGCCCCTTCAAGGGCTGGCCGGAGTGGGACCGCGACGCGGAGGCCGTACGCCGCGAGGTCAACCACTACCTCCGCACCCGCGGGGAGTTCGACGCCGTCACCGACTTCGACCGCACCCTGCGTGACCCCCATGACCCCGAGCGACTGCGGCCGCGGTACGACGGCGGCGACCATCTGCACCCCGGTGACCGGGGCATGCGCGCCCTCGCCGACAGCCTCGACCTGAAGCGGCTGGACTGCGCGCGCTGAGGCTCAAGTCCCGAGGCTCAGGTGTCGCGTCACCCCAGAGTTCGCGCCCAGTCCTCCGGTACCCGCCCCGCCGGGCCCGGCACCGGCTGGTCGGCGGGATGCCCGGCCGGAGGGGCGAGTTCGGGTCCCTCGGTGAACAGTTCCTCGGTCGCGAAGTTCCAGAACCACGCCTCGTCCGGCTCGAAGCTGCGGATCACCGGATGCCCGGTGGCCCGGTAGTGCGCGGTGGCGTGCTTGGCGGGCGAGTCGTCGCAGCAGCCGATGTGCCCGCACTGGGCGCAGCGCCGCAGATGGAACCACCAGCCGCCCGCCGCCTCGCACTCCAGGCAACCGGTGCCGCTCGGCGGGACGTTCGGTTCGATGCCCTCGACGCCGCTCATACGGCCTCCTCCGTTGGTTCCTCGGCCGAGTCGGCCGATTCGGCCGCCTCGGGCTGTTCGGCGGTCAGCGGCAGCAGCACCTGGAAACGGGTGTCGCCGGGCTCCGAGTCGACCCGCAGCGTGCCGTGGTGCTTGTTGACGACGATCCGCCAGGAGATGTCCAGACCGAGCCCGGTGCCCTCGCCGACCGGCTTGGTGGTGAAGAACGGGTCGAAGATCCGGCCCCTGATCTCCGCCGGGATCCCGGGCCCGGTGTCCCGGAACTCCACCAGCACCCGGTCGTGGTCCCGTGCCGTGCGCACCGTCAGGGTGCCCTCGCCGCCCGAACTCCGCATCGCCGAGACCGCGTTGTCGATGAGGTTGGTCCACACCTGGTTCAGCTCCGCCGGGTAGGCGGGCACCGACGGGAGCGTCCGGTCGTACTCCCTGACCACCCGGATGCCGGAGCCGAACTTGGCCGACAGCATCAGCAGGGTGCTCTCCAGGAGTTCGTGCACGTCCACCGCGCGGTACGGCGCCCGGTCCAGCTGCGAGTACTGCTTGGCCGCGTCCACCAGATGCGAGATGCGGGTGGTGGAGTCCTCGATCTCGGTCATCAACAGCTCGGTCTCGACGGTGTAGTTGAGCCAGCCGATCGCACCCGGCAGGATCTCCTCGTCCACCGCCGCCGCGACCTGCTCCAGCCAGTCGGCGTCGAGCCCCGCCTGGACGAAGGTCGGTGCCAGCTGCCAGCCGTCCGCGATGCCATGGTCGTCCAGCCAGTCCCCGAGCAGATCCTCGCGGTCGGCGGCCTCCAGCGGACTGAGCGCCGGGGCCTTCGCCACCCGCTCGGCGGTGCGCTCCTGGATCTCGACCAGGCTCGCCAACGCGTCCCGGGAGAACGGCCCTTCGGCGATCACGGCCAGTTTGCGCCGCATCTTCGCCACCCGCTCCCGCAGGGTGGCGGTGGCCCGCACGGCCGCGGCCGCCGGATTGTTCAGCTCATGGGTGAGCCCCGCCGACAGCGAGCCGAGCGCCAGCAGCCGCTCCCGCTGCCCGACCGCCGCCTGGGTGTTCTTCGAGCCGAAGAACAGGCCCTCCAGCAGATGCACCGCCATCGGGAACCACTCGTGCATCACCTCCGCGAACAGGTCCGCCGGCAGCACGAAGAACCGCGTCGGCTCCGTGACCCGCAGCGAGTTGGTGTACACCTGCCGCACCCGGTCGCCCAGATACGCCTGCATCGCGCCGCCGTACACCCCGCGCTGCGAGGTCCGGGCGACCTCCACGTCGTCCCCGCCGACCCGGCGCGAGATCACCGCCGTCCCCTCGACCATCACGAAGAAGCAGGTCGCCGGGTCACCCTCGGTGTACACCGGGCCCGGCGGGAACAGCTCCACCCGGCCCTCGGCGCACAGCCGCCCCAACTGCTCGGGGTCCAGCTTCTCGAAGAGGAACAGCGACCGGATCTCTTTCGGGTCGCACGGCATGATCTGCCCGCTCATGACTGCTCCAGATACCGGTGGACGAGCATGACGGCCATCGCGCCCTCGCCGACGGCGGACGCGACGCGCTTCGCGGACTCGGCGCGCGCGTCGCCCGCCACGAACACCCCGGGCACGCTGGTCTCCAGGTGGTACGGCGGCCGGTCCAGCTCCCAGCCGGCCGGTGGCGTGCCGTCGGGGGTCAGATCGGGCCCGGCCAGGATGAAACCGCGCTCGTCGCGCAGCACGCTCTCGCCGAGCCAGTCGGTCAGCGGGGCCGCGCCGATGAACACGAACATCCACTGGGCGTCGACCCGTTCGGTCTCCCCGGTCCCGGTGTGACGCAGCGTCAGCTGCTCCAGATGCCCCGAGCCATGGGCCGCGTCCACCACCGTGCGGCAGCGCACCTCGATGTTCGGCGCCTCGGTGATCTGCTGGATCAGGTAGTACGACATCGACGCCGACAGATCCGCGCCGCGCACCAGCAGCGTCACCGACTTGGCGCCCCGGGCGAGGTACATCGCCGCCTGGCCCGCCGAGTTGGCGCCGCCCACGATGTACACGTCCTGGCCCTGGCAGCCGGCCGCCTCGGTCAGCGCCGAACCGTAGTACACCCCGCAGCCGGTCAGGTCCGTGCAGCCCTGGGCCTGAAGTTGCCGGTACTGCACGCCGGTCGCCAGGATCACGCTGTGCGCGGCGATCGCCGTGCCGTCCGCGAACCGTACGACCCGGGCGGCGCCGCCCGTCTCCAGGGCCGTCACCTCGCGCGCGGTCAGGATCTCGGCACCGAACCGGCCCGCCTGCCGCCGCGCCCGGTCGGTGAGCTGGGCGCCGGAGACGCCGTCCGGGAAGCCCAGGTAGTTCTCGATGCGGGAACTTTGCCCGGCCTGCCCGCCGGTCGCCGAGCGCTCCACGAGCACCGTGCGCAGCCCCTCCGAGGCCCCGTACACGGCCGCGCCGAGCCCGGCCGGGCCGCCGCCGATCACCACCAGGTCGTAGAAGTCGGCCGTCGGTGTCGTGGCCAGGCCCACCCGCGCGGCCAGTTCGGGCGCCTCGGGCTCGACCAGCGCCGAGCCGTCCGGGGTGACCACCACCGGCAGCCGCTGCCCGTCCTGTCCGGCCGCGGCCAGCAGTCGCTGCCCCTCCGGCTCCTCCACCGAGTACCAGCGGTAGGGCACCTGGTTGCGGGCCAGGAACTCCCGCACGTCCGAGGAGGGCGCCGACCAGCGGTGCCCCACCACCTTGGTGCTCGGCACCGGCTTGTGATCGCTGGCCCGCCACGCCGTCAGAAGATCGTCCAGCACCGGATAGAGCTTCTCCTCCGGCGGATCCCACGGCTTGAGCAGATAATGATCGAGGTCCACCACATTGATCGCGTCGATCGCCGCGTTGGTGTCGGCGTACGCGGTCAGCAGCACCCGCCGCGCCCCCGGGTACACATCGAGCGCCTGCTCCAGGAACTCGATGCCGTTCATCTGCGGCATCCGGTAGTCGGCCAGGATCACCGCCACCAGATCACCGCGCAGTTTCAGCTCCCGCAGCGCGTCCAGCGCGGACGGCCCGGACTCGGCGCGCACGATCCGGTACGAGGCTCCGTAGCGGCGTCTGAGATCACGGGCGACGGCGCGGGAGACCCCCGGGTCGTCGTCCACGGTCAGGATGACGGTCCGCGTCGCGTCGGCGGCCGGTGTCGTCGGGGCCCGTGTCCTGGGCGCGGCCTGTGTCATGGATCTCCCACCCCGAGCGTCGGAATCCCGCGGCGCGGTGGCACGGGCGCCACCGCACCGGTACGCGCCCATCGTATGTTCGATCGCCCGGCTTCGCCCCGGTGTCCAGGCCCGCCCCACGACCCGGAGGGCCGGGGTCCGGCCGGGGCGCGCCGTGTCCGATAGTGGGCATCAGCAGCATGAACGGTCGGTACGACGAGGAGGCCAGGGATGACACGGGCGATCACGGCAGGGCTCGACGGCACGGAGGAGAGCCTGGCCGCGCTGGACTGGGCGGCCAGGGAGGCCGTACGCCGGGGGCTGCCCCTGCGGGTCCTGCACGCGTGGCACCACGCCGAGAAGCTCGCCGGGTCCGACCGCGACACCCAGCGGGGCTGGGCCGAGGAGGGCGTGGCGCAGGCGGTGCGCCAGGTCGCCGAGCGGCATCCGGAGCTCACGGTGAGCGTCGAGGTGGTCGAGGAGGACGCCGCCCCGGCGCTGGGCCGCGCGGCCCGGGCCGCGGAGATGCTGGTGCTGGGCTCGCGCGGGCACGGACCGGTCGTGGGCTTCCTGCTGGGGTCGGTGGGTCAGCATGTGATCGCCGAGGCCACCCGGCCCGTGGTGCTGGTGCGCGCCGGTGACCGCCCCGCCCTGGAGGCCGCCGGGCGCGAGGTGGTGGTCGGCCAGCACGGCGACGCCGAGGACAGCGCGGCCGCGCTGCGCTTCGCCTTCGAGACGGCCGCGGCCCGCGGTGCCACCGTGCGTGCCGTACGGGCCTGGACCCTGCCGCCGGTCTTCGCCTACAGCCCCGGCTCGCTCAGGCTGCTGGACGAGGCCGGGGGCCTGGAGCCGTACGAGAAGCAGGCGCTGGCCGACGCGCTGCGGCCCTGGCGCGAGCGGTTCCCCGGGGTGCCGGTGGCCGAGCAGGTGGAGATGGGCAGCGCGGGACAGGTGCTGCTGTCGCTCGTCGGCCGCGCCCAGCTGATGGTCGTCGGCCGCCGGGCCCGCCGCACCGCCGTGGGCGCCCGCATCGGCTCGGTCGCGCACGGGGTGCTGCATCACGCCGACTGCCCGGTGGCGGTGGTCCCGCACGACTGACCGGCGTCAACTCGCTTTCGGCGTACGGGACTTGCGGGTGGCCCGGTCCCGGGCCTGTTCGGCGGCGGCGCGCACCGCGCCCCGGTGGACCGGGCCGTGACCGGGCAGCAGGGTGTCGCCGTCGAGCGCCGCGATCAGATCGAGGGAGGCCACGACCCGGCCGCGGTCGTGGTCGAAGAAGCCGGGCAGAAGCTGCGGGCCCTTGGTCCAGGAGACGGCGTGCCCGCTGACCAGGGCGTCCCCGGAGATCACGATGCCGGCCGCGGGCAGGTGGTAGACGCAGTGCCCGTCGGTGTGGCCGGGGGTGTGCACGGGCACCGGGCGGCCCGGCAGGTCGAGCGCGCCCTCCCCGGGGAACGGCTCGGGCGCGGTGACCGGGTTGTGCTCCATGCCGCCCACCTTGATGACATGCGCGGCCCACGGCAGCATGCCCGGCCGCCAGACGTTGCGGACGACATCGCCGAGGGTGGCCTGGTGCAGGAACTCCCGCCGGGCGTGCGGGACTTCGGCCGGGTGCAGGTAGACGGGCGTGCCGTAGGCGGAGCGCAGGTACTCGGCCGAGCCCAGATGGTCGTTGTGCGCGTGGGTGATCAGCACGGCGGAGACCGCCTCGGGTGAACCGCCCACCGCCGCAAGGGACTCCAGGACTCCCGGCCGGTCCCCGGGATACCCGGTGTCGATCAGGGTGAGGTCGTCCCCGTCTTTAAGGATCACCCAGTTGACGTTGTTGCCGTGCACCAGGTAGGTGCCGTCGGCGACTTGATGTACCTCTGCCCGCATGGTTTCTCCGCGCCCGAGTGCCAGTGATCTTCGGGAGGACAGCCAACCAGATCCGCCACCGTGCGGCGCAAGGGGGCGGCGAGATGTCTCAGCGCACGCCCTGCGGGCGGAACTGCACGCTGATCCGGGGCCCCGCCGCCCGTGCCGTCTTGGGCACGCAGTGCTCCCAGGTGCGCTGGCAGGAGCCGCCCATCACGATCAGATCGCCGTGCCCGAGTGGCCGCCGTACGGTCCCGCCGCCCCCGCCGGCCGGGCGCAGCAGCAGATCACGGGGCTCGCCGACCGAGAGGATCGCGACCATCGTGTCCTCGCGGGCGCCCTTTCCGATCCGGTCGCCGTGCCAGGCCACGCTGTCCCGGCCGTCGCGGTAGTAGCACAGCCCGGCGGTGGCGAACGGCTCGCCCAGCTCCT
>NZ_MUNF01000014.1 GCF_002154555.1 Streptomyces murinus
AACCGGTGGCCGCCGGCGGCCCGGAAAGGGCGTTGTCCGGGCAGCGCACCTCCGCCTAAAGTGCTGGTCATGCCGTCCACGCTCGTACTTCCGCCGCCCGCCGCCTGAGGCGGGCCTCCGGAACACCCGCCCGGCGCGATCAGCGCCGGGCCGGACGGTGCTGCCCGCAGACGAAGTCCGCGCGGCCCGATGGATCGGGCCGCCCTCGAACTTCCGCGCCTCTTGGGCGCGTTTCTGCGGAGAAACCTCCTTGCCGAACCAGAACCAGAACCCGAGTTCCAACGCGAACTCGATCTCGAACGCGAATCCGAAGTTCTCCACCGGCCTGCCCCTAGGGCGCGGCCTGCTCTATCTGATCGTCACCGGTGCCGCCTGGGGTACCGCCGGAGCCGCCGCCTCCCTGGTCTACCGGACCAGCGACATGGGCGCCTTCGGCCTCTCCTTCTGGCGCTGCGCGCTGGGGCTCCTGCTGCTGCTCGCCGGCCGCGGTCTGCGCCCGCGGCCCCGCCGGGGCGCGGCCGAACCGATGGCGCGCCGGGTGCTGAAGGCCGTGGCCACCGGGCTCGGACTCGCGGTGTTCCAGACCGCCTACTTCGCGGCCGTCGCGGCCACCGGACTGGCCGTGGCCACCGTCGTCACCCTCGGCGCGGGCCCCGTGCTCATCGCGCTCGGCGCCCGGCTGCTGCTCGGTGAACGGCTCGGCGCGGGCGGTGTCCTGTCCGTCGCCGGGGCCCTCGCCGGACTCGCCGTGCTGACCTTCGGCGACTCGGCCGCGGCCGTCCGCCCTGCGGGTGTGCTGCTCGCGCTGCTGTCGGCCGCGGGCTACGGCGCCATGACCCTGCTGACCCGCTGGTGGGGCCGGGACGGCGGTGCCGACGCCGCCGAGACCACCGTATGGGCCTTCGCGGTGACCACCCTGTGCCTGCTGCCGTTCGCGCTGCACGAGGGGCTGCTCCCGCACACCGGCCACCCGGCCCGGCTGCTGTGGCTCCTGTGCTACATCGCCGCCGTGCCCACGGCGCTCGCGTACGCCCTGTACTTCGCGGGCGCCGCCGTCGTACGGTCCGCCACCGTCTCCGTGATCATGCTGCTCGAACCGGTGACCGCGGCCGTGCTCGCCGTGCTGCTGCTCGGCGAGCGGCTCACGGTCACCACCGTGGCCGGCACCCTGCTGATGCTCACGGCGGTCGCGGGCCTGACCGTGAGCGAGACCGCGCTGCGCAGGGGCGGCCGTCCGGCGGGGCCCGGTGACAGCCCGGCCGCGCCGAAGGAGAGTCACTTTCCGGTGAGGTAGTCCGGCAGCTCGATCCCGGACGCCAGGTCGGCGTTCGGGATCGGGGCGTCGTACCCCTTGCGGAGCGGGACGACACCGGCCCAGTGGGGGAGGGCGAGGTCCTCGGGCTCGTCATTGGCGCCGCCGGTGCGGATCTTCGCGGAGACCTCGTCCAGATCCAGGCGGATCACCGCGGTGGCGGCCAGCTCCTTCTTGTTCGCGGGCCGGGAGTCGGCGGCGCGGCCCGCCACCACATGGTCCACCAGGGCGTCCAGCGCGCGCCGCCGCTCCTCGGGGTCGGTGACCTGGTGCGCGATGCCGTGCACCACCACCGAGCGGTAGTTGATCGAGTGGTTGAAGGCGGAGCGGGCCAGCACCAGACCGTCCACGTGGGTCACCGTCAGGCACACCTCAAGGCCAGGGTCCGCGGCGCCGGTCATCCGCAGCGGGCGCGAACCCGTCGAGCCGTGGATGTAGAGCCGCTCGCCCACCCGGCCGTACAGCGTGGGCAGCACCACGGGGGCGCCGTCGCGGACGAAGCCCAGATGGCAGACGTACCCCTCGTCCAATATCGCGTGCACCACCTCCCTGTCGTACGACGCCCGTTCCGCGTCGCGCGTGGGCATGGTGCGGTCGGTCGGGGTGTAGGCGGTGGGCTGGGTTTCCGCGGTCGTGTCCGGCATGACGGTCCCTCCAAGGCGAAGCCGACAGGCGATCGCTTTTGCACTAGTGCATAATAGATTTTGTGCTAGGAGAGTATCGGATCGAGGGCCGGGGCGCAGCTGAGATCGCGGCCGATGTCGAACGCGCGGTGGGTACCGGGGAGCTGCGGCCGGGCCAAGCGCTGCCGCCCATGCGGGAGTTGGCCGCGCGGCTGGGGGTGAATCCGAACACCGTCGCGGCCGCGTATCGCACGCTGCGCGAGCGCGGGGTGATCGAGACCGCCGGGCGGCGCGGCAGTCGGGTGCGGCCCAAGCCGGTCACCACCGGGCGCGCTCAGCTGCGGGTGGAGGTGCCGCCGGGCGCCCGCGACCTGTCCACCGGCAACCCGGACCCGGAGCTGCTGCCCCGGCTCGCCCCGGCGCTCGCGGTCGCGGCCGAGGCGGGGGACCGGCGGGCCGTCCTGTACGGCGACGATCCGGTCGACCCCGGTCTGCTCCGCGTCGCCCGCGCCGAACTCGACGCCGACGGCATCCCCGCGGGGCCCCTCACCGTCACCTCGGGCTCCCTCGACGCCATCGAGCGCGTCCTCGCCGCGCACCTCAGGCCCGGTGACGCGGTGGCCGTCGAGGATCCCGGCTGGGGCAGCGCCCTCGATCTGATGCCGGCGCTGGGCCTGCGCACGGTCCCGGTGGGCGTGGACGACGACGGGCCGCTGCCCGAGGAGCTGGCCCGCGCCCTGGCCGACGGGGCCCGTGCGGTGCTCGTCACCGCCCGCGCCCAGAACCCGACCGGCGCCGCCGTGACCGCCGCCCGCGCGCATTCCCTGCGCGTGGTGCTGCGCGCGCATCCGAACACCCTGCTGATCGAGGACGACCACGGCCACGGCATCGTGGACCTGCCCCCGCACCCCCTCGCGGGCGCCACCCGGCACTGGGCCTTCGCGCGCTCCGCCGCCAAGACCTACGGCCCTGATCTGCGCCTCGCCGTCCTCGCGGGCGACCCGGTGACCGTCGACCGGGTCCGCGGCCGGCTGCGCCTCGGCCCCGGCTGGGTGAGCCTGCTGCTCCAGCGCGCGTTGGCGCAGCTGTGGAGCGGGGGAGCGGTGGACCGTACGGCGGTGGCGGAGTCGTACCGCTCCCGGCGGCAGCCCTTGATCGACGCCCTGGCCGCCCGGGGCGTCGAGGCCCGGGGCCGTACCGGAATGAACCTCTGGATCCCGGTCCCCGACGAGACCACCGCCGTCGCCCGGCTGCTCCAGTCCGGCTGGGTCGTCGCCCCGGGCGCCCGCTTCCGCCTGACCAGCCCCCCGGCCGTCCGGGTCACGGTGTCCCCGCTGGCCCCGGCGGACATCGAACCCCTCGCGGAGGCGATCGAGGCGGCGGTACGGCCGTCGCCGTCCCGGGTCTACGGGTAGCGGCAGGTCATGCAGGGGGATGGGGAACTGCGCGAGAGCCGCGTACCACCGGCGCTCGCGCACGGACCGTCACACCCTGCCCCTCAGGTGCTCTTCCTGCCCCGCACCTGTGTGAGCGCCGCCCCCGCGAGCACGATCGCCGCGCCCACCGGGGTGTTCCAGTGCAGCGACTCCCCGAGGATCGCGACGCCCGCCGCGGTCGCGATCACCGGGATGAAATAGGTGACCATCTGCGCGGTCGTGGGCCCGACTTCGGCGACCAGGCCGTACTGGAGGAGCACCGCGAGCCCCGTCCCGAGCGCGCCCAGCGCGGCGACGGCCAGCAGCGGCACCAGGGCGAAGTGCTTCGGCATGCCCGTGAACAGCGGGGTCACGACGGCCAGTTGCACCGTGGCCACCAGCAACTGCCCGCCGGTCATCGACAGGTGGGAGTTGCCCGTGCCCGCCAGCGTCCGCCGGACGTAGATCCAGCCCACCGGGTAGCTCAGCGAGGCGAGCAGGGCCATCGCCGTGCCGGTGGCGTCGAGGCCGTGGAAGCCCTGCCAGGCGCCGAGCACCGTCAGCACCCCGAGGAAGCCGAGCCCGAGCCCGGCCACCCGGACCCGGGTCGGCCGGTCCTCGGAGAGCGCGACCACGGACAGCGCCATGCCCCACAGCGGCGAGGTGGCGTTGCAGATACCGGCCAGCGTGGACGGGATGGTCAGCTCGGAGTAGGCGAAGAGGGAGAACGGCAGGGCGTTCAGGAAGAACGCGGCGACCGCCATGTGCGCCCACAGCCGGCCCCCGCGCGGCAGCCGCTCCCGCTTGACGGCCATCGCCGCCACCAGCACCGCCGTGCCGAAGACCAGCCGGCCGAGGGTGACCTGGAACGGCGCGTACCCGCTCGTGCCCACCTTGATCAGCAGAAAGCTGAAGCCCCAGATCAGGGACAGGGCGCCGAAGCGCAGCCGCCAGTCGAGGCGGGGGCGGGCAGGTGCCTGGTCCGGGGTGGTGGGGGACTGTGTTCGGGAAGCGGTGACCGTGCTCATGGCAACAACAATGCGGGACCACATCTCGTAGCACAATCGAGAAATCTCACCGGGTATCTCGTAGGATCGCTTATATGTTGAACCTGGAGCGCCTGCGCACCCTGGACGCCCTGGCCCGGCACGGCTCGGTCAGTGCCGCGGCCGACGCGCTGCATGTCACCACGTCCGCCGTCTCCCAGCAGCTGGGCAAGCTGGAACGCGAGATCGACCAGCAGCTCCTCGCCAAGAACGGCCGGGGCGTCCGGCTCACCGACGCCGGCCGGCTGCTCTCGGAGCACGCGGCGCGCATCCTGTCGCAGGTGGAGCTGGCCGAGTCGGATCTGGAGGCGCATCGCGGGCAGGTCGTCGGCGAGCTGCGCCTCTCCGCCTTCCCCACCGCTGCCCGGGGCCTGTTCCCGGTGGCGCTGCGGGCGCTGCGCGCCGAGCACCCGGGACTGCGGGTGCGCTCCAGCGAACTGGAGCCGGAGCAGGGCATCGCCGCCGTGGTGCGCGGCGACCTCGATCTCGCGGTGGTCCTGGACTGGTACAACAAGCCGATGCCGGTGCCCGACGGACTGGTCAAGGCGCCGCTCCTGGACGATCCGGCCGAGGTCGCCGTGCCCGCCGGGCACCGGCTCGCCGACCGCGAGGAGGTGGACCTCGCCGAGTTCGCCGAGGACGAGTGGATCACCTGGGGTGAGGGCGAGTTCTGCCACGAGTGGCTGATGTTCACCCTGCGCTCCAAGGGTGTCGAGCCGATCGTCGGCCATCGCGCGGGCGAGACCCACACCCAACTCCAGTTGGTGTCAGCCGGGTTGGGGGTGTGCATCGCCCCGCTGCTGGGCCGCCACCCGGTGCCCGACGGCGTGGTCCTCGTACCGCTCACCCAGCGGGTGCGCCGGCACGTCTATGTCATCTGGCGGGCCGACGCCGACCGCCGCCCCTCCATCCGCGCGGCGGTCGAGGCCCTGCGCACGGCCGCGCGGCAGGTCGACTGACCGGGGGCGTCGGAGTTCTCACGGTGCTCCAACCTCCCTGGCGGGGAGTCGAGTTGCGGGAGCGGGTCAGCCGAGTTTGCGGAAGTCCCAGGAGACGATCCGCTCCGGCACCAGCCGCGCCCACGCGTGCCGGCCGTCGTGCGGCAGCTCGTCCACGCCGAAGTACTTGTGGGCGAACGCCCCCTCCACCGCCGCGAGTTCGGGGCACGGCAGCCCGGTGCGGGGCGCCTCGCCGACGAACTCCACCCGGCCCGCCAGCTCGGCCCCGCGCAGCTCGCCGTACTCCTCGCCCGCGTCGACCACCACCGCCACCCGGGGATCCCGGCTTAGCTGGGTCCAACGGCGGCTGCGCACCAGTGAGTAGAGCCACAGCGCGTCGCCGTCCCAGAGGAACCAGAGCGCGCTGGCATGCGGGGTGCCGTCGGCGGAGACGGTCGCGACCCGGCAGGTGCGCTGTCCGGCCAGGAACGCGTCCAGCTCGCCGGGCGACATCATGATCCTGCGGCCCCGGCGCTGCTCGGTGACGGACATGCGGCCTCCTCGTCATCGTGCTCGTCGCACTCGTCGTACCGGAAAACCCCTTCCGCGGTGATCCTCTGACATCACGTCAGGAAAGGGAACAGCCCGGCCCCCTCGTCTTCCCTCTCCCGCGCACGGCCGTTACTCTCACCGCCCCGGCTCCGGCGAAAGGCACGCGATGGCGGCGTATGTGCGACTGGGCGACCTCCTCGATCCCGCGCACACCGTGCTGCTGACCGTGGAGTGCCAGCGGGGCGTGGTGGGACCGGACGCCGCGCTGCCCGAACTCGCCCGCGCGGCCCGCTCCTCGGGGGCCCTCGGCAATGTCGCCCGGCTGGTCGACGGCGCGCACCGGGCCGGTGTCCAGGTGATCCACGCGATCGCCGAGCGCCGCCCGGACGGCCGGGGCGCGAGCCGCAACGCCCGGCTGTTCCGCGCCGCCGAACGGCTTCCCGTGCACCAGCTGTCCGGCAGTACGGCGGTGCGGGTCGCGCCGCCGATCGAGGTCGCCGAGGAGGATCTCGTCGTACGACGGCTGCACGGGCTGTCCCCGCTGCACGGGACCGGTGTCGACGCCCTGCTGCGCAACCTCGGCTGCCACACCCTGATCGTCACCGGCGTCTCGGCCAACGTGGCGATCCCCAACGCGGTGTTCGACGCGGTCAACCTCGGCTACGCCGCCGTCGTCCCGGCCGACGCCATCGCGGGGGTGCCCGCCGACTACACCGCCGCGATGATCCGCCACACCCTCGCCCTGGTCGCGACCGTCACGACCACCGGCGAGGTGCTCGGCCGCCTCGGGCCCCCGCGCCGCGGCCGGCCCCAGTAACCTGGGGCGATGCTCAAGGAAGTCACCGCGACCCGCTACATCACGCCGCTGCGTGAGGGCGGCTCGCTGCCGGGGCTCGTCGAGGCCGACGACCTCGGGACCTACGTCATGAAGTTCACCGGAGCCGGACAGGGCCGCAAGACCCTGGTCGCCGAGGTGGTGTGCGGCGAACTCGCCCGGCGCCTCGGCTTCCGCACCCCCCGCCTGGTCACCGTCGAACTGGACTCCGTGCTCGGGCTCGGCGAACCCGAGCAGCAGGTGCAGGACCTGCTGCGGGGCAGCGGCGGCACCAACCTCGGCATGGACTTCCTCTCCGGCGCCCTCGGCTACGATCCGCTCGCCTTCGCGGTGAGCCCCGAGGAGGCCGGGCGGATCGTCTGGTTCGACGCACTGATCAACAACGTGGACCGCTCCTGGCGCAACCCCAACCTCCTGGTCCACCGGGGCGAGCTGTGGCTCATCGACCACGGCGCCACCATGATCTGGCACCACAACTGGCCCGCCGCCGAGAAGTCCGCGAGCCGCCCCTACGACGCCGCCGAGCACGCCCTCGCCGGCTTCGCCCCGGACCTCGCGGCCGCCGCGGCCGACCTCGCGCCCCGCGTCACCGAGGACCTGCTCGCCGAGGTCACCGCCGAGATCCCGGACGCCTGGCTCACCGGCGAACCCGGCTTCGACACCCCGGACGAGCTGCGCCGGGCCTACGCCCGCCCGCTGCTCGCCCGCGCGGCCGTCATCGCCGAGCGCATCACCGGCACCGGCATCCAGGAGGACAAGTGAGCGAGACCCACATCCACATGGCCGGCCATGTGACCGAGCGCCACATCACCCGGGCCGGCCAGGGCGGCGACCGGGACGTCTTCGAGTACGCCCTGATCAGGGTCGTACCCCGGATCGAACGCGGCGAGTGCCTCAACGCGGGCGTCGCCGTCTACTGCCGCGCCCGGGGCTACGTCGGCGCCCGTACCCACCTGGACGAGGACCGGCTGCGCGCCCTGGACCCGGCGGCCGACGCGGCCGGGATCAGGGCGGCGCTCACCGCGATCGAGCGGCACTGCGCGGGCGGCCCGGAGGCCGGGCAGGCGGCCGGGGACGACGCCGGTCGGCGTTTTCGCTGGCTGATCGCGCCCCGCTCCACCGTGGTCCAGCCCGGCCCGGTGCACACCGGCCTGACCGCCGACCCGGCCGCCGAGACGGAGCGATTGCTGGACCTCCTGGTGAGGTAATGGATCACAACGGCCGGATGAGCCGTTGACACCGGGTGCCAGGGCTTCTAGCGTCGTGTGGGCTGAAGATACTAAGCGGTCGCTCACCGCACCGGAAGGCCCTCGCGAAGGGTCGTACGGGTTCTCTCAAGGGCGAGGAGAAACAGCACATGTCCACCACTGAACAGCGGGTCGCGGTCGTCACCGGCGGCGCGCGCGGCATCGGCGCCGCCACCGCCGTACGGCTGGCCGCCGAGGGTCGCGCGGTCGCCGTGATCGACCTGGACGAGGCCGCCTGCAAGGACACCGTCGAGAAGATCACCGCGGCCGGCGGCAAGGCCGTCGCGGTCGGCGCCGACGTCTCCGACGAGGCGCAGGTCGAGGCCGCCGTCGCCCGGATCGTCGCGGAGCTGGGCGCCCCGACGATCCTGGTCAACAACGCGGGCGTGCTGCGCGACAACCTGCTGTTCAAGATGAGCGTCTCCGACTGGGACACCGTCCTGAACGTGCATCTGCGTGGCTCGTTCCTGATGACCAAGGCCGTGCAGAAGCACATGGTCGACGCCGGCTTCGGGCGGGTCGTCAACCTGTCCTCCTCCTCGGCGCTCGGCAACCGCGGCCAGGCCAACTACTCGGCCGCCAAGGCCGGTCTCCAGGGCTTCACCAAGACCCTCGCCATCGAGCTCGGCAAGTTCGGCATCACCGCCAACGCCGTCGCCCCCGGTTTCATCGCCACCGAGATGACCAAGGCCACCGCCGACCGCGTCGGCATGGGCTTCGAGGACTTCAAGAAGGCCGCCGCGGGCGCCATCCCGGTACAGCGCGTCGGCGAGCCCGAGGACATCGCCAACGCCATCGCCTTCTTCACCGGCGAGGCGGCCGGATTCGTCTCCGGCCAGGTGCTGTACGTCGCCGGCGGACCGCTCGACTAGGGGACACCGCACATGACTTCCGCAGAACTCCCGCCCCTGTCCGGCAAGGTCGCCCTCGTCACCGGCGCCAGCCGCGGCATCGGCTACGGCGTCGCCGAGGCCCTCGTCGCGCGCGGCGACCGGGTGTGCATCACCGGCCGCAACGAGGACGCGCTCAAGGAGGCCGTCGTCAAGCTCGGCGCCGAGCGGGTCATCGGCGTGGCAGGCAAGGCGCACGACCTCGACCACCAGAGCGAGGCCGTCGAGCGCACCATGGAGGCCTTCGGCCGCCTCGACCACCTGGTCAACAACGCGGGCACCAACCCGGTGTTCGGGCCCATCGCGGACCTGGACCTGAACGTCGCCCGCAAGGTCTTCGAGACCAATGTGATCTCCGCCCTCGGCTTCGCCCAGAAGACCTGGCACGCCTGGCAGAAGGACAACGGCGGCGCGATCGTCAACATCGCCTCGATCGCGGGCCTCGCGCCCTCGCCGTTCATCGGCGCCTACGGCGTCAGCAAGGCCGCGATGATCAACCTGACCCAGCAGCTGGCGCACGAGTTCGCGCCGAGGGTGCGGGTCAACGCGATCGCCCCGGCCGTGGTCAAGACCAAGTTCGCCCAGGCCCTGTACGAGGGCCGCGAGGAGGAGGCCGCCGCCTCCTATCCGCTGGGCCGGCTCGGTGTGCCGTCCGACATCGGCGGCGCCGCGGCATTCCTCACCTCCGCGCAGTCCGACTGGGTCACCGGTCAGACCCTCGTCGTGGACGGTGGACTCTTCCTCAACGCCGGGGTGTGAAACCACCTCCCGGGCGCCGGATTCCGGACGGGCCGGCGCCCGGGACACCGCCCAGCGGACACCCGGAAGGATGACAACGTCGTCATCGCTTTTTGGATCAAGTAGCCATGTTCCAAGGGAGGTTGGGCGCACTGACGCTGCGGTAAGGTCTGCCGACCTTGGTAGGCGGATCGAGGAGCGTGCGCGTGTTCAACCGGAACCGATTCCTGCGGTCAGTCGCGGCGATCGCGTCCGTGTCGCTGGTGGCCGGCGGCTGCGGGCTGCTGTCCGACGGGGACTCGGGCGGTGGGGACCCGATCGTGGTCGGCACCACCAGCGCGCCCAGCACCCTGGACCCGGCCGGCGCCTGGGACGGTTCCTGGGAGCTGTACCGGAACATCTACCAGACGCTCCTCGCCTACCCGAACGGCGCGACGGCCCCCCAGCCCGACGCCGCCCAGAGCTGCTCCTTCGCCGACTCGTCGAGCCGCACCTACCGCTGCACGCTGCGCGCGGGCCTGAAGTTCGCCGACGGCGACCCGCTGAACGCCGAGGCGGTCAAGTACTCCGTCGACCGCATCCGCGCCATCAACGCCGCGGCCGGCCCCGCGGGACTGCTCGGCAGCCTCGACAGCGTGGACACCTCCGGCGACCGCGAGGTCGTCTTCCACCTCGGCAAGTCCGACGCCACCTTCCCGTTCGTGCTGGCCACCCCGGCCCTGTCGATCGTGGACCCCAAGGACTACCCGGCCCGCGCCCTGCGCAAGGACTCCGGGGCCGACGGCTCGGGGCCGTACCGGCTCCAGTCGTACCAGGAGGGCCGGCAGGCCGTCCTGACCAGCAACGGCAACTACCACGGCTTCGCCCAGCGGCAGAACGACGCGGTGACCATCCGCTACTTCCAGGACTCCGCAGGCATGGTCAAGGCGCTGCGCGACAAGCAGATCGACGTCACCTACCGCGGCCTCGCCGCCGACGACATCCTCGCGCTCCAGCAGCAGGGCAACTCCGACCTCCAGCTCGTGGACGGCGCCGGTACGGACATCAGTTACCTGGTGTTCGATCCCAAGGACCCCTGGGCCGGGCGGCCCGCCGTGCGCAAGGCGATCGCCCAGCTGGTGGACCGGGGCGCGATCGCCCACAAGGTCTACAAGGACACCGTCGACCCGCTGTACTCGATGGTCCCCAAGGGCCTCGTCGGCCACACCACCGCCTTCTTCGACGAGTACGGCGACCCGAGCACCGGCAAGGCGCGGACGATCCTCCAGGACGCGGGCATCCACCAGAAGGTCCCGCTGACCCTCTGGTACACCACCGACCGCTACGGCTCCGAGACCGCCCTGATGTTCAAGGAGCTGAAGCGGCAGCTGGAGGGCTCCGGGCTGTTCACGGTCACGCTCGAGAGCCGCCCCTGGAAGAGCTATGTGGTCGGCTACCAGAAGGGCGAGTACCCGGTGTTCGGCCGCGGCTGGTCCCCGGACTTCCCCGACGCCGACAACTTCATCGCGCCCTTCACCGGTGAGCACAACGCGCTCGGCACGCCCTACCCGGCCAAGGACATCACCGACCGGCTGCTGCCGCACTCGCGGGCCCAGAGCGACCGCGCCAAGACGGTCGGCGACATGGAGCAGGCCCAGCGGATCATCGCCGGGGACGCCCAGTTGCTGCCGCTGTGGCAGGGGCGGCAGTACGTGGCGGCCAGCGACGACATATCCGGCGGCGAGCAGGCGCTCGACCCCTCGACGATCATGATGATGTGGACGCTGCACCGTAAAACCAGCTGGTGAGCGGTGGGGAGGGGACCTTCGGGGGCGCGTTGTCAGTGGTCGCCTGTAGGTTCTGGATCCTGAAGTGACCGCACGCGGTAATTGATCGACATCGTGAGGACGTTGACGTGACCGACATCGCCATGCTGCCCGAGTCCTGGCGCGGGGTTCTGGGTGACGAGCTGGAGCAGCCCTACTTCAAGGAGCTGACCGAGTTCGTCGAGGAGGAGCGGGCGAAGGGCCCTGTCTACCCGCCGCGCGAGGAGGTCTTCGCCGCGCTGGACGCCACGCCGTACGACAAGGTGAAGGTCCTCGTCCTCGGCCAGGACCCGTACCACGGCGAGGGCCAGGGCCACGGGCTGTGCTTCTCGGTCCGTCCGGGTGTGAAGACCCCGCCCTCGCTGCGCAACATCTACAAGGAGATGCAGGCCGAACTGGACCTGCCGGTCCCGGACAACGGCTATCTGATGCCCTGGGCCCAGCAGGGTGTGCTGCTGCTCAACGCGGTCCTCACCGTGCGGGCCGGGGAGGCCAACTCGCACAAGGGCAAGGGCTGGGAGAAGTTCACCGACGCCGTGATCCGCGCGGTGGCCTCCCGTCCCGACCCGGCGGTGTTCGTGCTGTGGGGCAACTACGCGCAGAAGAAGCTCCCGCTGATCGACGAGGAGCGGCATGTGGTGGTCAAGGGCGCGCACCCCTCCCCGCTGTCCGCGAAGAAGTTCTTCGGCTCCCGCCCCTTCACGCAGATCAACGAGGCGATCGCCCGCCAGGGCCATGAGGCGATCGACTGGCGCATCCCGAACCTGGGCTGATGGTGGCGTCGGCGCCGCCTGACCGGTAATCCGGGCGGCGCCGGTTAGCGTCGGTGCACGACAGTCGGTGCACGACAGTCGGTGCACGACAGCGGACGATCGCCGGAGGACGCGGTGGCGGAGCGACGGGAACAGACGGCCCTGGACGAGGTGCTGACGCGGATCGGCCAGGTCGTGATGCTGCACCACGCCGGTGACCGCGAGGAGGCCCGCAGCCGCTTCCTCGACCTGTGGACGGAGATCGGCGAGGACGGGGACCCGCTGCACCGGTGCACCCTGGCGCACTATCTCGCCGACACCCAGGACGACCCCGCCGACGAACTCGCCTGGGACCTGCGGGCCTTGACGGCGGCCCGGGAACTGCCCGACGGCGACCCCCGGGGCGTACCGGGCTTCTTCCCCTCCCTCCATCTCAACCTGGCCGCGGACTACGTGAAACTGGGCCGCACCGAGGCCGCCCGCACCCAGCTCGACCAGGCCCGCACCGCCGCGGACGCCCTCGCGGACGACGGGTACGGCGAGGGCGTCCGGGCGGTG
>NZ_MUNF01000140.1:0-136 GCF_002154555.1 Streptomyces murinus
CGGCCTGATGTACGGGCTGTGGCGGCCGCGTGTGCTCGGCGCCTGGAAGGTGCCCGCGAGCGGTCCGGTGATCCTCGCCGTCAACCACTCCCACAACATCGACGGCCCCATGGTCATGGGTGTGGCGCCCCGGCCG
>NZ_MUNF01000140.1:168-16607 GCF_002154555.1 Streptomyces murinus
GCCGCCATCACCCAGGCCCTCGACCTGCTGGCGGCCGGGGGAGTGCTGGGCATCTTCCCGGAGGGCACCCGGGGCGAGGGCGACTTCGCCTCGCTGCGCGCGGGCCTCGCCTACTTCGCGGTCCGCAGCGGGGCGCCGGTCGTGCCGGTGGCCGTCATGGGAAGCTCGGACCGGCCGGGACGGTTGATAAAGGCGCTGCCCCCGGTGCGCTCGCGCGTGGACGTCGTCTTCGGAGACCCGTTCGACGCGGGCGACGGCTCCGGGCGGCGCACGCGCCGGGCGCTGGACGAGGCGACCGAGCGCATCCAGAAGCAGCTCACCGCCCACCTGGAAAACGCCAGGCGCCTCACCGGGCGCTAGGCGACACTTGAGTAGTGGATCAGCCCACTGAGGGATAAGCCCACCAGGGCCTGTTCCACCGATCACCACGATGAACAACGAGGTACGGACTTCATGAACGACGACATCCAGCCCGACGGCTCGGCCGAGCACGAGTACGAGCACGGGGCTCTCGGCGATGCCGAGTACGCGCAGTTCATGGAGCTCGCCGCGGTCGAGGGCTTCGACATCGAGGACGTCGAGGGCGCCATCGAGGAGGCGGGCCACGGCCCGCTGCCCGTGCTCGCCGTCGTCGGCCGTCCGAATGTCGGCAAGTCGACCCTGGTCAACCGGATCATCGGCCGCCGCGAGGCGGTCGTCGAGGACAAGCCCGGCGTCACCCGCGACCGCGTCACCTACGAGGCCGAGTGGGCGGGCCGCCGCTTCAAGGTGGTCGACACCGGCGGCTGGGAGCAGGACGTCCTCGGCATCGACGCCTCCGTGGCCGCCCAGGCCGAGTACGCGATCGAGGCCGCCGACGCGGTGGTCTTCGTGGTCGACGCCAAGGTCGGCGCCACCGACACCGACGAGGCGGTCGTACGACTGCTGCGCAAGGCCGGCAAGCCGGTGGTGCTGTGCGCCAACAAGGTCGACGGCCAGAGCGGCGAGGCCGACGCCTCGTACCTGTGGAGCCTGGGCCTCGGCGAGCCCCACCCCGTCTCCGCGCTGCACGGCCGCGGCACCGGCGACATGCTGGACGCCGTCCTGGAGGCGCTGCCCGAGGCGCCCGCGCAGTCCTTCGGCACCGCCCTCGGCGGCCCCCGCCGCATCGCGCTCATCGGCCGCCCGAACGTCGGCAAGTCCTCTCTGCTGAACAAGGTCGCGGGCGAGGAGCGCGTCGTCGTCAACGAGATGGCGGGCACCACCCGCGACCCGGTCGACGAGATGATCGAACTGGGCGGTGTCACCTGGAAGTTCGTGGACACCGCGGGCATCCGCAAGCGTGTCCACCTCCAGCAGGGCGCCGACTACTACGCCTCGCTGCGCACCGCCGCCGCGGTGGAGAAGGCCGAGGTCGCGGTCGTCCTGATCGACGCCTCGGAGAACATCTCCGTGCAGGACCAGCGGATCGTCACCATGGCCGTGGAGGCGGGCCGTGCGATCGTCGTCGCCTTCAACAAGTGGGACACGCTGGACGAGGAGCGCCGCTACTACCTGGAGCGGGAGATCGAGACCGAGCTGGCCCAGATCGCCTGGGCGCCCCGGGTGAATGTGTCGGCGCGCACCGGCCGCCACATGGAGAAGCTGGTCCCGGCCATCGAGACCGCCCTCGCCGGCTGGGAGACCCGCGTCCCCACCGGCCGGCTCAACGCCTTCCTGGGCGAGCTGGTCGCGGCCCACCCGCACCCGGTCCGGGGCGGCAAGCAGCCGCGCATCCTCTTCGGCACGCAGGCCGGCACCAAGCCCCCGCGCTTCGTGCTCTTCGCCTCCGGCTTCATCGAGGCGGGCTACCGGCGCTTCATCGAGCGCCGGCTGCGCGAGGAGTTCGGCTTCGAGGGCACCCCGATCCATATCTCGGTGCGGGTGCGCGAGAAGCGCGGCTCGAAGAAGAAGTAACCGCCGTACGACGCGAAGGGCGGCCCCTGTCCGGCAGGGGCCGCCCTTTCGTGTGCCGGTGTCACGCGCCGCGGCGCGGTCCTGGAGGCAGTGCGGCGGGCACATGGTGCATCCCGGTGTCCTGCTGCGGCCGCCCGATGGTGCCGACGCGCTGCCACTGCGACTGCTGGCGGGCGCTGTAGGCCCCCGCGCTGTAGGCGCTGTACGAGCTGCTGAACGAGCCCGCCCGATGGCCGCCGTACGACCACCCGGTGCGGTCCGGCAGGCCGAAGGGGACGAACCTCATCCCCTCCTCGCCGCTGCGGTCGCCCGGCAGCGTGCGGAACGCCTTGACCCACTCCGAGGCGAGCATGTCGAAGATCGGCGTGGCCGACGCACCACCCGCCCCTTCGTGCCCCGTCCGGGCGGACGGAACGGAGGAGAACGAGGACCGTCGGGGCGAAGTGTCGTATGCGTGCACGTATGTCCAAACGACAGCGCGCGAGAAGAGATGCGGTTTCGCAACCTTCCTTTGGTCGCGGCCCCTTGAACGCGCGGGCTCAGGTCCCCGCGAGCGGGAGCGCCGCCGCGACCAGCCTGCCGTAGGCCGCCGCCTTGTCGAGCGAGTCGCGCAGCAGGTCCTCGCGCGGCTGGCGGCCGATGGAGCCCACCGGCGCGGCGAACATCAGCACCTGCTGGTGCTTGTTGGCCGCGGCCCGCCAGCCGTCGGTGACCTGGAGCGGCTGATGGGCCTGCCACCAGGCGACCGGGTGGCCGCCGGGCGGACCCGGCTGGAGGACCGCGTGCAGCTGGCCGACCGCCAGCAGCACCGACCAGCCGTGCAGCACCGGCGGGACGGCGGCCAGCTCGGTCACCGGCATGAAGCCCTGCTCGATGAGGAGCGGCAGGAAGTCGTCCCCGGGGCCGACGGTGCCGGGGCGCACGATGGGCGAGGTGGGCTCGACCACCAGGGCGGGGTGCAACTCGCCCTCGATCAGGACGAGTCCGCTGGTCACACCGAGCACCGCCTGCTCGGGCACGGGCCGCTGCGGCTCGCCGCCCTCGGCCTGTGCGCCGATGGAGCGGACGGCGCCCTGCAACTGCTCCTCGGTGACCTGGACGACCTGCGAGGGCAGGCAGCTGGCGTGGGCGAAGGCGAGGACCGCGGTCTCCTCGCCGACGAAGAGAACGGTGCTGGTGCGCTCCTGCTCGGAGTCGCCCGGGGTGCGGCAGGACGTGCAGTCGTAACTGCCCGGGGCGTTCTCTCCGGCGAGCAGCCGGTCGGCTTCTTCGTCGCCGATCTCGGCGCGTACGGCGTCACTGACGTCGAGCATGCGCGGCACGGGTGGCTCCCTTGGGATGCGAGCGGGACCGGTCGGGTGGCTCCCGGCCGATGAGCCCCAGGGTTCCGGGCTCATGAAGAAGACAACGGGCGTCCTGTGGTGGGGGTCACGCATGGCGGAGCATCGGTTCGAATCAACCGTCACAGCCGATCACTCTGGGTGCGGAATCAGCCACTCATCGTCAACTCCATGGTGGGTCAAGCTACTTGAACGGGTGAAGTGGGTCACAGGGAGTCGTCGGGCGGGGGCGAAAAATCAGTAAATCAGCGCATGTAGTGGGTGGCTGGAAATCGCCGATACCAGCGGTAACTGGCAACTGGCCTGGCACGACGGTCATTTGGTTGATGTCCGGCACACGCTTTCCCTACATTCCTCCGCCGTGTGCAACGAGCACCGCTCGGGTTCGTCCGTCACCCGGCACCGGCAACGCGTCATCGCCGGCACCGGGGGCACGGACGGGGCGGGCGCGAGGAACCGCGGTCCTGCGCGGCGAGCCGCGCTCCGCCCGGGGGAACCCGGGTTCTTGGAGAGGGAGTTCTATGTCCGAGTGTGCCGATACCAGCCGCACCACCACCCGTGACGACAGCGCCCGCAGGGGCCGTACGACGGCCGTGCTCGCCGGCGCCGCGCTGCTGGCCCCGCTGGGGCTGCTGGCCGCGACCGGCAGCGCAGCCGCCGCGGACAACGGGGTGTGGGACCGCATCGCCCAGTGCGAGAGCGGCGGCAACTGGCACATCAACACCGGCAACGGCTACTACGGAGGACTCCAGTTCTCCGCCCACACCTGGAGCGCGTACGGCGGTGGCGCCTACGCCTCGACCGCCGACCGGGCCTCCAGGAGCGCGCAGATCGCCGTCGCGACACGGGTCCAGCGGGCCCAGGGCTGGGGCGCCTGGCCGGTCTGCTCCGGCCGCGCGGGAGCCATGGGCTCCGCCCCCTCACCGGTGAGCCTCGACAAGGGCGGCACGACGAAGAAGTCGGCGCCGTCCAGGACACCGAGGACCTCGAACACCACCTCGAACACCCCGAAGGCATCCAAGGCACCGAGCCACCCCTCCCGGGGCACCGGCGGCTACACCGTGCGCCGGGGCGACACCCTGTCCCAGATCGCCGCGCGGCACGGCGTCGGCTGGCGCCACCTGTACGCGGCGAACCGGTCCGTCATCGGCACCGACCCGGATCTCATCGTCCCGGGGACGCACCTGGCCCTCTGAGCCACGCTCACTTCCGTGCCCGACGGCCCCTCGGCTCTGGCCGGGGGGCCTCGGCCGCGTACGCCGGGTGATGCAGATCGAACGCCGGCGACTCCGAGCGGATCCTCGGCAGCGTCACGAAGTTGTGCCGCGGCGGGGGACAGGACGTCGCCCACTCCAGGGAACGGCCGTAGCCCCAGGGGTCGTCGGTGTCGACCTTCTCGCCGTAACGGGCCGTCTTCCAGACGTTGTAGAGGAAGGGGAGCGTGGAGAGGCCGAGCAGGAACGCGCCGATGGAGGACACGGTGTTGAGCGCCGTGAAGCCGTCCGCCGCCAGATAGTCGGCGTACCGGCGCGGCATCCCCTCCGCCCCCAGCCAGTGCTGCACCAGGAACGTCGTGTGGAAGCCGACGAACAGCGTCCAGAACTGGATCTTCCCCAGCCGCTCGTCCAGCATCTTCCCGGTGAACTTCGGCCACCAGAAGGCGAACCCGCCGAACACCGCGAAGACGACCGTGCCGAAGACGACGTAGTGGAAGTGCGCGACCACGAAGTACGAGTCCGTGACATGGAAGTCCATCGGCGGCGACGCGAGGATCACCCCGGTCAGCCCGCCGAACAGGAACGTCACCAGGAAGCCCAGCGCCCACAGCATCGGCGTCTCGAAGGACAGCGAGCCGTGGATCATCGTGCCGGTCCAGTTGAAGAACTTCACCCCGGTCGGCACCGCGATCAGGAACGACATGAAGGAGAAGAACGGCAGCAGCACCGCGCCCGTCGCGAACATGTGGTGCGCCCACACCACGATCGACAGGCCGGTGATCGCCATCGTCGCGCCGATCAGCGTCAGATACCCGAAGATCGGCTTGCGGCTGAAGACCGGGATGATCTCCGTGACGATCCCGAAGAACGGCAACGCGATGATGTAGACCTCGGGATGCCCGAAGAACCAGAACAGGTGCTGCCACAGCAGCGCCCCGCCGTTCGCCGCCTCGAACACCTGCGCACCGAACCGCCGGTCCGCCTCCAGCACCAGCAGCGCCGCCGCCAGCACCGGGAACGCCAGCAGGATCAGGATCGAGGTGAACAGGGTGTTCCAGGTGAAGATCGGCATCCGGAACATCGTCATGCCCGGCGCCCGCATCGCGATGATCGTGGTGATGAAGTTGACCGCGCCGAGGATCGTCCCGAACCCGGACAGCGCGAGCCCCATGATCCACAGGTCGGGGCCGATCCCGGGGGAGTGCGTCGCGTCGTTGAGCGGCGCGTAGGCGAACCAGCCGTAGTCGGCGGGCCCGTCAGGCGAGAACAGGGATCCCAGCACGATCAGCCCGCCGAACAGGAAGAACCAGTACGACAGCATGTTCAGCCGGGGGAAGGCCACGTCCGGGGCGCCGATCTGGAGCGGCATCAGCTCATTGGCGAACCCCGCGAAGCTCGGCGTCGCGAACAGCAGCAGCATGATCGTGCCGTGCAGTGTGAACAGCTGGTCGTACCGCTCCGCGCTCATCAGCTGGAGCCCCGGCCGGGCGAGTTCGGCGCGCATCAGCAGTGCCATCACCCCGGCGGCCAGGAAGAAGCCGAAGCCGGTGATCAGATACAGATGGCCGATCTTCTTGTGGTCCGTGGTGGTGAGCCAGTCCACCACCACCCGGCCCGCCCGCGGCCGGTCGCGCACCGGTCCCGACGTCGCGTGCGCGGTCTCGGTCCCCATCGCTCGCCCTTTCGCGTCGTCGCGCCCCGGGCCCGCACCGGCACTCCGCCGCGGCCGGCGGGCCGGGTACCCGCGAGCGCCCGCGGCAGGCGCACCCCACACCGGCATGTGCGGAATCCGTGAAATTTCCTATGCGGTGTCAGCTCCGGTGGCATAGCGCCGGATTCCGCCGGGGAATCATGCTCCCGGGGCCCGTCCCGATCCTCACCACGGCACTTTCCGCCGGGTAATTCGAGGGGGCGGCACGACACGCGGGAATTCAGTTCGAATCCCCCGGTGAGCGGTACGGAAACCCCCGATCGTGTGAGGAAGTTCGACCGAAACGAGACCCCGGAAGCTGTGACAGAAGTGTGACGGGAGTCTGGTCCTGCTCTTACCCTGCCGCGCCCGGCTTCCGTCACCGCGTGTGTCGCCCTAGCGTGGCCGTATGGCACCGATTCCCACTCCGCCAGCGGAGCCCCAGGACAGCCCGGACGGGTACGTCGGCCTCGACGCCGAGCAGGCCGAGCGGCGTGCCCGGGAGCGCGGCTGGTCGACCGTGCGCGCGCTGCCGCCGGGCGCGATCATCACCATGGAGTACCGGGTGGGGCGGCTCAACTTCGAGGTGCGCGACGGCCGGGTGGCCCGCGCCTGGAAGGGCTGACCGACCGCGGACGACGTGAAGGCCCCGCTCCCGGGAGGGGAGCGGGGCCTTCGTCGTGGCGTGGCGCGGGGCCGGTGGTGCGTACCGTCGCCCGGGTCCTCAGCCGCCCGTCAGCGGGCGGGCCGGGGAGGCGCCGCGCGGTGCCCGGTCGGCGCCGGGCGGGCGGCGGGGGCCCGCCGGGGTGACCGGGCTGCGTTCCGAACGGGCCGTGTGCGGGCTGGGCGAGAGATGCGCCAGGCCCCGGGAGGCGCGGGTCGAGGAGACCGGCTCGCGGGCCGGCGCGGACTGCTCGGCCGAGGTGCCGCGCGGTCCGGTGAGCACCACCGGGGCGACGGGGGCGACCGGTTCGGACACCGGCCGGGTGCGCCGGGCGCGCCAGCGGTCGCGCAGGTCGAACAGCGATGTCTCGGTGCGTGCGATCAGCGACTCGAACCAGGGCAGGGCGAGCAGGATCAGCAGGCCGGCGGCCCAGCCGAGGAGTACATCGCTGAGCCAGTGCGTACCGAGGTAGACGGTGGTGAGGCCGACGCCGAGCGAGGTGATCGCGGAGACGGCCGAGAGCCAGCGGCGGGCCCGGGGGGTGGAGGCCAGGTAGGCCAGGATGCCCCAGGTGACCACCGCGTTGGCGGTGTGGCCGCTGGGAAATATATCGCCGCCCCTGACCATCTCGTTCGAGCCGATCACGGTCGCGTAGTGCGGACCGAGCCGCCCCATGCCGTACTTGGCGGCGCCGACCGTGATGTTCAGCAGCAGCAGCGAGGTGGCGAGGGTGAGCAGCGGGCGGAGCGTGTGCTGCCGCCAGGAGCGCCAGCCGAGCCAGGCCGCGACCATCACCGCGGTGGGGCCGCGCTGGCCGAGCACCACGTAGTAGTCGAGGAAGGCGTGGATCTGCGGCCACTGCTGGTACGGCCGGAAGAACATGACCTGCCAGTCGAGCCGGACGAGCCAGGAGGTGGTCACCACGGCCCACACGATCGCCAGGTAGAAGGCGAGGGTCGCGGAGAACAGCACGACCCGGTGCCGGCTCATCACCGGCACATCGATATGGGCCGGCCGTTCCGGCTCGCGGTCCAGCCTGGCGAACACCCGGTCCAGACGCCGGGTGAGGTTCCGTTCGGTACGCACCCAATCGACGTTACAGCGAGTGAGCTGTGGTCCCGGTCGAAACAGCGTCTTTGTGATGACGATGTGATGTGGGAAACCTCTCAAGGGCGGCTGAATTTCACAGGATTCCGCAATCCGGTGAGGCCGTCCTCTGTAATTCCTTTGATCATGCCGGGTGTTGTTTATATGGCACTTATAAATGCGTTGACCCGGTCCTGGGTCGCAATTCCCCGGGGCGTCATCGGGCCGTCGGAGTGGATCATGGAGGCCCGGAGCCGTTCAGCCAGAACGCCCCGTACACCGCGGAGACGACCGCCAACCCCACCGTGACCAGGGCGGATCGGGAGGTCCGCAGCCGGGCGAGCGCGGCGGCGAGCGGGAAGAGCACCGGGAAGGCGGGCAGCAGCAGCCGAGGCTTGGAGCCGAAGTAGCTCGACGCGCACAGCGCGAGCGCGAGCACCACGCCGGTGTACACCAGCAGTTCGAGGGGCTGGCCCCGGCGGACGCCGGTGACGTACAGCCAGAGCAGCAGCGCGACGCCCGCGATCAGGCCGACGCCCGCGAGCGCGGCGGGGAACGAGGTGAACTTCTCGGCCACGAAGCGCGCGAAGGCGTACCCGCCGTCGAAGCCGTTGCGCCAGCCGGCCTGGACGTCCAGATAGCCGAGCGGGCCCTTGCCGGTACGACCTCCCACCCACAGGACGTAACCGGCCGCGCCGAGCGGGGCGAGCGACACGCCGAGGAGGCGGCGGACGGTGAAGTGCGCGGGGGCGCGTGCCGACGACCGAGCGCCGCCTGAACGCGCCGCGCTTCGGTCCCGCACGAACGAGGCCGCTGCCGCGACCCACACCGCCGCCACCACCGCGCCGCCCACCGGCCGGGTCAGCCCCGCGAGCGCCGCGAGCAGCCCCGCGCCCACCCACCGCCCGGTCAGCAGCGCGTACAGCGCCCAGGCCGCCAGCGCCGTGAACAGCGACTCGCTGTACGCCATCGACTGCACGGCCGCGACCGGCAGCACCGCCCACAGCAGCACCGCGCAGACCCCGGTCCGGGCTCCGTACAGGTGCTCGGCCACCGCGAAGATCCCCGCCGCCGCGGCCAGCGAGGCCACCAGGCTCACCACGAGCCCCGCGTGCGCGTACGACAGCGGGGTGAGCGCGTGCAGCAGCCGCTCCAGCCAGGGCAGCAGCGGGAAGAACGCCAGGTTCGAGTGGATGTCGCCGTTCGGCAGCCGCACCTGGTAGCCATAGCCCAGTTCGGCGACCCGCGTGTACCAGAGGGAGTCCCAGCGCCCCGTCAGCAGCGTCAGCGCGCTCTTGCCGCGCGCGGCGCTCCACACCGCCAGCACCACCAGGCCCAGGGCACGGACCGCCGCGTACGCCAGCACGGCCGGTACCGCCCGGCGCAGCAGCGGGACGGCGGACGGGACGGCGGGCGGGGCGTGGGCCGCGGCCACGCCGGTCCTGAGATCGGTCACGGGCTCGATTATCGACCGGACGGGGGAACGCGCCGGCCGCCGGGGACCGGCCGGGCCGGTACGAGACGACGCCGGGCCGGTACGACGCGGCGCCCGGCCGCTACGACGTGGCGCACCCCACAGGGGTCGCCGCCCCGGGGTGAGAGGTCCGCCACGCGGGGGCACGGCGGACTCGCGTAGGCTGACGAGCCATTCCCGTGGGTTCAGCGGGGTCCGGGAACACCGCTTCTTCCCGGCCGTACGACAAAGGGAGAGCCTGTCGCTCCGCCCCGCACGAGGGAACATCTGGGAGGTACGTACATGTCCGGGACGACCACGGCCGCGCTCCGGCCGCGCCGTCGGACGGCCGGGCCCGGTGCCAACCGCTGGGTCGTCCTCGTCGTCCTCTGCGTCAGCCTGCTGCTCGTCGCCCTCGACGCGACCGTGCTGCACGTGGCCGTCCCCGCGGTCAGCGAGGACCTGCGGCCCAGCGCCATCCAGCTGCTCTGGATCGTCGACGTCTACCCGCTGGTCTGCGCCGCGCTGCTGATCCTCTTCGGCACCCTCGGCGACCGCGTCGGACGCCGACGCGTACTCCTGCTCGGCTACGGCCTGTTCGGCGTGGCCTCCGCGGTGGCCGCCTGCGCGCACACCGCCGAGGTACTGATCCTCGCCCGCGCCCTGCTCGGCGTCGGCGGCGCCATGATCATGCCCGCCACCCTGTCGATCCTGCGCCAGGTCTTCCCCGACCGGCGTGAGCGCGCCCTCGCCATCGGTGTGTGGAGCGCGGTCGCCGCGGTCGGCGCGGCGGTCGGACCGCTGCTCGGCGGCTTCCTGCTGGAGCACTTCTGGTGGGGCTCGGTCTTCCTGATCAACATCCCGCTGATGCTGATCAGCCTCCCCGTCGGACGGCTGCTGCTGCCCGAGTCCCGGGGCGAGACGGACGGCCCCTGGGACGTTTCCGGCGCGCTGATGGCGGCCGCGGGCCTGTTCGGCGTCGTGCTCGGCGTGAAGCGGCTCGGCGGCGGCGAGGACCCCACGGGCCCGCTCACCCTGCTGCCGCTGCTGGTCGGCGCGGTCCTCCTGGTCCTCTTCGTACGGCGCCAGCGGCGGCTGCCGCATCCGCTGGTGGACCTGTGCATGTTCCGCAGGCCCGCCTTCAGCACCTCGGTGGGCTGCATCGTGCTGGCCATGCTCGCGCTGGTCGGCCTTGAGCTGATCGCCGCGCAGTATCTGCAACTGGTGCTCGGCCTGTCCCCGCTCGCCACCGGGCTGCGGCTGCTGCCGCTGACCGTGGCGGCGATGGCGGCCGGTCTGCTGGGCGCGCGCGTGCTGCGCCGGTTCGGGCCGCGCCGGATGGTGTGCACCGGCTTCTGTCTGACGGCGGCCGCGGTGCTGACCTTGACCGCGATGGGCAGCGACGACAACTCCCCGCTGCTGCTGTCCGGCTTCGTGCTGCTCGGCTTCGGGCTGGAGACCACGTTGTTCGGCGCCTACGAGTCGATGCTCAGCGAGGCCCCCGCCGACCGGGCCGGCGGGGCGGCGGCGATCGGCGAGACGTCATACCAGCTGGGCGCGGGCATCGGTATCGCGCTGCTCGGCAGTGTGATGAACGCCGCCTATACGCCCCGGCTGCACACGGTCCCCGGGGTCTCCGCCCCGGACGCGACCGCCGCCGGGCACTCGCTGGGCGAGGCCTACGACGTCGCCGACCGGCTCGGCGGCCCCACCGGGGCGGTGCTGCGCCGGGTGGCGCGGGACTCCTTCGTGCACGGGCTGCATCTGACCCTGCTGGTGAGCGCGGGCCTGTTGCTGCTGGGCGCGGTGATGGCGCTGCGGCTGCCGCGGATCATGCAGTGCGGCGCGGAGACCGAGTCCGGTGCGGACACCGGGACCCGAGCGCAGACCGGGTCCGGTGCGGAGCCGGAGACCGGCGCGGCGGCCGGAACCGCCGGGGAAGCGGAGACCGTGCCGGGCGCCGTCGAAGCGGCCGCCGAGCCGCCCGCCCCCGAGCCGGGCGTCGCCGGAGTGCCCGCCCCGCGTGGCTCCGAGCAGCCGCGCACCGCCGGGCAGCCGCAGCTCCCGGAGAAGCCGCGGGTCTCCGCCTGACCCCTCTGGACGTGCGGGACACTGCGCCGTAACGTCGGCCGCACAGCCGTAACTAGCGCTGCTAGTTTTCAGTACCCGGAGGGTGTCCCATGTCCGCGAAGCTGCCCCCGTTCGACGCCGCCGACCCGCTCGGGATCGACGATCTGCTGGACCCCGAGGATCTGGCGATCCGGGACACCGTCCGTGGCTGGGCGGCCGACCGGGTGCTGCCGTACGTCGCCGACTGGTACGAGAAGGGCGAGCTGCCCCAGATCCGGGAGCTCGCCCGGGAGCTGGGCGGGATCGGCGCCCTCGGGATGTCCCTCACCGGGTACGGCTGCGCGGGCGCGTCGGCCGTGCAGTACGGGCTGGCCTGCCTGGAGCTGGAGGCGGCCGACTCCGGCATCCGCTCGCTGGTCTCCGTGCAGGGCTCCCTCGCCATGTACGCCATCCACCGCTTCGGCAGCGAGGAGCAGAAGCGGGAGTGGCTGCCGCGGATGGCGGCCGGCGAGGTGATCGGCTGCTTCGGCCTGACCGAGCCGGACCACGGCTCCGACCCGGCCTCCATGCGTACCCATGCCAAGCGCGACGGCGGGGACTGGGTGCTCAACGGGCGCAAGATGTGGATCACCAATGGGTCGGTCGCCGGGGTCGCCGTCGTCTGGGCGCGGACCGAGGAGGGCATCCGCGGCTTCGTCGTACCGACCGACACGCCCGGTTTCTCGGCGCCCGAGATCAAGCACAAGTGGTCCCTGCGCGCCTCCGTCACCAGTGAACTCGTCCTGGACGACGTGCGGTTGCCCGCGAGCGCGGTGCTGCCGGAGGTCATCGGGCTGCGCGGCCCGCTGGGCTGTCTCTCGCACGCCCGCTACGGCATCGTGTGGGGCGCGATGGGCGCGGCGCGCAGCAGCTTCGAGTCGGCCGTGGAGTACGCGAAGACCCGTGAGCAGTTCGGGCGGCCCATCGGCGGCTTCCAGCTCACCCAGGCCAAGCTCGCCGACATGGCGGTCGAGCTGCACAAGGGGATCCTGCTCGCCCATCATCTGGGGCGGCGGATGGACGCGGGCCGGCTGCGCCCGGAGCAGGTCAGCTTCGGCAAGCTGAACAACGTCCGCGAGGCCATCGAGATCTGCCGTACGGCGCGGACGATCCTCGGTGCCAACGGGATCTCCCTCGAATACCCCGTGATGCGGCACGCGACCAACCTCGAATCGGTGCTCACCTACGAGGGCACCGTCGAGATGCACCAGCTGGTGCTGGGCAAGGCGCTCACCGGGCTCGACGCGTTCCGGTGAGCCACCGAACGGGGCGGGGCCGGTGTGCGGCCCCGCCTCAGCTCTGGTTGAAGAAGCCGTCCGTGCGGTGCGCGGACGCGTCACCGCTGATGATCTCCGTGTCGGCCGGGGTCAGCAGGAACACCCGCGTGGAGACCCGGTCGATGGAACCACGCAGACCGAAGATCAGCCCCGCCGCGAAGTCCACGACCCGCTTGGCGTCGCCGGGCTCCATGCCGGTGAGGTTCATGATGACCGGGACCCCGTCCCGGAACAGCTCGCCGATGGCACGGGCGTCCCGGAAGCTGTCCGGGGTGACCGTGGCGATCCGCCGGCTCTTCTCCTCGGCCTTGTCCGCGGCCACCTGGACCCGCGGGTCGGTCACCCAGGCGTCCCCGGACGTGGTGCCCTCGGAGTAGTCGTCGTCGTAGTAGCGCTCGTCATCGTTGTCGTCGACGAGGCCGAGCCACGCACTCGCCTTGCGTACCGATCCCATGGACGCCTCCTCTCACAGCGGTCTCTCGTGCTTTGCGCACCTTCCCCTATGGTCATCCATGATGCTGACAACGCGCCAAGTGGATAGTCGCCGCACGGGGGGTTTGTGACGGTACTGGTGCACAGCCGATCCGTCGAGACTCCTTGTCCCCCAAGGGTTGTGACACGTACGGCTGCTGACTGTGAGTGAAATATGATGGTCGGCGGCGGATGGGTGACGCTCGGTGCGTCCGGGTGAAGCCGTCGCCACCTCAACACACGGGGGAAACGCTGTGTTCGGAATAGTCAGGCCCTGCTCGCATCGGCTGGGTGACCGCTTCAAGTCCGAGTGGATGGCGCATCTGTGCGGGCTCTGCCTCGCGTTGCGCGGTGACCATGGTCAGTTCGCACGTGTCGTCACCAACTATGACGGTTTGTTGATCTCTGTGTTGACGGAGGCTCAGCTCGGCCGGAGCGAGGGCGGACGGCGCCTGGCGGGGCCTTGTGCGCTGCGCGGGATGCGGCCGGCGTCCGTCGCGCAGGGCGAGGGTGCGCGGCTCGCGGCGGCCGTCTCCCTGGTGCTCGCCGCGGCGAAGGTCCGCGACCATGTCGCCGACCGGGACGGGCTGCTGGCCCGCCGGCCCGTGGCCGCCGCCGCCCGCAAGGTTGCGGCGAGCTGGGGCCGGGCCGGTGCGGCGGGCGGGGCGGCGGTCGGCTTCGACACCGGTGTCCTGGTGGACGCCGTCGACCGGCAGCTCGGCATCGAGACACTGGCCGGGCCCGGTACCCCGCTGCTGACCGTCACCGAGCCCACCGAGACGGCCACCGCCGCCGCGTTCGCGCACACCGCGTGGCTGTCCGGCCGGCCCGGCAACGCGGCCCCGCTCGCCGAGGCCGGACGGCTCTTCGGGCGGCTCGCGCATCTGCTGGACGCGGTGGAGGACCAGCAGGCCGACGCGGCGGGCGGCGCCTGGAACCCGCTCACCGCGACCGGCACCTCCCGCGCCGAGGCGCGGGGGCTCGCCGACGACGCGGTGCACGGCATCCGACTCGCCCTGAAGGACGCCGAGTTCAGCGACGGCGCGCTGGTCCATCTGCTGCTCGTGCACGAACTGCGCCGCTCGGTGGACCGGGCGTTCGGCACGACGACCTGCGGACACACCGGTGCGGAGGGCGCGTTCGGGCCGCCGACCGGGCCGTACGCGCCGGGGAACCCGGGCAACCCGGGGTCGCAGGGGCCGTATGTGCCGGGAGGCCCCTACGGCACCCCGCACGGCAACCCCTACGGCACCCCCCAGGGCGGGGGGCCGCAGGGCCCGGACAAGCGGGGCTTCTGGGCCGGCTGCGCCGCCGCCCTCGCCGTGTGCTGCACCTGCAAGGTGTGCTGCGCCGACGAGTTCGAGGGCCCGTGGTCGCGCAGGCGGCGCGACGGCTGCTGCGCCTCCTGCGACTGCAACTGCGACTGGTCGTGCTGCGAGGCCCTGGAGTGCTGCGAATGCTGCGAGTGCTGTGCCTGCGACTGCGGCTGCTGAGCCGCACTCGGGCCGTGTGACCCCGGCTCGGAACGCGTGACCGGCTCGGGCCGCTGACCCCCGCTCGGGCCGCTGAGCCCGCTCAGCCCTTGATCTCGGGCGGGGAGATCTGTGACTTCCTGATCGCCGAGCCGGTCGTGCCCCACTTCTTCAGGATCTTGTCGTAGGTGCCGTCGGCGATCAGCCGGTCCACCGCGGCCCGGAAGGCGGGCGCGAGTTTCGTGCCCTTCTTGAAGGCGAAGCCGACGTCCAGGCGGTGGAACTCATTGAGGAACTTCAGGCCCGGCTGCCGCGCGACGGCGTAGCGCAGCCCGTTGATCGTGGACATCACGACATCGCTGCGGCCCTGCTGCACCGAGGACCAGATCGCGCTCGGCTCCGCGTACGTCTGCACCTGGTACGGCTTCTTGCCCGCGTCGGTGCACAGGTGCCTGCTCTCCTCCAGGGTGGCCTCGAACGTGGTGCCGGCGCCGGTCGCCACGTTCAGCCCGCACAGCTGCTTCAGATCGGTGATTTTGCCGAGCTTGCTGTCCTCGCGGGTGGCGAAGCCCTGGCCGTCGTTGATGTAGGTGACGAAGTCGATGGTCCTGCGCCGCTCGTCGGTGACCCCGAAGTTGCTCGCGCCGAAGTCGTACTTGCCGCTGTCCAGGGCCGGCAGGATCGCCTCGAAACTCGCCTGGTCCACGGTCAGTTCGAGCCCCAGTACCTTGGCGACCGCCTTGGTGAAGTCGACGTCCTGGCCGGTCAGCGTTCTGCCGTCGGCGAGGTAGGTGGTGCCGGGCGGGGTGCCGCCGACGCTGATCGCGGCGGTGAGGTGCCGGGTGCCGGGCGGCAGCAGCTTCGCCGCCGCCGGGTCGGTCCGCTCGCCCGACACCACGTCCGCGGTCGGCACCGCCTCGGACCTGGCCGCGACCCCGGAGGCGTCCGTACCGCCCGGACCCGAGCCGGAGCCGCACGCGGTGAGGAGCAGAACGGCCGAGGTCAAGGCGGTAAAGGGCATGACAAATCGATAAATCGGCGTACGCATCGACGGCGTTCTCCTGAACGGGAAAAGGGGGGTGCGCGAGTGCGAGGGGAGGGGCGCGTGTGAAGGCGCGGTGGAGCGGGGGATGCACGGAAACGCGGAAACGTGGGAACGCAGGAACGCGGCAACGTGTGGGATCAGAAACGCGGAGAGCGCGAAGCGGGCCCGCCGGAGGGCGGGCATGCGCAGGGGGTCAGCTCAACAGGAGGAGGACCACACGCGACCGAAGTCGATGTGGGAGCGGGTGACCAGCCACTGCTGTGGATGCATGGGGCAAGTGGAACAGGCATCCGGTTCCGCGTCAACTGACTTGAGACGTACCGCTCACACTATGGACACCCTTGACAGCGCGGGCGATCGCTTGCGTACTCTCGGTGTACGGCCCTGCTGAGGGGCTCGGCCGTGACCGCGCCGCCCGTCCGGCGCGGCCGTGTGAAGGCATCACCCGTTCCGACGTTCGACCGATCGCGTCACGGAGCCTTCGCATGTCATCCGACACCCTCGCCCAAGCACCCACCGCCCCGGAGATACCCGGGCCCCCGGCCGTCCCCCGGATCGTGCCCCAGCGCCGCTACGGACAGCGGACCGCCGCCCTCGTCGTCCTCGTCCTGCTCGGCCTCGCCGTCACCTCCGTCGTGCGCAACCGGGCGTCCCAGTGCGACGTCGTCGCCGCGTACTTC
>NZ_MUNF01000141.1:0-1458 GCF_002154555.1 Streptomyces murinus
CCAGCCGGTTCGCCCGCTCGTTCAACTCCCTGTATGTCAAGGACAGTTCGCCGCAGGTCACAGCCGTCGCGTCGGGAGTCCTGCCGACCTGCGCCTCGAACAGTCCCGTCAGCGTGGCCTCCGTCCTCGGAGGGACGTCCGCGGGGACGGCCAGGACGGCGGCCCGCTCCTCCTCGGTGAGCAGGTCGATCCTGCCGATCGGCAGGGCGGGATCCACCGCCGTGAGGGCGCGCAGTACAGCGAGCAGACGCTCGTGGTGTGCGGCCAGTTCGTGGTCGGCGCAGACCTCGGGATGCGCGTTGAGGTCGAGGGTCAGTCCGGTGCCGTCGCGCCGGTCCCACACGGCGAGCGTGAGGTCGCCCACCAGGCCCGAGGAGAGGTTGTGCGCGGTGGTCGGCAGGCCGGCGAAGGCCACCGCGTAGTCGAAGGACATGATGTTGACGACGGGTGCGTACCAGGTCCCGGTGTGGCCGGGCAGATCGAGGTCGCGCTGGAGGTCCTCGGCGCGGTAGCGCTGGTGGCCGCCCAGTTCGCGCACCCGCTGCCCCACCTGGCCGAGGAGTTCGCGCAGTGTCATGTCCGGCCGGAGCCGGAGCCTGAGCGGCAGGACGTTGGCGGCCGTACCGGGCGTGCGGCGCTGCACCTGGCTCAGGCGTGCCGTCACCGGCAGGCCGAGCACCACGGTCGACGCGCCGGTCATCCGATGCAGATGGACGGCTGTGGCGGCGAGAACGAGGTACGACCAAGGGACCCGCGCTTGGCGGGCCGTCTCGCGCAGCTCCGTCAGCTCGTCGGGGTCCAGGCCGGCGGTGTGCCGGAGGTAGTGGTCGGGGACGGCGGACGGTCGGTCGACGATCCCGGTCGGCTCGGGGCGGTCAGCGAAACGCTCCGTCCAGTATGCCCGGTCTTCGGTGAATCGTTCGGAATCGCGGTACTCCTGTTCCGCGGCCAGCAACTCGGGCAGGGAGCCGAACGGGCTCGGCGGCACCGGACGGCCCTCGGCGAGCGCCGTGTAGACGTCGGCGACCCGGCGGGTGATCAGCAGCGACCCGAAGGCGTCCATCACGGCGTGGTGATAGCCCTGGTACCAGTAGAAGCGGTCGGCATCCAGCCGCAGGAGCGCGTACGCGAACAGCCGGTCCTGGGCCAGGTCCATCGGCCGGGCGACCGCGGCGTCCAGCCAGCGGCGGGCGGCCTGTTCGGGGTCCGGCTCCGCACTGAGATCGACCAGCGCGGGTGACCAGTCGCCGAGCCGGCGGACGACCTGCCGGACCTCACCGTGTTCCTCGACGAAATTGACGTGCAGTGCGTCCGCCTCCGCGACGGCCGACAGCAGTGCCTGTTCGAACAGCGCCGGATCCACCGGTCCGTGGATCTCCAGGAATTCGCCCACTCGGAAAACTCGGTTCACTTCCCCGAGCCGCTGCTCGGCGATCCATATTTCGCGTTGCGCGGCCG
>NZ_MUNF01000141.1:1492-13914 GCF_002154555.1 Streptomyces murinus
GATCGACGAGTTCGGCCGCGCGCATGGGAATCGGGTGCAACGACCCGGAAAACAATCACGAGCAACCTAACCCGGGAGCATTGGCGGGTCAAGGAAACCATTCCCGTACATCACGCACTTGTCCCGCCGGCGGGACAACGGGATCGACCGGCAAGAGGCGAGAAACCCGCACGGAACGGCGACCGGCGGCGTCGGCATGAGGCGATCTAAGCAGCTCAGAGGCCATGAGCTGACGTCCGTCCGGGGCATCGCATTTCCGCCAGGGCGTGACCGCATTGATCCTGGAGCGCTTGCTCGACGTTTCACGATGCTGCTAGCTTTACCCTCACTAAACGTAGATCGAACGTTTCGCTGACCTGTTTTTGCAAAAGGAAGCGGGTATGGCACATACATGGTGGCTGAGCCATCTACTGAGCCGGGGCGTGGACGACGACTCGTGGGCTGTTTCCAGCATGCCGGTCACCCGGGGGCGGTTGCGCACGGCGGTCACGGAGCTCGGGGAGCGTTTTCGGGAGCAGGGCATCACGGAGGGCAGTTCGGTTCTTCTGCGGATGAAACCGAGTTTCACCTATCTGTATGTGTTGTTGGCCCTGTGGAGCCGTGGCGCACAGGTGGTTCTGGTCGACTTCCGGCTGAAGCCGGCCGAATACGAGCCGCTGGTCGACCTGGTACGGCCGCAGTACGTCGTCGTCACCACCGGGGCCGGCGGGCCGGTAGCCGGATTCCGGCAGGAGTCGGATTTCTCCGTCCGGCGGCTGCCCGACGGCCGGCCGGCCGTCGACGGCATCCGTCTGGTGCAGTTCAGCTCGGGCTCGACGGGCCGGCCCAAGGTGATCGGCCGGTCGGCCGACTCCGTACTGGCCGAGATCGAGCGGCACGGCGCGCTGCCCGGAATTCCCGGCCGGGGGGAGCGGGTGATGCTGCTGAACTCGGTCATGCACAACATGGGCCTGGTCAGCGGCGTGTTGCACGCGCTCGCGGCCGGGGCGACCCTGATCGTCCCACCGACGCTCCGCCCGGCCGAGGTGGTGCGCATGCTGGCACGGACCGAGACATCCGCCGTGTACGGAACCCCCGTTCACTACGACCTGCTGTCCCGGATCGGGAGTCTGCCCGAACTGCCCGCGCTGCGGCTCGCGGTCTCCGGCGGTGAACGGGTGCCGGGGGAAACCCACGACCGGTTCCGCGCACGCTTCGGCCTGCCGATCAGCCCGGTCTACGGCGTGACCGAGTTCGGTCTGATCGCGGGCGACCTGTCCGGCGCGGCCGTACCTCCTGAGCTGGGACCCCCGGTGCCGGGGGCCGAGGTGAAGGTGTTCGACGGGGAACTCTTCGTCCGGATGGAACGGACGCCGTATCTGTACGGCGAGCACACCGATCGCTTCGCGGACGGCTGGCTGCGGACCTACGACCGGGTGGGCCAGGACCCGGCTACCGGGATTCTCAGCATGCTCGGCCGGTCCGACTCCCTGGTCGTCGTGGGCGGTCTGAAGGTCGACCTCGCGGAGGTGGAGACCGTTCTGCTGGAGCACCCCCGGGTGACCGAGGCGGTGGTGACCCATGGGGAGGTCATCGAGGCGTTCGTGGGGACCGACCAAGCGCTCACCCCGGACGAACTCGTCGCCTGGTGCCGGGAGCGGCTGAGCCCGGTCAAGAATCCCAAGCGGTTCTTCGTCACGCACCGGCTGCCGCGGAACTCGATGGGAAAGCTGGTCCGCGACCGTGCGCTGATGCACGAGCGCGTCATACCGCAATCGTCGTCACGGACCCAGGGGGACCGATGATCTCGAAGGACGACATCAGGGCGATTCTCTGCGAGGGCGCGGGACTCGGACCGCCCGGGGAACTGCCGGACGACGCCGAGCTGGCCATCGACTCGTTCACCCTGGTCGTGCTCCAGCACGGGCTGGAGGAGCGGCACGGCGTGGTCATCGACCCGCAGTTCGAGGACATGGCGCTGTTCACCTCGGTCAACGGCATCCACAAGTACGTGACGACGCTGCTGGACAAGAGCTGACGCGCCCGTCCCCCGCCTCGACCGTTTCGCACAGGGAGCGATGATGAGCAACCCCTTCGAGAACCCCGACGGCACCTACCTCGTGCTCGTCAACGACGAGGGCCAGCACTCGCTGTGGCCCGCGTTCGCCGAGGTGCCCGCGGGCTGGACCGTCGCGCTCGCCGAGACCGACCGCCCGACCTGCCTCGCCTACGTCGAGGAGCACTGGACCGACATGCGCCCGCTGAGCCTCGTACGCCGATAGGAGACGTGATGGACGACGCCGCTTTCTCACAACTGCTGCTGAGCGAGGAGGATCTGGAGGAGTCGTTCTTCGGCGAGGAGCCGAGCGCCGCCTACGATCCCGTCTTCGTCTCCGGCGACGCGTCGGGGCGGGCCATCGTCGATCTGACGAACATGCTCACGCACGGCACGCATCCCGAGACGACGCATCACGCGTCCGCGCTGTTCACGAACATCGTGGGTTCGGTGGTCTTCCATCATGTCGCGCGGTTCGGCAACGGAGCCTGCCGGCAGGTGTACCAGGAACTCTTCGCCGCGGTGCGCGACTGCGCGCACTACCGGATGGGGCTGAACGACGGCGTGGAGCTCGACATCACGAGGGTGGCCGTGGAGCCCGTCGAGCTGGGGGACGGCGGCTTCCTGGTGCGCTGGCTGTCCGCCGTCGACCACTTCCGTATCGAGACCGCGTGGGTGATCGTGCCCGCGGACGACGTCCTCAGCTTCGTCAACGCCCGTGTTCCGGACGCCTCCGAGATCCATCGGCTCGCCCGCGTCGCCGTCGATCGTGTCGTCGATCTGACGGGTACGTCATGACGTCCAGGGCGTCCGTCGTCGACTTCGGCGCCGCGCTGGAGTCGGTCGACTCATGGCTGACGGAGTACATATCGGCGAGTCATCCGGAGATCGGCCGCACCGGGCCGATCTGCCCGTTCGTGTCGCCCTCCCGCAGGAACCGGACGCTGGAGGTCCGGCTACGGCTGGTCGGGCACGCACCGAGCCCCGAACTGGTCGAGGAGATCGCCCGCGGCAGCCTGCGCGAGTACGAGCTGACGACCTGGCAGGGCCGGAATCCCATGCTGCAAGCCATGGTGGTCGTGCTGCCCGATCTGCGTGGCGAGGACACCGCACTGCTCGACCGGGCCCAGGAGCGGGTGAAGGACGACTTCGTGGCGCGGGGACTGATGATCGGCCAGTTCCACGAGAACTGCGAGGTGACGGCGGCGCGCAATCCCCGCTTCGTGGTGAGCCGGGCACCGGTGCCCGTCCTCGCGATCCGCGCCATCGCCCTCCACGATGTCTTCTTCCTGTCCGAACGGCCGCACTGGTTCCAGAAGTACCGGGAGAAGTTCGGCAAGTTCTACGGCCCGGATTCCACCCTGATGGACCCGCTTCTGCTGGAGCGCTACCGGGAGAGCGAACGGGCTTACGGCTAGGGCCCGTGGTCAGCGCCGCACCCTCGGCATCCCCAACCCGATCCAGGAGATGATCTCGCGCTGGATCTCGTTGTTGCCGCCGCCGAAGGTGAAGATGACGGCTGAGCGGTAGCCGCGTTCGAGTTCGCCGTGGAGGACGGCGCCCGCAGAGCCTTCCTTGAGGGGGCCGGCGGCGGCGGTGATCTCCATGAGGGCGGCGTAGGCGTCGCGGCGGGCCTCGGAGCCGTAGACCTTGACGGCGGAGGCGTCCTGCGGGGTGAGGGTGCCGTCCTCGACGGCGGTGACCATCTGCCAGTTGAGGAGTTTGAGGGCCTCGAGACGGGTGTGGGTGCGGGCGAGCAGCCGGCGCACCCAGCCGAGGTCGAGCACCCGGCGGCCGTCGGCGAGTTCGGTGCGGGCAGCCCAGTGCTGGACGTCGTGCAGGGCGCGGACGGCCATCGTGCCGTGCGCCGCGAGGGTGACGCGTTCATGGTTGAGCTGGTTGGTGATCAGCCGCCAGCCCTGGTTCTCGGCGCCGACGCGGCGGGAGACGGGGACGCGGATGTTCTCGTAGTAGCCGGCCGTGGTGTCGTGGGAGGCCAGGGTGTTGATGACGGTGCAGGAGTAGCCGGGGTCGGAGGTCGGCACCAGCAGCATGGTGATGCCCCGGTGCGGCGGGGCGTCCGGGTCGGTGCGCACGGCGAGCCACACCCAGTCCGCGGTGTCGCCGTTCGTCGTCCAGATCTTCTGCCCGTTGACGAGGTACGTGTCCCCGTCGCGTACGGCCCTGGTGCGCAGCGCGGCGAGATCGGTGCCCGCCTCGGGCTCGCTGTAGCCGATCGCGAAGTCGATCTCGCCGGACAGGACGCGTGGGAGGAAGTACGCCTTCTGCTCCTCGGTGCCGAACTTCATGAGGGTCGGCCCGACCGTGTTCAGCGCCATCAGCGGCAGCGGTACGCCGGCCTGCGCGGCCTCGTCGAAGAAGATGAACTGCTCCATCGCCGACAGGCCCCGCCCGCCGTACCCCTCGGGCCAGCCGACGCCGAGCCAGCCGTCGGCGCCGAGGGTGCGGATCGTGTCGCGGTAGAAGCGTTTGCGGGCGGCCGGGTCGGCGTACCTGGCGTAGGCGTTGTCCGGGACCAGGCGGGCGAAGTAGGCGCGCAGTTCGGCGCGCAGTCGCTGCTGCTCGGGCGTGTGGTCGAGGTGCACGGCGCCTCCAGGCTCCCCAAGGGCGGTCCTGACGGCGCACACCGTAGAACGTGTTTCAGAAATTGGGAAGCGTCAGGCGAGCGTCTCCAGGAAGTCGACGCAGGCGTCGGCACAGGCCCGGCAGGCCGTCGCGGCGGACTCGGCACCGGGGTACTCCTCGAAGGCGCGGGCGCATTCGAGGCAGGTCCGGCGGCACCGGTCCACCCGGCCACGCAGCCCCTCCTCGCCCTGCCGGCTCTCCTCGCACAGCAGCCGGCAGGTGGCGTCGCACACCTCCGCGCACATGATCCCCAGCCGGCGCACCCGTTCCTGGCACTCGGGGCCGCCCGGATCGACCAGGCTGACCCGTACCGAGCAGGCACGGGCACACTCCGTGCACGCCTGGGCGCAGCTGAAGCGGTCCTCCAGGAACCGGTAGAGCTGCTGCGGGGAAGCCTGCTGGGTCACAGGGTGCGGGTTGCCCCGAGGATCCGCGACAAACCCCGCCCCCGCGCCACCGAGGTCCCATTTATTTCATTTGTTCGATTCGTACGGTTATAGGAGGGGTATCTCTGTCCTATGAACACCGCATCGATGCAGCTGGCCGCGACGAGCGGCCTGATGAGCCTCGTACTCTTCGTCGTGGCCGTCGGGCTGCTGGCACTGCTCGCCGGCGGCTTCTGGCTGACCTCTCGCGTCAAGTCCCGCGAGCCCGCTCGCCCACGCCCCGAGGAGCAGCCCAAGCTGCCACCGGAGGGTGCGGTGCACGAGATCCGGGAGAACCGGGACTACCAGGAGGTTCCCAAGACACCCAAGGGCGGCCGTCCGCTGACCCCCTACGAGCTGAGCAACATGGACTCCAAGACCAGCGAGGACCAGAAGCGTCCGCGCTGGAGCAGCGGGTCCAGCGGGTCCTTCGGAGGCGGGGGACTCGGCGCTCACTGACGATCGGTGACCGTGGCCCGCGGCGACGCGGGCCACGTTTCGCATGTCCGGGTTCCCGCGGGGCCCGGCCGGGCCTCAGGGCCTGCGGGTCAGCCGGTGATGCAGATGTTCCAGGGCGTCGAGGAGGACCGTGCGGTGGTACCAGGCCAACCAGGCGGCCGTGTCGGCGGCGAGCAGGCCGAGGGCCTCGGCCCGGGTGGAGGTCGGCCGGTGTCCGGCCTCCGGCCAGTGCACGGTGATCAGACCGGCGCAGCAGCCGGCGGAGGACAGGACCGGGACGCATTGCAGGGCCCGCGCGCCGCTCGCGAGCAGGGCGCGCCGGCTGTCCTCGGTGAGCAGCGCGTCGGTGGCCACGTCGGGCATGCTCACGCGCCGCCCGCGGGTACGGGCGACCGCCTCGGCCGTACCGTCGCCGCGGCCGCGGCCCAGGTGGTCGAGGTAGGGGTCCGTGCCGCCGTGCCGGGCTTCCAGGGCGAGCGCGTTCACGGCGGGGTCGACGGACAGGACGTGCCCGGCCGGGGCATGGGCGAGGGCGAGCGCCTCGCGGAGTACGGCGTCGATCATCTGCCCGCGGTAGCGGGGGTCGCGGTCGGTGCGGGCCAGGAGGCGCAGCGGGGGCACGGGCAGCGGACGGCGGCCCGGGAACCAGATCGCGCCCTCGGGCGGGCGGGCCACCACGACCGCGGAGGCGAGCACCCGCAGCGGCACATTGAACCGCTGGGAGGTCTCCCGCAGCACCCGGAAGGCGCCGCCGCTCTCGGGCAGGGCGTAGCGGGCCATGAGCACGCCCTGGGCCATGCCGATCACCGGGGCGGTGCGGACCCGGGCGCGCAGGGCGCGGACCTCCTGGTGCAGGTCCTGGTACGACGGCCGCAGCGGATCGGCCATCGATGAGCGCCAGGCGGGCAGCTCCTCCACCTTGGCGGCGGCGCGGGCCAGTTCGCGTACGGCCTCGCCCAGGGTGGCGTACAGCTGGACGCCGTCCAGGCGGGCCAGGTGCACGGCCTCGCGGACGCCGGGCCGGGCCCGCACGATGATCAGATCGGGGCGTCCGGCGCGGGCCCGCGTGGTCTCGCTGAGGGTGCGCAGCACCGCGGCGCCGCCGAGCTGTACGTGGGCCATGTCGAGGACGGGCCGCAGCCCGGCGCGGTCCGCCTGTTCCAGATGGCCGCGCAGCTCCTGCGACCAGGCGTGGGCGCCGTGCGCGTCCAGGGTGCCGGACATGCGCAGCAGCAGCGCGCCCTCGGCGGGCAGGCCCTCCACGACGGAGGACTCGATCAGCAGGGGGGCCGGTGCGCCCGGCTGCGGCGAGAAGGCTTTCATGGCATTCCCTGGGCAGGTCGGGTAGGGGCCGGTGCGGCCACTTCCTGACCATGAACCTGACCTTGGAGCACCCACCATGCACGGCGGACGGCCCGCTCTCAAACCGGACGCGGCGGAGGGGCGGCGGATACGGCCGTCAGGGGTGCGGAGAGCCCATCCGTCAGGGGTGCGAAGACCCCCGTTCCGGCGCGGTCGGCCCGCGCGGCCCCGACCGCGAGGCCGCACGCGCGAGGCTCAGAGCCAGGAGCTCGCCCGCTCCCCCGCCCGCCCCCGTCGGCGGGCCAGCCGGCACAGCAGCCGGAACGCCTGGAAGAGAGTGAGCGGCCACAGCACCGCGAAGCACCACAGCAGCCCGGGGTCCGCGGTGCGGATGCCCATGACCGCGCAGAAAGCGGAGGCGAGGGCCAGCAGCAGTACGCCGGTCGGCAGCCAGATCCGCCGGTGTGCCCGGTCCCCCCGTTCCCGGTGGGCGCCGCCGCCCATCCGGCGGGCGAAGCCCCGGTCCTCCCGAAGACGCGCCTCGATCTCCAGCAGCGCCAGCCGCTCGCGCGGTGACAGCCGGGTCCTCTCGCGCCTGTCCCACATGTCCCAGTCGTCCACGGCGACGGCACCTCCTCCGCGGTCGGCGGCATCCGTCTCCCCGAGTTCCCCGCGCGCGGGCGCCGAAGCGGCACCACGATGCGTGTCCGATACGTCGCGTACGGCTACGGATGCGGTGATCGCACCGTGCGTCCATGTCTCTGTAACCAGAGATTCACTTTCCTGCGGCCGTGCACGAATGAACCTCAAGCGATCATCAACAACCCCTGGATCCCAAGGAAGTGAGCGCCAGTTATCGCGAAACGAGCCAATCACCTATTTCAAAAGCCAAGCAAAATTTCCGAGTTGGCGGCCCAGGGTCGAGATGTGTTCACCCGTCTCGGCCTTCCCGCGCTTATCATCTGCCCAGTAGTGGATCACTTCCCTCCACATCACCAAGCATCAACCCGCACCCACGCGCAAGTGGTTGACCAGCCATGCCCGCGTGAGCGTTTGAGAAAGGTCCCTGCCATTGAGCACCGTGGTGGCCAAACGTTCACCGCGCGCCGAGGGTCCGCAGCTCCCCGAGGGACAGGTCGAGCTGGCGGAGCCGCCGGTCCTGGGGGAGCCGGCGAGCGCCGATTTCGGATCGGCGCTGATGTATCTGCCCATGGCGCTGGGCAGCGGCGCCATGGTGCTGATGTTCTCCATGCGCAGCGCCGGACCGACGACGTACATGATGTCCGGGATGATGGGCGTCGCCATGGTCAGCATGACGCTGACCCAGATCGGCCGGGCCGGCGCCGAGCGGCGGCGCAGGATGCGGGCCGAGCGGCGTGACTATCTGCGCTATCTCGCGCAGAAGCGCCGACAGGCCCGGCAGGCCGCCGAGCAGCAGCGGGCCGCCCTGCTCTGGGACAACCCCGAGCCGGGGCAGTTGTGGGCGCTGGCGATGGGCACCCGGCTGTGGGAACGCCGCCCGGCGCACGAGGACTTCGGCCGGGTCCGCATCGGACAGGGCGTACGCCGCGCCGCGTTGGAGTTCCTGCCGCCGCAGACCAAGCCGGTGGAGGACCTGGAGCCGCTGACCGCGATCTCACTGCGCCGGTTCACCAAGGCGCACCAGACGGTGCCCCGGCTGCCGATCCCGGTCGCGCTACGGCGGTTCACCAGCGTGGAGTTGGCCGGTGAGCCGGAGCCCGCGCTCGGGCTGCTGCGGGCGGTGGTCGCACAGCTCGCCGCGTTCCACTCCCCCGACGAACTGCGGATCGCGCTGCTGGGCGGGGCGTCGGCGCGGGCCGAGTGGGACTGGCTCAAGTGGCTGCCGCACAACGCGCATCCGCACGAGGAGGACGACGCCGGTCAGGTGCGGCTCGCCGCCGAGGACCACGAGGCGCTGATGGACCTGCTCGGCACCGAGGTACGGGACCGGCCGGACCACGACCCGGACGCCTCGCCGAGCGTGGCCGAACCGTTCGTGGTGGTCGTGGCGCAGGGCGTGCGGCTGCCCGAGACGTCGCGGCTGACACACGGCGGGCTGCGCAATGTCGTACTGCTGGACGCGACGGGCGCGATGACCGGCGGCCCGAAGGTGCTGCGGCTGACCACCCGGGGCACCGGCGTCGAATTCCCGGCCGGTGACGACACGGTGAGCGCCGAGGCCGACGCGCTCAGCCGCACCGAGGCGGACACCCTGGCCCGGCTGCTGGCGCCGATGCGCACCAGCGGCAGCGTGGACCTGGTGGACCGGCCGCTGGAGTCGGACTTCGATCTCACCGCGCTGCTGGGCATCCGGGACCCGCGCGGCTTCGACGTGGCCGCCAAGTGGCGCCCCCGCATCGCCCAGTCCGCCCGTCTCCTGGTGCCGTTGGGCGTCACGGAGGAGGGCGAGGTCGTCGAGCTGGACATCAAGGAGTCGGCGCAGGGCGGCATGGGCCCGCACGGTCTGCTCATCGGTGCCACCGGCTCGGGCAAGAGCGAGCTGCTGCGCACCCTGGTGATGGGCCTGGTCGCCACGCACTCCTCGGAGATCCTCAACCTGGTGCTGGTCGACTTCAAGGGCGGCGCGACCTTCCTCGGCATGGACCGGCTGCCGCACACCTCGGCGGTCATCACCAACCTGGCCGACGAGATCCATCTCGTGGACCGTATGCGGGACTCCATCAACGGCGAGATGATCCGCCGCCAGGAGCTGCTGCGCGAGTCCGGGTACTCCTCGCTGTTCGACTACGAGAAGGCGCGGGGCGCCGGGGTGAACCTGACGCCGCTGCCCTCGCTGCTGATCATCGTGGACGAGTTCTCCGAACTGCTCGCCAGCAAGCCGGAGTTCGTGGACCTGTTCGTCTCCATCGGCCGCCTCGGACGCAGCCTCGGGGTGCATCTGCTGCTGGCCTCCCAGCGGCTGGACGAGAGCCGTATCCACAAGGTCGAGGGGCATCTGTCGTACCGGATCGCCCTGCGGACGTTCTCCGCGATGGAGTCGCGCAGCGTCATCGGCGTCTCGCACGCCTATGAGCTGCCGTCGGCGCCGGGCAACGGCTATCTGAAGGTGGACACCACCAACCTGGTCCGCTTCAAGGCCGCCTATGTCTCCGGTGCCGCGCCGGAGCCGGTGGACGAGGCCGAGCACTCCGCGCAACTGGCCGCCGCCGGGCAGGAGATCACCCTGTTCGGGCTGGAGCGGCAGGGCACGCTGATGTCCGAGCGGATCGCCGAGCAGCAGGCGCTGGAGACCGCCCGGGAGGCATCGGCCGCCGCCGAACGCAAGGCCGCCGCACAGGCGTCGGGCGGCGACCAGAACGAGGAGAGTCTCCTGGAGGTGCTGATCGGGCGCCTGGCGGAGAGCGGACCGCCGGCCCGGCAGGTGTGGCTGCCGCCGCTGACCGAGTCCCCGAGCCTTGACCAGCTGCTGCCGGGCATCGTGCCGGACCCGGTGCGCGGCATGAGCGCGGCGGACCATCCCTCGCTCAGCTCCCTGCGGGTGCCGCTCGGCATCGTGGACCGGCCCTTCGAGCAGCTGCGGGAGCTGCTGGTCGCCGATCTCTCCGGTGCCGACGGCCACATCGGGGTGGCGGGCGCCCCGCAGACCGGCAAGTCGACCCTGCTGCGCACCCTGATGCTGTCCCTGGCGCTGACCCACACCCCCGAGGAAGTCCAGTTCTACTGCCTGGACTTCGGCGGTGGCGGTCTGGTCTCCACGGCCGGACTGCCGCATGTCGGCTCGGTCGCCACCCGCCTCGAACGCGATCGCGTCCTGCGTACGGTCGCCGAGCTGAGCCAGCTGCTGGAGAAGCGCGAGGAGGAGTTCACCTCGCGGGGCCTGGAGTCGATGGCGGCCTACCGCAGGCTGCGGGCCACGGGCGAGATCGACGACCCCTACGGCGATGTGTTCCTGGTGGTCGACGGCTGGGGCACGCTGCGCCAGGACTACGAGGAGCTGGAGCCCCGGGTCATCGAGATGGCCGCGCGCGGACTGTCGTTCGGTCTGCATGTGATCGGTTCCGCCGTGCGCTGGTCGGAGTTCCGGCCCCGGCTGCGCGACCTGCTGGGCACCAAGTTCGAGCTGCGGCTGGGCGATTCGATGGAGTCCGAGGTCGGCTCCCGGATCGCGGCGGCCGTACCGCACCAGCCCGGCCGCGGTCTGACCGCGGGCACCCACCACTTCCTGTCCGCGCTGCCCCGGCTGGACGGCTCGGGCGAGACCGGGGATCTCACGACGGCCACCAAGTCGGCCGTGGCGGAGATCGACACCTTCTGGACGGGCCGCCCCGCCCCCGGCGTCCGGCTGCTGCCGACCCGTCTTCCGGTGACCGAACTCCCGGTGTCGGACGGTGACTTCAAGGTCTGTCTCGGCTGGGACGAGCAGCGTCTCGAACCGGTCTGGCACGACTTCACCACCAACCCGCACCTGATGGTGTTCGGCGACGGCGAGACCGGCAAGACCAACGCGCTGCGCCTGATGATCCGCGCCATCACCGCCCGCTACACCCCCGAGGAGGCGCGCATCATGGTCGCCGACCCGGGGCGCGGACTCCTCAACTCGGTGCCCGAGGCGTACCGGGTCGGGTACGTCGTGGACAGCGACGCGCTCGCCCAACTGGCCACCAGTGCCTCGGTGTCGGTGGGCAAGCGGGTGCCGGGCCCGGACATCAGCCCGGAGCAGCTCGCCCGCCGCGACTGGTGGGAGGGGCCGCTGCTGTTCGTCCTCATCGACGACTACGACCTGTTCTCCGGGGCGCCGGGCGCCCCCTCCCCGATGGCGCCCCTGGTGCCGCTGCTCGCGCAGGGCCTGCACATCGGCATGCACCTGGTCGTCGCCCGCAGCACCTCGGGATCGATCCGCGCCATGATGGACCCGGTGCTGCGCCGGCTGTGGGAGCTGGGCAACCCCGGTCTGCTCTTCTCCTACCCCAAGGAGGAGGGCAAGTTCCTCGGCGAGGCCAAGCCGCGCACGCTGCCCGCGGGCCGGGCCCAGCTGGTCACCCGGCGTTCGGTACGCCTCGTACAGACCGGGCTGGTGTCGTCATGAACAGCATGAACGGCACGAGCGGCATGCGCGGCATGCGCACCCTCCCCACTTCTCCCTCCCTCTCCCCAGGAGCAGTCCGATGACCACAGCCCCCGCGGTCACCGCACCCGCCTCGGAGGTCTGCCGGGTCACGGTGGTGGGCCCCACCGGCCAGGCCGACCTGGCGATCCCGCTCACCACACCGGTCTCCGCGCTGCTGCCCGTACTGGTGCGCCATGTGACGACGGAGACGGCCGACCGCGGCACGCCCTGGGTGCTCCAGCGGCTCGGCGAGGACCCGTTCGACGCCGACGCCACCCCCGCCACCGTGCAGCTGCGCCATGGCGAGGTGCTCCATCTGCGGCCCGCCGACGAGCCGTTGCCCGCCCTGCACTTCGACGATGTCTCCGACGGGGTCGCGCATGTCGTGACAGCGTTGCCAGGCGGCTGGCGCCCGGCGCTGACCCGGGGCCTGGCGCTCACCCTGGCGGTGCTGGCGCTGCCCGCG